>JBILKP010000316.1:0-3355 GCA_044376625.1 Gemmatimonas sp. | reverse complement strand
GACATGCTCAAGGGGAAGCAGGGGCGCTTCCGGCAGAACCTGCTGGGGAAGCGCGTCGACTACTCGGGGCGCTCGGTGATCGTGGTGGGCCCGGAGCTCAAGCTGCACCAGTGCGGGCTCCCCAAGGCGATGGCGCTGGAGCTGTTCAAGCCGTTCATCATCCACAAGCTGGTGGAGAGCGGCGAGGCGGAGACGGTGAAGCGCGCCAAGAAGATCGTGGAGCGCGAGAACGCGATGGTGTACGAGGTGCTCGAGGGGATCATCCGCGACCACCCCGTGCTCCTCAACCGCGCGCCCACGCTGCACCGCCTGGGGATCCAGGCGTTCGAGCCGGTGCTGGTGGAGGGGAAGGCGATCCGCATCCACCCGCTGGTGTGCGCGGCGTTCAACGCGGACTTCGACGGCGACCAGATGGCGGTGCACGTGCCGCTGTCGTTCGAGGCGCAGATCGAGGCGCGCGTGCTCATGCTGTCGTCCAACAACATCCTCAAGCCCTCCGACGGGCGGCCGGTGGCCGAGCCGTCGCAGGACATCGTGCTCGGGTGCTACGTGGCGACCAAGGCCCCGTCGGGGTTCGAGGCGCTGCTGAAGGACGAGGCGGCGCAGCGGCGGCTGCCGGCGTTCACCGACCGGGCCGAGGTGGAGCTGGCGATCGCCAACGGGAAGCTGGGGTGGCAGGCGCCGCTGCGGTGGCTCGACCGCACCGCGGAGCCGGCGCAGTGGATCACCACCACGTCGGGGCGCGTGCTGTTCAACGCCATCGTCCCGGCCGCGCTGCCGTTCCTCAACAAGGACATGAAGAAGAAGGCGCTCGGCGAGCTCGTCTTCCAGAGCTACCGGAACGCGGGGCTGGCCGAGACGGTGGCGCTGCTCGACCGGCTCAAGGAGTTCGGCTTCCGCAACGCCACCCGCGGCGGCGTGTCCATCGGGATCGAGGACCTGCACATCCCGAAGGAGAAGGCCACGCTCCTGCAGGAGGCGTCGGAGCGCGTCGAGCGCTTCCAGCGCGCCTACGCGACGGGCAACATCACCAACGGCGAGCGGTACAACAAGGTCATCGACACCTGGACGCACGCCAACACCGACGTCGCCGACGCCATGGTGAAGACCATGCGCGAGTCGCAGGGCGGCTTCAACCCGGTGTTCATGATGTTCGACTCGGGCTCCCGCGGCTCGCGCGACCAGATCCGCCAGCTGGCGGGGATGCGCGGCCTCATGGCCAAGCCCCAGAAGAAGCTCACGGGCGGCATCGGCGAGATCATCGAGAACCCCATCAAGTCCAACTTCCGCGAGGGGCTCTCGGTCCTCGAGTACTTCTCGTCCACGCACGGCGCCCGCAAGGGGCTGGCCGACACGGCGCTCAAGACCGCCGACGCCGGCTACCTCACGCGCCGCCTGGTGGACGTGGCGCAGGACGTCACCATCACGGTGGCCGACTGCGGCACCACGCTGGGGCAGGAGACCGCCGCGCTGAAGGAGGGCGAGGACGTCATCGAGCCGCTCGCCGAGCGGCTGGTGGGCACGGTGGCCGCCGAGGACGTCCACGACCCGATGGAGCGCGACGAGCACGGGCAGCCCCGGCTGCTCGTGGCCCGCGGCACCCTCATCTCCGAGGAGGCGGCGCAGGCCATCGAGGACGCCGGCATCGAGGCCGTCCGCATCCGCTCGGTCCTCACCTGCGAGGCCAAGCGCGGCCTCTGCGCCATGTGCTACGGGCGCAACCTCGCCACCATGGAGATGGTCGACCTGGGCGAGGCCGTCGGGATCATCGCCGCGCAGTCCATCGGCGAGCCCGGCACCCAGCTCACGCTGCGCACCTTCCACATCGGCGGCGCCGCCGCCCGCATCGCCGAGCAGACCGCCCGGCGCACCAAGAAGGCCGGCGTCATCGAGTTCGGCGACCGCCTGGTCACCGTGCGGAACCCCGAGGGGCAGGACGTCGTCACCTCCTACGAGGGCGAGCTGGTCATCAAGGCGTCGGCCGAGCCCGGCGCCGCCATCGAGGCCCGCCTCCAGGTCCCCCTGGGCGCGTACCTCATGGTGCAGGACGGCCAGGTGGTCAAGAAGGACGACACCGTCTTCACCTGGGACCCGTACTCCAACCCCATCATCGCCGACGTCACCGGCACCGTCCGGTTCGTCGACCTCGTCGAGGACGAGTCGCTCTCCGAGGAGCTCGACGAGCTCACCGGCCTGCGCCAGCGCGTCGTCATCGAGGACCGCGAGAAGAAGCTGCACCCGCACATCGAGATCTGGCAGGAGCAGGGCGGGAAGGAGCGGCGCGTCCGCGACTTCATCCTCCCGGTGGGCGCCGTCATCACCATCGAGGACGGCGAGCAGATCCCGGCCGGCACCATCCTGGCCAAGATCAGCCGCGAGGCCTACAAGACCCGCGACATCACCGGCGGCCTCCCCCGCGTGGCCGAGCTGTTCGAGGCGCGCCGCCCCAAGGACCCCGCCACGATCTCCGAGATCGACGGCTTCGTCCGCTTCGGCGAGATCAAGCGCGGCAAGCGCGAGGTGTTCGTGCGCCCCGCCACCGTCGTCAACGGCCAGTGGCTGGTGGACGACGGCGCCGAGGAGCAGGTGTACGAGGTCCCCTCGGGCAAGCACCTGCGCGTCCACGAGGGTGACCGCGTCCGCGCCGGCGACCGCATCTCCGAGGGCCCCGTCAACCCGCACGACATCCTCCGCATCCGGGGGCCGCGCGCGGTGCAGGAGTACCTGCTCAACGAGGTCCAGGAGGTCTACCGCCTCCAGGGCGTGAAGATCTCCGACAAGCACATCGGCGTCATCGTCAAGCAGATGCTCCAGAAGGTCCGCATCGCCGACTCCGGCGACACGGAGCTGCTGGAGGGGGAGCACGTCGACCGCGCGCACTTCCGCGAGGTCAACGAGGCGGCCGTCGCCGCCGACCAGCGCCCCGCCAAGGAGGAGCCGCTCCTCCTCGGCATCACCAAGGCGTCGCTCACCACGCAGTCGTTCGTCTCCGCGGCCTCCTTCCAGGAGACCACCCGCGTCCTCACCGACGCGGCCATCCGCGGTTCCCGCGACGACCTGCTGGGGCTCAAGGAGAACATCATCATCGGCCACCTCATCCCCGCCGGCACCGGCATGTACCGGTACCAGGAGGTGGATGTGGAGTCGGATGCCATCCCCGAGCCGGAGCCGATCCCGGACGCCCTCGAGCCCAGCTTCGAGGCGCTCCTCCCCAGCTTCGGCGAGCCCGCCGCCTTCACCATGGGCGACGACTGACCGGTGGGCGCGTCGTCGGCCGCTCCCAGCGGTCGACGACGCCTCGCGGTGTGTGAACGGGGCCGTTTCGCGCAAGCGAAACGGCCCCGTGTCGTGTGCG
>JBILKP010000315.1:0-3363 GCA_044376625.1 Gemmatimonas sp. | reverse complement strand
TGGTGTTCGGGGCTGGCGTGTTCGCGGCGGTGGCCGCCACCGTCTCCTGGGGCGCCCGCACGCGGCGCCTCTCCCCCTTTTCCCCCCTGGCCCGCCTCATGCGCCAGCGGGTGGACCCATGGCTCATCACCCCCATGGAGCGACGGCTGGTGCGCGCCGGCGGCACCCCCGCCGCCGCCCCCTGGTGGATGCTGGCCGTGGTGGTGCTGGGCGGCCTGCTGCTCCTCTCGCTGCTGGAGATGGTGCGCGACGAGCTGCTGCGGCTGGCCATCGCCTCGGGCGCTGGCGCCTCGCTGCTGGCGCTCCTCCTGCGCTGGACCTTCAGCGTGCTGCGGGTGGCGCTGCTGGCCCGGGTCATCGCCAGCTGGGTGGGGGGCTCTCCCTACTCCCGCTGGTGGCGCTGGTCGTTCCAGGCCACCGAGTGGTTCCTGGCCCCCCTCCGCCAGGTCCTCCCCACCCTGGGCCCCTTCGACCTGACGGTGCTGGTGGCCTACTTCGGGCTGGGGCTGCTGGAGAGCGTGCTGCTGCGCGGGCTGCTGTAGCCCGGCAGCCGGCCAGGCGCCACGCGGGGCGTCACGAACCCGTCACGCCCCGCCGGTCAGCCGTCCCACGCCACAATTCCGGGAACATTGGTCGGCTTTGGGGAGTATATGGCTCAGGATAGGACCGACTGGTCCATATCCCCTGACCCCGATCTTTCCGGAGTGGTTGTCATGCGCAAGCTGTCCACGCTCGTTGCCGCCGTGGCCCTGATGGCCGTTGCGGCCCCCGCCCAGGCCCAGGACAAGGACATCGTCGAGACCGCGGTCGCCGCGGGCTCGTTCAAGACCCTCGCCAAGCTCCTCGGCGACGCCGGGCTGGTGGAGACCCTCAAGGGCCCCGGCCCGTTCACCGTCTTCGCCCCCACCGACGAGGCGTTCGCCAAGGTCCCCGCCGCCACCCTCGAGGCGCTGGGCAAGGACAAGGCCGCCCTGCGCAACGTGCTCCTGTATCACGTGGTCGCCGGCAAGGTGATGGCCGCCGATGTGGTCAAGCTGGACGGCAAGGGCGCCAAGACGGTGCAGGGCGCCGAGGCGAAGGTCATGCTCATGGGCGGCACGGTGATGCTGAACAACGCCCACGTGGTGAAGACCGACATTGCCACCAAGAACGGCGTGATCCACGTGATCGACGCCGTGATCCTCCCCCCCGCGAAGTAAGGGGCGGCGACCGGGGCAGGTCCGCTGGGGTCGATCCCCTCGGACCTCCCCCTTGCCTCGAGGGCCCCTCGCCACCTGGCGGGGTGCGCCGCGCCGGGCCGGATCGCGTTACACTGGAGGGAGCGGCGGGCATCTCGGCCTGCCGCTCCCTCTCCCTTTGTGCCCCTGTCGCCGTGCGCTCTCCCCTGCCCCGCGCCTCCCTGGTGCTCGCCGCCGTGCTGGCCGTGGCGGCGCCTTTCGTGGGCGCGCAGCCCGCCCCCGCCGACCTGATCGTCACCAACGCCCGCATCTACACCGCCGACGACGCGCGCCCGCGCGTGGAGGCCCTGGCGGTGCGCGGCGGCCGCATCGCCTTCATCGGCTCGGCGCGCGAGGCCGAGGCGCTGCGCGGCCCCGCCACCCGCGTGGTGGACGCCGGGGGCGAGACGGTCATCCCGGGGATGGTGGACGCGCACGCGCACTTCGCCGGGTTGGCCGAGACGCTGCGCAGTGTGGACCTCACGGGGACGCGGTCGCAGGCCGAGGCGGTGGCCCGCGTGGTCGCGCGCGCCAAGACGCTCCCCCCCGGCACCTGGATCCAGGGGCGCGGCTGGGACCAGAACGCCTGGGGCGACACGCGCTTCCCCACCCACGACCCCCTCTCGGCCGCCGTGCCGGGGCACCCGGTGTACCTCACGCGCGTGGACGGGCATGCCGCGTGGGTGAACGCCGCGGCCATGCAGCGCGCCGGGCTCACCCGCGCCGCGCGCGACCCCGACGGCGGACGGATCCTGCGCGATGCCGCCGGCGCGCCCACCGGGGTGCTCATCGACCGCGCCCAGGGGCTGGTGACGCGCGTCATCCCCGAGCCCACCCGCGCGGAGACGCGGCAGGGGCTGACGGACGCCATGGCGGTGATGCACCGCTGGGGGCTCACCGGCATGCACGACGCGGGCGCGTCGCGCGCGCTCATCGAGCTGTACGACGAGATGGCCGGCGCCGGCGCGCTGCCGCTGCGGCTGTACGTGATGATCGGCGACGATTCCGCCGCGCTGGCGCACTACTTCGCGAAGGGGCCGGTGGCGGGGGCGCACGACGGGCACCTGTGGGTGCGCGCCGTCAAGCTGTACGCCGACGGCGCCATGGGCTCGCGCGGCGCGGCGCTGCTGGAGCCGTACAGCGACGATCCCAACAACCTGGGGCTGCTGCTCAGCGCGCCGGCGCATATCCGCGACGTGGCCGCGCGCGGGCTGGCGGCGGGCTTCCAGGTGAACACGCACGCCATCGGCGACCGCGGCAACCGCGTGGTGCTGGACGCCTACGAGCAGGCGCTGGCGGCGCGCCCCACCGCCAACCACCGCTTCCGCGTGGAGCACGCGCAGGTGCTGCACAGCGACGACCTCCCGCGCTTCGCGCAGCTGGGCGTCATTCCCAGCATGCAGGCCAGCCACCAGACCAGCGACATGTACTGGGTGGGGAAGCGCCTGGGCCCCACGCGCACGCTGGGCGCCTACGCGTGGCGCTCGCTGCTGGAGAGCGGCGTGGTGATCCCCAACGGCAGCGACTTCCCGGTGGAGGCGGTGAACCCGCTCATTTCCTTCCATGCGGCCATCGCGCGGCAGGACGCGCGCGACTGGCCGGCGGGGGGGTGGCTGCCGGAGCAGCGGATGACGCGCGAGGAGGCGCTCAAGAGCATGACGCTGTGGCCCGCGTACGCGGGGTTCCAGGAGGAGGAGCTGGGGAGCCTGTCGGTGGGGAAGCGCGCCGACTTCGTGATCCTGGACCGCGACATCATGCGCGTCCCCGCCGAGCTGGTGCTGGGCACGCGGGTGCGCAGCACCTGGCTGGGCGGGCGCGAGGTGTATCGGCAGGGGGCGCCCTGAGCGGCGACGAGGGGGCCCCGTCGCCGGGGCCCATCGTCTCGCTCCTCCCCGCCGCCACGGAGATCGTGGCGGCGCTGGGGGCGTCGGCGCGGCTGCTGGGGGTCACGCACGAGTGCGACCACCCGCCGGGCGTGGCCTCGCGGGTGCGCGTGACGCGACGCGCGGTGGGCGCCGGGGCTGGCGCGCTGGCGGGGGAGCCGCTGGGGGATCCCGCCGCGGTGGACGCCGAGGTGCGGGCGCTGGCGGCGTCGGGGGCGGCGCTGTTCACGCTGGACGAGGCGCGCATCCGGGCGCTGCATCCG
>JBILKP010000314.1:0-3386 GCA_044376625.1 Gemmatimonas sp. | reverse complement strand
TGCCGCCAACGGCCTGCCCCCCTTCTTCGCTCCTTGACCCGGTGTCCGTGCGGCTTCTCCTGATTGCCGTCCTCCTCCTGCTGGGGCTCAGCATCCTGCTGCTGCTGCGGGTGCGGGCCGAGCATCGGGCAACGGCGGAGCTGCATGGGCTGGCCCGCTTCCGCGACCAGCTGCAGGGGCGCTATCCGGACGCCTTGGTCGCCCAGGTGTTCCGCTTCCTCACCGAACGGCACGGCGACGTGGACGGGGCCCCGCTGGTGGACCCCGCCGACCAGCTGGCACGCGTGCACCGGCTGGCGGCGCTGGATCTCGAGGACGCCGTGCTGGTGATCGCCGACCGGGCCGGCGCCCGGCTCCCCGGCGTCCGCGACCTCGATGCGCTGGGCGGACAGGTGCAGACGGTGGAAGACCTGCTCCGCTTCCTGGCCCCGTTCTTCCGCGACGCCACCCCGTCCACGTGATCCCGGGGGCGCTCGCCGTCCCCCGCCTGGGGGCGGTGCGTCGGGCCGCCGCCTCGTGCGGGCTGCTGCTGGCGGCCCTGGGCGCCACGGCGTGCGCCAGCGGTGGGGCCACGCGCGAGATCGTCGCCCCACCGCCCCCAGCCCCCGAGCGCCCCCCCGACCTGCGCCGGCTGCCCGCCACCCCCCGCCACCCCGAGCCGCTCCAGCGCGGCATCACCGGGGACGACCTCGACGCCCTCTGGGCGCGGCAGCTCATGGTGCCGGTGGAGGGGATGGCCGTGGCCGACGTCACCAACACCTACCCGGCCCGGCGCGGGCGGCGCATCCACGGGGCGCTGGACCTGATGGCCCCCAAGGGGACCCCGGTGCTGGCGGCCGACGACAGCGTCATCGGCCGCCTGTACACCAGCACCCTCGGAGGCATCGTGGTGTACGCCTTCGATCCCGACGGGCGCTTCGTGTACTACTACGCGCACCTCGACCGCTACCGCCGGGGGTTGTCCGTGGGAGACCGGGTGTCCAAGGGGGAGGTGATCGGCTACGTTGGGACCACGGGGAACGCCCCCCGCTCGCTCCCGCACCTGCACTTCCAGGTGATGACGCGCGGCGCCGGACGCACCTGGTGGGACGGCCCCTATCTCAACCCGTACCCGTACTTCGCCCACGACGGACGGCGCCGCTAGCCTGTGCGGCGAGGCGCTCCCGCCTCCGGGCTCCCCTTGGAGGGAACGCATGTCGATGACCGGGAAGGCGCGCGCCGCGCTGCGCGCCGAGGCGCACCACCTGGCGGTGCAGGTGCACGTGGGGCATGCCGGGCTCACCCCCTCGCTGCTGGCCAGCCTGGACGACGTCCTGCGCACGCACGAGCTGGTCAAGTGCCAGGTGGCCCGTGGGGGCGAGCTCTCCGCGCGCGACGCGGCTGGCGATGCGGCCGCCGCCATGGGGGCCGACGTGGTGCAGGTCATCGGCCGCACCTTCACGCTGTACCGCGAGAACCCCGACCTGAAGCACGGCGAGCTCCCCCCCTGGCGCCGCTAGCGGAGCCCCACGTGGCGCCCCACGTGGCGCCGCAGCCGTGGCGGCCCCCGCCTGCTGGTCGTAGCTTTCCCCCACGCCCTTTTCGCGTCCAGACGCCGACGGCGCGCCCTGCGCGCCCCGGGGCCCGGCGCCAAGCCTGACCCGAGACCCGATCCATGCCCTACGTCATCACCGAAGCCTGCATCAGCGTCAAGGACAAGTCCTGCGTGGACGTCTGCCCCGTGGACTGCATCTACGAGGGCGCCGACCAGCTCTACATCCACCCCGACGAGTGCATCGACTGCGGCGCCTGCGAGCCCGAGTGCCCGGTCACGGCCATCTTCCCCGAGGAAGACGTGCCGGTGCAGCTCAAGAGCTTCATCGGCAAGAACAAGGACGCGTTCACCGGCCCCACCCCGCCGGGGCGCCCCACCCGCTGACCCGACGCGGGGGCGCCAGGGGCGCGGCGACCACGGGGCTCACAGCCCCCAGCCGCGCCCCTTGAACCAGAACAGCGCGGTCAGCGCCGCGTACTGCAGCAGCGTCGAGCGCTCGCTCCACAGCGCCTCCCCCCAATTGTGCTCCCCCGACGTGCGCTCGGCAGGCGGCCGCCCGATCCACCGCGGCGTCCGCCCCTTGTACGCCAGGTATTCGGCGCCGAAGATCGACTCCAGCACCCCCTCCTCGTACCGCACGATCAGCGAGTACTCCACGGCAAACAGCACCGCCGCCACGGGGAGGAACCAGAGCACGCCGGAGATCACCGTGAAGCCCATCCACGCCAGGAAATTCCCCACGTAGAGCGGGTTCCGGCACCACGCGAACGCCCCGTACGTCACCAGCCGCTGCACCTCGCGCGAGCGGCGCCGCGTCACCGTCCCCGCCGCCGCCACCCCCGCCACCCGCACCAGCTCCCCCAGCAGCACCAGCACCCCGCCGATGATCCAGGTGTCCCGCGACGGCGTGCCCGACCAGAGCAGTGGCACCAGCAGGAAGGGCACCGGCAGCCAGCTGCGGTTGCGAAAGAGGCGCGCGCCCAGGCGCGCCGCCGGGGTCTGTTCACTGGCCGAAATCGGGGCGGTCATGCCGAAGGGGCGTCAGGGGGGGAGGGGAAACGGTCCAGCGTGGCAAGGAAGTCGGCCAGCGCGTGGGTGGTGGCCGAGGGGCGCTCGAGGCACGCCACATGCCCCGCCTCCGCCACGATCTCCAGCCGCACCCGCGCCGCCGGCGGCAACGCCACGGCCAGCCGCTCTGCGTCGCGCACCGGGGTGAGGGCATCCTCCTCCCCCACCAGCACCAGCACCGGAACGCTAATCGTCCCCAGCGTGTCGCGTGAGTCCGGGCGGTCGCGCATGGCCTGCAGCGCCCCGGCAATGCCGGCCACCGGCTGCCGCGCCATCACCGCCTCCAGCTGCTGCACCACCTCCGGGCGCCGCGCGCGCGTGGTGGCCCCCACCATCCCGGGCAGCATCCGCTCGGCAATCGCCCGCGCGCCCTCGCGCCGCGCCACGGTCACCAGGTCGTCGCGCCGCCGCCGCCCCGCCTCGTCGTCGGCATCGGCGCGCGTGTCGCACAGCACCAGCGCCCGCACCCGCGCCGGGTGCCGGCGCCACAGCGCAAACGCCACGTAGCCCCCCATCGACAGCCCCGCCACCGTCACCGTGGGCAGCTGCAGCCGGTCCAGCAGCGCCACCAGGTCGTCGGCGTACTGGTCCATCGAGAAGGGGCCGTGCGTGGTGGACTCGCCAAAGCCCCGCAGGTCGGGGGCGATGCACCGCGCCCGCCCCGCCAGCGCACTGCGCACCGGCCCCCAGATGGAGCGGTCGTGCGGGAAGCCGTGCAGCAGCAGCAGCGGCGCCCCGCGCCCGCTGTCGTCGTACCCCAGCCACACCCCCGGCAGCCGCGCAA
>JBILKP010000312.1:0-3395 GCA_044376625.1 Gemmatimonas sp. | reverse complement strand
CGGAGTTGGCGCAGCTGCTGGTGGATTCCTCGCGTGACCGGCGGCGCGTGGCCCGGGCCGAGGGGGTGATCGTGCGCGACGGGGGCGCGGTGGAGGTGGGGATGACCACCACCGTGGCCGAGGGGGCGGGGGTGGGGGATCGCTACACCACCACCGCCATCTTCCAGGACATCTCCGACAGCAAGCGGCTGCAGGCGCTGCATGTGCGTACCGAGCGGCTGCAGGCCGTGGCCGAGTTGAGCGCGTCGCTGGCCCACGAGATCCGCAACCCGCTCGCCTCCATTCGCAGTGCCACCGAGCAGCTGGCGCGTCGCCGGGGGCTGGCGCCTGGCGGCGAGGACGACGAGGACGGCACCCTGCTGCACACGCTCATCGTGCGCGAGGCCGACCGCTTGAGCCGCCTGCTGGGGGACTTCCTGGACTTCGCCCGCGCGCAGGTGTCCCGCCTGGCGCTGCTGGACCTGGGCGAGGTGGCGCGCGGCGCGGCGGCGCTGGCTGCGGCACACCCGGAGCGCCCGGACGGCGTGGAGGTCACGGTGGCGGTCACCCCCGGGCTGCCCATGGTAGAGGGGGACGAGGACCTCCTGCACCGGGCCGTCTTCAACCTGGTGCTCAATGCGGTGCAGGCCGTCGAGCCGGGGGGGCGGGTGAGCGTGCGGGTGGAACCGCACGATGCCGTGGGCCCTGCGGTCCCCGACGGGCAGGGCCCCGAGGCGCCGCCGCTGATTGCCGTGAGCGTGACCGACGACGGCCCGGGGATTCCCCCGGCACTGCGCACGCGCCTCTTCGAACCGTTCGTCTCCGGGAAGCCCGGGGGCACCGGCCTGGGGCTCCCGGTGGTGCATCGCGCCGTGGAGGCGCACCGCGGGCTGGTGCTCGTCGATTCCCTCCCGCGCGGCACCCGCTTCACCATGTTCCTCCCTGCCTCGCCCGCGCGGCGGGGGACTCCCGCGGCGGCCGCCGCCCGCGTGCCCACCCCCCTTCACTCCTGATTCATGGTCACCACGGCCACTCCGCCGCGCGTGCTCGTCGTGGACGACGAGACCGGCATCCTCGACTCGTTGCGCATCCTGCTCAAGTCGGAGGGGTTCCACCCGGTCATGGCCCACGGCGGGCGGGCGGGGCTGGCCCAGCTGGAGGCGGAGGCCCCCGACGTGGTGCTCACCGACATCCGCATGCCCGAGGTGGGGGGCGTGGAGGTGCTGGAGGCGGCGCGGCGCACCGTCCCGGGCGTCCCGGTCATCCTCATGACCGCGCAGGCCACGCTGCAGACCGCCATGCAGGCGGTGAACGCGGGGGCGTACTACTACATCCAGAAGCCGTTCCGCAACGACGAGCTGGTGGCCATCCTGCGGCGTGCCTCGGAGCACCGCCGGCTGCGCAGCGAGAACCAGGCGCTGCGCCAGGCGCTGCAGCGGCGCGACGGGGCGGCGGGTGGGCGCCCGGTGGGGCACAGCCCCGCGTGGCGCGATGTGCTGCGGCTGGCCGAGACGGTGGCCCCCACCGACTCCACGGTGCTGATCACCGGCGAGTCGGGGACCGGCAAGGAGGTGGTGGCCCGCTACATCCACGACCTCAGCACCCGGCAGGAGGAGAGCTTCCGCTCCATCAACTGCGGGGCGCTCCCCGAGTCGCTGCTGGAGAGCGAGCTGTTCGGGCACGTGAAGGGGGCGTTCACCGGGGCGGTGAAGGACAAGGAGGGGCTGTTCACCGCGGCGCGCCGCGGCACGTTCTTCCTGGACGAGATTGGCGAGACCACCCCCAGCACGCAGGTCAAGCTCCTGCGGGTGCTGCAGCAGCGCGAGGTGATCCCGGTGGGGGCCACCGAGGCGGTGCCGGTGGAGACGCGCCTGCTGGCGGCCACCAACCGCGACCTGGAGGAGGAGATCCGCCGCGGCAGCTTCCGCGCGGACCTCTTCTATCGGCTCAATGTCATCGCGGTGCACCTGCCGCCGCTGCGGCAGCGCGGCGACGACATCCTGCTGCTGGCCGAGGCGTTCCTCGCGCGCAGTGCGCGCGGGGGGGAGCCCAAGCAGCTGGCGCCGGGGGCGCGCGATGCGCTGCTGGCGTACGGGTGGCCCGGCAACGTGCGCGAGCTGGAGAACGCGCTGGAGCGGGCGGTGATCCTCACCAGTGGCGGGGTGATCGAGGCGGAGGCGCTGCCGGCGCGCGTGACCGAGCGCCGCGCCGAGCCGCTGCTGTCCGACCGCCCGCCGGCCACCCCCACCATGGAGGCGATCGAGCGCGCCTACATCCAGTGGGTGCTGCAGGCCGAGGCGGGGAACAAGAGCCGGGCGGCGGAGGTGCTGGGGATCGACCCCTCCACGCTGTACCGCAAGCTGGCGCGTTACGGCGAGGGGGCGTGAGCCCCGGGGCCGCGCTGCCCATGGGGCGCCGCGCGGGGTTCACGCTCATCGAGCTGCTGATCGTGGTGGTGGTCATCGGCCTGCTGGCCGCGCTGGCGGTCCCCAAGTACCGGGAGACCAAGCGGGTGGCGTATGTGGCGGAGATGAAGGCCGCGCTGCGCACGACGGCGCTGGACATGGAGCTGCGCTTCGCCGATCGGGGGAGCTACTCCTCCTGCCCGCCGGCCATGGCCTGTGCAGCCTCGCTCCCTGATGAAGGGGAGCTCACGGGGCTGTCGGTGACGGTGGACGTCGCCAATGCCACCGGCTGGCGCGCCCGCGCGGTGCATGGTTCGGCTCCCGGGGCGGAGTGTCGGGCCGGCGCCGGCTCGCAGGTCCCTGCAGGTCTGGACGAAGGAGTCCCCGGCGGCCCGAACTGCAAGTAGCGGCCGGCGCGGGAGTGTGCGGTGCCAGGATGCCACTGGCGACGGCGCGGTACGCGCGGCCCCGCGGCGGCGGGTTTCCTTCTCCCGGGGCGCCCGGCACCCCTGAGGGCTCCGCGCCAGCGGACCGGCGTTGCAAAGTGCGGCGGCCGCTGCAGCACACCGTACTGCGCGGCGCTCCATTCGGTCGGTCCATCTTGTTAACGCGTTGCAGTAAAACGCGTTAAGGCGAACTCGGGCATATGGCACGCCCCTTGCACCACCCTCAGGCGGGCGGGGCACTGCCACCGCCTCGCACTTCACCCCCCCCTTTCGGAGCACCACCATGCAGCGCACGCGCAAGGGTTTCACCCTCATCGAACTCCTCATCGTGGTCGTGATCATCGGCATCCTGGCCGCCATCGCGATCCCGAAGTTCGCCGACACCAAGCGCAAGGCGTACATCACCGCCATGAAGTCCGACCTCAAGCGGGGGGTGAGCACCGCCGAGGGGTTCTTCGCGGACAACAACACGTATGTCGGCTTCACGGCTCCCACGGGCTCCACGGGCGTGACGCTGGCCGTCTCGGCCCTCACGGCCACCGGCTACACCATCACCGCCACGCAT
>JBILKP010000313.1:0-3395 GCA_044376625.1 Gemmatimonas sp. | reverse complement strand
GCCTCCTGCCGGATGCGGTCGGCAAAGGGCGTCTGGAACATGCGCCCGTACACGGGGCGCTCGCGCTTGCTCACCTGCCCCGACGAGCAGTCGATCAGGTCGGCGCCCGCGTCCTTGAAGGCCCGCGCCATCTCCACCGCGTCGGCGGGGGTGATCCCCCCCGCCACCCAGTCGTGCGTGGAGAGCCGCACCGACATGGGGAGGTGCGCCGGCCACACCGCGCGCATGGCCCGGAACACCGCCAGCGGGTAGCGCAGCCGGTTGGCCAGCGGGCCACCGTGGTCGTCGGTGCGCTGGTTGGTGAGCGGCGACAGGAAGCTGGAGAGCAGGTAGCCGTGGGCGGCGTGCAGCTCCAGCCAGTCAAACCCCGCCCGCGCCGCCCGCTCGGTGGCCGCCACGAACTCGGCCAGCACGGCGTCCATCTCCGCGGGGGTGATCTCCCGCGCCACCTGGCTCTCCCCCGGGAGGTACTGCTGGGGGGAGGCGCTCACCAGCGGCCAGTTGGGCTCGGGGCCGTCCGCGGGGAGCGGCCGGTCGATCCCGTCCCACGCGCGGCGCGTGCTCCCCTTGGCGCCGCTGTGCCCCAGCTGGATGCCGATCTTCGCCGGGGTGTGCGCGTGCACCCACTCCACGATGCGCGCCCACGCCGCCTCCTGCGCGTCGGTCCACAGCCCGGGGCACCCCGGGGTGATGCGCGCCGCGGGGGAGGGGCAGGTCATCTCGGTGAGCACCAGCGCCGCGCCCCCCATGGCCCGCGCCCCCAGGTGCACCAGGTGGTACTCGCCGGCGATCCCGTCCACCGCGGAGTACTGCGCCATGGGCGACACCACCACGCGGTTGTGGAGCGTGACCGAGCGGGCGGTGAAGGGGGTGAACATCGGCGGTACCGGTGCCGCCTCCGGGGGCTGCGGGGGCAGCGGCGTGCGCGCGGCCAGCCACCGCTCGTACCCCTCCAGCCAGGCGCGGTCGCGCAGGCGGAGGTTCTCGTGGCTGATCCGCTGGCTGCGCGTGAGCAGCGAGTACATGAACTGCTCGGGCTCCAGCTGGTCGCAGTAGCGCGCGCCGCACACCTCGAACCACTCCATCGCGTTGGCCGCGGCGTTCTGGATGCGCAGCACCTCCACCTGCCGCGCCGCCTGGAAGGCGTCCAGCACCGCGGGGAGCGCCTCGGGCGTGTCGCCCAGCTGCCGGAACTGCCGCACCAGCTCGATGGCATCCTCCAGCGCCAGCTTGGTGCCCGCGCCGATGGCGAAGTGCGCGGTGTGCACCGCGTCCCCCATGAGCACCACGTGGGCGCCGTGCGCGTTGCGCGTCCACCACTGCGCGCACCGCACGCGCTGGAAGTTGAGCCACGCCGAGCCGCGCAGGTGCCGCGCGTTGGAGATCAGCGGGGCGCCCCCCAGCGTCTCGGCGAACAGCGCCTCGCAGAACGCCACCGACGCCGCCTGGTCGGCCGTGTCCAGCCCGTGCGCCCGCCACACCGCCTCGGGGCACTCCACGATGCAGGTGGAGGTCTCGGCGTCAAACTGGTACAGGTGCGCCTGGAACCAGCCGTGCGCGGTGCGCCGGAAGTCGAAGGTGAAGGCGTCGAAGCGGCGCGGCGTCCCCAGCCAGATGAAGCGGTTGGGGCGCACGTCCACCTCGGGGCGGAAGACGTCGGCGTAGGCCGTGCGCACCTTGGAGTTGATCCCGTCGGCCGCGATCACCAGGTCGGCGTCGGGGAAGTCCAGGTCGGAGTCCGCCTCGGTCTGGAACTGCAGCGCCACCCCCAGCGCCTGGCACCGGTCCTGGAGGATCCCAAGCAGCCGCTGCCGCCCGATCCCCACGAAGCCGTGCCCCCCCGAGCGGATGCGCCGCCCCTTGAAGACCAGCTCGATGTCGTCCCAGTGCGCGAACGCCGCCTCGATGGCGGCGCACGTCTCCGCGTCCCACTGGCGCATGTGCGCCATGGTGGCGTCGGAAAACACCACCCCCCACCCGAAGGTGTCCGTGGGGCGGTTGCGCTCCACCACGGTGATGTCATGGCGGGGGTCCAGCTGCTTCATGAGCAGCGCGAAGTACAACCCGGCGGGGCCGCCACCGATGCAGACGATACGCATCCCCGAGCTTACGGGGCGGGGCGGGGGGTATCAAGACAGCGCCGGGCTGGCGTGCGGGGGAGGGGCCGAGCGGGTCCACCTTCGTGCCCGCCCGCACAGGAGCGTTGCATCGAGGCATCATCACGCCATCATCAAGCCAAAAGGGGCGCCAGTACCCTCCACGCACCTTTCGCCAGAGGGAAAACCACCCGCGGTAACAACGCCTAGCGCCGGATCACCTGCCCCGCCCGGGCGCCGGTCGCCCGCCCGTCGGCGTACACCACCACCCCGTTGACCCAGGTGCGCAGCACGCCATCGGACACCGCGTGCGGATCGGCAGGGGTGGCGCGGTCACGGATCGCGGCCGGATCGAACAGCACGAGGTCGGCCTTCATCCCCGGGGCAATGGTCCCCCGCCCCCGGAAGCCCATGTGCGCCGCAGCCAGCCCCGTCGCCTTGCGCACCGCCTCCGCCAGCGACAGCACCCCGCGCTCGCGCACGTACTGCCCGAGGATGCGCGGGAAGCTGCCGAAGCCCCGCGGGTGCGCCCCGGCGAGCGACCCGTCGGAGCAGAAGTTCGCGTGCGGCCACCGCAGGATCGCCGCGAGGTCCTCCTCGGACATGCTCGTCGCGATGATGCTCTCCACCGGCTCCACCTCCCCGCTCCCCACCTGCGCCCCGCCGGTCGCGCTCTCCCGGGTGACGGAGTCCTCCATCGCCAGCGCCTCGGCCACCAGGTCGATCAGCGCCGTGGCCGAATCCACCCCGCGCTCCGCCGCGATCTCGGCCAGCGTCTTCCCCGCCCAGCCGGGGTGTGGCCGGTATTGCACCAGCCGCAGCCCCTGCGGCGTGGTCGTCTGCGACAGGGCGAAGGTCGCGGCCCGCCGGTCGCGGAAGTTGCGCTTGGGGAAGAGCACCGTGAGCGTGGACTGCCAATAGACGTACGGGTAGACGTCGGCGGTGATGTCCACCCCGCTGGCGCGCGCGGCATCCAGCCGCCGCACCAGCGAGTCCGCCTGTCCCCACAGCCCCTTCATCGCCAACTTGGTGTGCGAGACCTGCACCGGCAGCTTCGCCTCGCGCCCGATCGCAATGATCTCCTCGATCGCCGGCCAGAAGGCGAAGTCCTCGCTGCGGATGTGGCTGATGTAGCGCCCGCCCGCCGCTGCCGTGACCTTGGCCAGCGCCAGGAGCTCGTCCCGGCTGGAGTAGATCCCCGGGTCGTACTCCAGCCCGCTGGACAGCCCCAGCGCCCCGGCCTCGAGCCCCTTGGCCAGCAGGACCTGCATGGCCTCCACCTCGGCCGGGGTGGCCACC
>JBILKP010000311.1:0-3397 GCA_044376625.1 Gemmatimonas sp. | reverse complement strand
CGCCCGAACCCCACGATGCTGGGGCCCCACATGCGCGCCGGCTCGCCGGTGACACGCGTGAACAGCGCCAGCAGGCGGTCGCAGTCGGGGCGCTGCGCCGGGGTGGCGCGGGCGTCCAGGTGTGCAGCCACGCTGGCATCGGTGGGGCGGGTGAGGTTGGCCATGGGTGAAGGATGGAGGGAACGCCGGCAGTTCGCCTGCGACACCTTGCCTGCGTATATCCAGGGATGTACGCTCCGCAGTGAAGATGTACGCATACATCCCAACTACACCACGGCGAAGCCCCCCATGGTCTCCACCAAACTCTTCAGGAACGGCAACTCGCAGGCGGTGCGCATCCCCGCCGAGCTGGCGTACAGCCGGTGGGACCTCGAGCTGGTGATTGAACGCGAGGGAGACGAGCTGCGCATCCGTCCGGCCCCCCGGCGCATGGGCGATGTGCTGGGGGCGCTGGCGCACTTCTCCCCCGACTTCACGGTGGAGGGGCGAGGCCGCACCGTGGAAGGGGAGCGCGAGGCGCTGTGAGGCCGCGGTACATGCTGGACACCAACATCTGTATCTACCTCATGAAGCACCAGCCGCCGCAGGTGCGAGCGCGCTTCAACGCCTGCTTCGTGGGGGATGTGGTGATCTCGGCCATCACGCTGGCCGAGCTGGAGTATGGCGTGGCCAGCTCGGGGGCCAATCAGGCGCGCAACCAGGCGGCGCTGGCGCTGTTGCTGAGGGACCTGCCGGTGGCCCCCTTTGCGGGGCTGGCCGCACGGGCCTATGGCCCGCTGCGGGCGGCCAGCCGGGAGCGCAACCGCGATGCCCTGGACACACTGATTGCGGCCCATGCGCTGGCGCTGGACGTCACGCTGGTGACCAACAATGAGGCGGACTTCCGCGGCTATGACGGTCTGGTGGTGGAGAACTGGGTGGCGGAGGGCTGAACTCCACCGCACCGCCTCCACACGGGAACGGGCATGCCATCGAGGGGAGCCAGGTGGACGCCGATCCTGCCGCATGGTAGGGGTCCGCGGCCGGCGTTGTCAGACCCCCGTGGCACCATGGTGGCACACCCTTACCGGAGGCTGCCATGTCGCACCCCATTCCGTCCGATTCCCTCCCCATGGGCACCGCGCCCGACGGCCGGTCGCTGTCGCTGAACCTGGCCACCGGACGGGTGGACCTGGGGGGCGTCCCCGACCCCGCGCTGCAGCCGCTGGCCGCGGCCGACTGGGACGCCGCGCGGGTGGTGGCGGTGTTCCGCGGGGCCGGGTTTCACGCCACCATCGATGACGACGGCGACGTGCTGGCCACCGACGGCCTGCGCACGCTGGTGGTATTCCTCAACCGGCCGCAGTACGCGCTGCGGCTGATGATCCTGTTCCGCTTCGCCGAGTCGGTGCCAGTGCGCGTGCGGCGCCGCACGGTGTACCGGCTGAACGAGCGGGCGATGATGGGGCGCTACTCCTGTCCGAACGGGGAGTCGCTGGTGATCGAGCAGGAGGTGCCGCTGCTGGCGGGGCTGGCACCGGCGCAACTGCTGGCGGCGGTGCGGCTGTTCGGGCAGCACACGGAGCGGCTGCTGGACGCGCTGCGGGTGGGGCGGCTGCTGGGGTAATTTCCATACACCAGCCAGCAGTGACGGAATGCACCAGGAATAGTGCACCGCGGTGGCCGCCGGGTTGGCGTACAGGGCCATCCTGGTGACCTACCTGGCGGACGACTTGAGGTTGAAGGTGGACAAGGCCGTGCAAAAGAGGCTGGCGGTGAACGCCGGGCGGTATCCGTTGGAACTGACGGCGGGCTTGGGGACGCCGTACCACGAGCTGCAGGAGTGGTACGCTGTGGCAACGCACACCACATTCGTTGTGAGTGCCGCCTGACCCTTGGATGAACGGGCACGTGTAGTGCTTGTGGTTGGCAACAAGCCTGCGGCGATTATCGAGGGCGTTCAGTACAAGGGCAGGCAGCTACTGTGACGGCCTTCGGATCGCCGGTGGATTTCGTCGGGGGTCTGACAATCACGCCGCGCCCCGCACGTCTCCGCGTTTGCGCATTCCACATGGTGCGTTAGCATTGCTGCGATGGGCCTGCCGGGATGCTTCTTCACGGTGGTAGCGGTCCCGCCTGTGCGGGATGCACCAAAGGCCTTTGAATGATGTTCCGTAAACGGAACATTGAGGGAGCCAACATGCTCCATGCGAAATCGATGACGTGTGTGCGGGTGTATTCCCTTTATGAAATCAATCCCACGTGGTGATTCATGACCGCACCAAATTCCAACCTGGTTGCCCAATTGGTCGTAACCGGCACAGTGAACACCGCCATCGTCCGTTCCCCCGCCGACTTCGGCGCCCACCTCCGCTCCGCGCGCCGCGCCCGCGGCTTCACCCAGGCCCAGGCGGCGCAGCTGGCCGGCGTGGGCGTGCGCCTCTGGAACGAGGCGGAGAATGGCCGCCGCGCGCAGGTGGGGTTGGAGACGGCGCTGCGCATGCTGGCGGTGGTGGGCATGGAGCTGCGCGTGGCGACGCTGTCGCTGAACGGCCATGGCACCAGCGCCGCCTTTCCCATGGCGCAGCCCGCGGTGACTATCGGTGACGGCCAGGTGAGTACCGCACAGTAAGAGCGTATCGGGACGGGTGAGCGGACCCCTTTCGAGTTGGCGACCGCCCCCCCGTCACCCCCCCCGCCGCACCCGAGGCCCCGGCTCCTCCTCCGGCTCCACCCCCGGCACCGGCACCTCCCGCACCCTCCGGTACATCCGCACCAGGTAGCCGCACCGCGGGCGCCCGCAGGCGGCCATCGCCACCCGTACCTGCACCGCCCCCGTCTGCCGTGTCACGTCGAACTGCAGCTGCGGCAGGTCGTCGTCGGCCACGTCCCGGCCCAGCTCCTGCAGCGGAACCTCGCCAAAGGCCAGGAGGTCCACGTCGGTGCACGTGGTGTCGCAGAAGGCCGCCACCAGGTAGTGGCCGTCCGGCAGGGTGAAACTGGTGGTGTCGCGCCCCCCGTCGCGCAGCGCGCCAACGCGCACCGTGCCCACCGCGGTGTAGCCGAACATCCCCTTGATGGAGTCGGACATGAGCGCGTGATAGCGCAGCATGAGCGGCAAGTCTTCGGCCCACAGCGCCGAGTCGGTCATGCGCTCAATGCGCATCGGCCGCGGGGGTGGCGGTACACGCGGCGCCTCCGGTGGCGGCCCCGCTGGGGCCTCCACCGTGCGCGTCTCCTCCCACGCCCCGCACGCACTCCCCACACCGAAGGCCAGTACCGCTAGCACGGCACGGGCCGTGCGCCCCCACGACGAATCAATGCGCATCAACACGGCAGGATGAGTGGACACCGGGCGGTACAGGCAGGTGGAATGGTGAGGACAGCGGGAGCGCCAGTTCTAGACAAATGGGCAGCC
>JBILKP010000310.1:0-3400 GCA_044376625.1 Gemmatimonas sp. | reverse complement strand
CGGGGCGCAGCCGGCGCGCGGGTCCGCGGCCGGTGCCGCGTCGCCTGGTGCCGCCGCGCCGTCCGCGCCCGCGCAGCCCCCCGCGCCCCCCGCCCCGGAGTTCTTCCGGGTGCGCGTGGACGAGATGCGCAACCGTGCGCTGCTGGACATCCCGGCGGCGTGGATGGGGAAGGACGTGCTCCATCAGGTGACGCTGGCCACCGGCATGGGGAACGGGGCGCTGGACCGCGCGCAGACGGGGCCCAGCGGGATCGTGCGCTTCGAGCGGCGTGGCCCGCGGGTGCTGCTGGTGCGCGACAACTGGAGCGTGCGGGCGCCCGGCGGGGATGCCGCCAACCAGCGGGCCGCCGCCGAGGCGTTCCCGCGGTCGGTGTCGGGGAGCTTCCCCGTGGAGCGCGAGGGGGAGGGCTACGTGACGGTGGACGCCACGTCGCTGTTCCTGGCCGACGCGTACGGCGTGGCCGACGGGTTGCGGCAGGGGGGCGGCGCCGGCGGCTCGGGCGCGGCCCCCGGTTTTGCGGCGGCGGGCGGCGTGGGCACCTACCGCGTGGACGCGGCGCGCAGCTGGATTGACGGCGCGCGCACGAAGACGTACCCGCGCAACGCCGAGGTGCACGCCGTGCTCACCTTCGTCACCGACAACGCCGCCGGCGGGCGGCGCGGCGGCGGCGGGCCCGACCCCAAGGCGCTCACCTTCGAGGAGCACCATGCGCTGGTGCAGCTCCCCGGGGACGGCTTCCGCCCGCGCGCGTACGACCCGCGCTTCGGCTACGGCGGGACGCAGTTTGCCGACCTGTCGCAGGGCTTTGACGGCACCTATCGGGGCGGCTTCCTGAACCGGTGGCGGCTGGTGCCCAGGGACACCGCGGCGTACCTGCGCGGCGAGCTGGTGGAGCCCGTCACCCCCATCACGTACTACCTGGACCCCGGCATCCCCGCGCCCTATCGCGAGGCGCTGCGCGAGGGGGGGAACTGGTGGGCCAAGGCGTTCGAGGCGGCGGGGTTCCGCAACGCCTTCCGCGTGCTGGACCTGCCGGCGGGCGCCGACCCCATGGACGCGCGCTACAACATGCTGATGTGGATCCACCGCAACGGCCCCGGTCCCAGCGTGGGGCCCAGCTACGGGGACCCGCGCACCGGCGAGATCGTGCGCGCGGTGGTGCGCATGGACGCGTGGCGCTCGCTGGTGGACTACAACATCTACGCCGGCGCCGTGCCGGCGGCGGGGGCGGGTGGCCCCAACGTGGCCCCCGAGCCCTTTGCGATGATGCGCCGCCGGCAGCACGCCGCGCACGAGATCGGGCACACGCTGGGGCTGTCGCACAACTACATCGCCTCGTCGCAGGGGCGCTCGTCGGTGATGGACTACCCCTTCCCGGTGATCACGCCGGCCAAGGACGGCGGGCTGGACTTCCGCGACGCGTGGCGCAACGGCCCGGGGGCGTGGGACACGCTGGCCATCCGCCTGGGGTACACCTGGTACCCCGATGCGGCGTCGGAGCGCGCGGGGCTGGACCGCATCCTGCGCGATGGGAACGCGCGCAATGTGCGCTTCATCAACGACACGTACGCCGGCCCCGAGGGGTCCATCCCGCAGGTGACGCGGTGGGACGAGGGGACCACGATGTTCGACGCCGTCGAGCGGAGCGCCGAGGTGCGCCGCCGCATGATGGCGGCGTTTGACGAGCGGGCCATCCAGCCCGGCGAGCCGCTGGCGCTGCTCAACATGCGCTTCACGCACGTGTACCTGCACCACCGCTACTCGCTGGAGGCGGTGAGCAAGTACGTGGGCGGGATGGACTTCACCTTCGCGCTGCGCGGCGACGGGCAGGTGCCCACGCGGGTGCTGCCGGCGGCGGAGCAGCGGCGTGCGCTGGCCATGGCGCTGGACGCGCTGGCCCCCGCCGAGCTGGCGGTGCCGGAGAAGGTGCAGGCGCTGATGGTGCCGCCGCCGCCGGGGTTCAACAACGACATGATGTGGATTGACGGCGCCGGCGGGACCGCGTTCGACGCCATCACGCTGGCCGGGGGGCTGGCTAACGAGGTGGTGGGGTACCTGCTGCACCGTGAGCGGGCGGCGCGGCTGGTGCTGCAGCAGGCGCGCGACGCCGGGCAGCTGTCGCTGGACGAGGTGCTGACGGCGGTGGTGCGGCGCACGTGGGGGGCGCCGCTGCCCGCGGCGGCATCGCACCGCGCGGTGCAGCGCGCGTCGCAGCGCGCGGCGCTGGACGTGATGCTGGACCTGGCGGGGGACCGCCAGGCGCTGCCGGATGTGCGGGCGCAGGTCCAGGCGCAGCTGCGCGCCCTGGACGCGCGGCTGGCGGCGCCGCTTTCGGCCGACCCCGCGGCCCGCGCGCACGCGGCGGCGGCGCGCCGTGACATCGCCCGGTTGTTGGCCGGCGAGGATGTGCCGGCGGAGCGGCCGCGCTACCGCGTGATCACGCTGCCGTGGCCGTGAGTGGTGGACGGTGACCCCGTGACGCCCGCCGAAGCCGGCGGGCGCCAGCGGGGGGCGCGGGGCGTCGCCTGGCTTCGCGCCCGGTGGTCCACGGTCCTGCTGTGGCTGGTGCTGGCGTGGGCGGCGCCGCGGCTGTGGCCGCACGTGGGGGCGCTGCTGGGGGTGCGGGCGGGGGACCGCGCGCGCCCCGAGGCGACGGTGACGCTGCTGGATGGCCGGTCGCTGTCGCTGGTTGACCTGCGCGGCCAGGTGGTGCTGGTGAACGTGTGGGCTACCTGGTGCGCCCCCTGCCGCGTGGAGATGCCGCTGCTGGAGCAGACGTGGCAGCGGCACCGCGCGGCCGGCTTCCTGCTGCTGGGGGCGTCGGTGGACCGGGGCGACCCCGCCGACGTGCGCGCCTTCCTGGCCGAGCGCGGGATCAGCTATCCGGTGGCCATCGTGGGCGCCGACGTGATCCAGGCGCTGGGGGGCGTGATGGGGTATCCCACGTCCATCCTCATCGGGCGCGACGGACGGGTGCAGCACCGCGTGATGGGGCCCATCGGCCCCGTCACGCTGGAGCCCGCGATCCGGCGCGCCCTGGCGGAGGCGCCGCCCGCGGAGGCGCCGCCCGTCACGCCGCCCGCGGTCAGGTCGCCCGCGGCGCCCGCACCCGCAGCATCCCGTTCTCCAGCCGCGCGGTGACCTGATCCACGTCGATGGGGGTGGCCAGCGCGAACCGGCGCCACACGTCGTTGCTCCCGAACTCGCTCCAGAGCACCCGCGCGTGGCCGTTGCCCGTCTGCCCCTCGCCCTTGTGCCCGTCGCCCTTCTGCCCCTCGGCCTTGTGCCCGTTGGCCGACGTGCCGCCGTCCTCCTCCCGCCCGCGCGCGGCGCGCTCCCGACGTCCCGCCGTGGAGGCGTGCACCACCACCTCGCGCGGGGAGGCGGTCACCTCCACCT
>JBILKP010000009.1:0-30078 GCA_044376625.1 Gemmatimonas sp. | reverse complement strand
GGAGAAGAGGCGGGAGACCGTGGCCTCCACCTCGCGGGCCGCCGTCACCTCGGGGGGCTCTGCCGCCGCGGCCTCGCCGCCCCGCGGGGCCAGCGCCAGCAGCGCCTCCAGCTCCGGAGCGCGGGCGACGAGGTTTTCGGCCAGGTAGTACAGCAGCTGGGCGCGCTGGTGCCCCGACAGGGCGCGCCATCCGGCCGCGGCCTGTGCGGCCTCGACGGCGTTGCGGAGATCCTTGCGCGTGCCGTCGCCCACCTCGCCCGCCAGCCGGCCGAGGCGGTCCAGCACCGGCCGACTGTAACCCGAGTCGGGGCGCGCCTGCTTGCCGCCGATGAACAGCTTGGGGGTGCGATCCACCGGCGGCAGCGCGTGGGCGTCGACCGGTGACGGGGCCGCGGCAGCGGGCGCCGGCAGGACCGGCGGCGGGGCGCCCTCGTCCACCAGGGGGGTCACGAGGTATTCCGCCATCCCTTCGCGTCCCCCCTCGCGCCCGAACCCCGACTCGCGGTAGCCGCCGAAGCCGGCGGCCGCGTCGAACAGGTTGGTGCTGTTCACCCACACCACCCCGCACGCCAGCCTCGGTGCGATGTCCAGCGCCAGGCTGAGGGTCTCACTCCACACGCTGGCCGCCAATCCGTACGGCGTGTTGTTGGCCAGCGCCACCGCCTCGGCGGGGGAGCGGAACGTCTGCACCACCAGCACCGGGCCGAAGATCTCCTGCTGGGCGATGGCGGCGGCGGGGGCCACGTCGGTGAACAGCGTGGGGGGGAAGAAGCACCCCTCCGCCGGCACCGTCCACGAGGGCTGCCAGCAGGTGGCGCCCTCGGCCACGCCCTGCGCGCACAGGGCGCGGATGCGCTCCAGCTGCACGGGGGCCACGATGGCGCCCATGTCCACCGCCTTGTCCAGCGGGTGTCCCACCCGCAGCAGCTCCATGCGCGCCTTGAGCCGCGCCACCAGGTCGTCGGCAATCCCCTCCTGCACCAGCAGGCGCGACCCCGCGCAGCACACCTGCCCCTGGTTGAACCAGATGGCGTCGACCACCCCCTCGACGACGCTGTCCAGGTCGGCGTCATCGAACACCAGGAAGGGGCTCTTCCCGCCCAGCTCCAGCGACAGCGCCTTCCCGGAGCCCGCCGTGGCCACGCGAATGGCGCGTCCCACCTCGGTGCTGCCCGTGAAGGCGACCTTGTCGACGTCCGGGTGGGCGACCAGCGCCGCCCCCGTGATCCCGTCCCCGGTGACCAGGTTGAACACCCCCGGCGGCAGCCCCGCCTGCGCCACCAGCTCGGCAAAGCGGAGCGCGGTGAGGGGGGTGAACTCCGCGGGCTTGAGGACCACCGTACAGCCGGCCGCCAGCGCCGGCGCCACCTTCCACGCCAGCATGAGCAGCGGGAAGTTCCAGGGGATCACCTGCCCCACCACCCCCACGGGGTGCTGCCCCGGGAACTCCGCCTCGCGCAGCTGCGCCCACCCGGCATGGTGGGTGAAGTGGCGGGCCACCAGCGGCAGGTCGATGTCGCGGGTCTCGCGGATCGGCTTGCCGTTGTCGAGCGACTCCAGCACCGCCAGCTCGCGCGCGTGGCGCTGCACCAGGCGCGCCAATGCGTACAGGTGGCGCGCCCGCGCATGGTCGTCCAGCGCGCGCCAGCCGGGGAGGGCGGCGCGGGCCGCGGCCACGGCGGCGTCCACGTGGGCCGCGGTTCCCTGCGCCACGTGCGCCAGCGGCCGGCCAGTCGCCGGCTCGACCACCGGGAACGCCTCCCCCTCGGACGAGGTCCACGCGCCGCCGATGAAGTGCCCGAAGCGGCCGCCATGGCCCGCCAGCCACGACCGTACGGGGGCGTCGCCCTCGGGGGCCGGCCCATACGCCATGGCCTCGTAGATCGCGCGCACCGACGGGGTGGCGGAGGGGGACGTGGGCATCAGACCATGGGCTGGCGATGGGCGGCCGCGTAGCGCCCGGTGACGAAGTGCTCCACCTGCCGCTCGATGTCGGTGAGCAGGCCGCTGGCCCCAAAGCGGAAGAGGTGCGGCCGGAGCCACCGGTCGCCCAGCTCTTCCTTCATGAGCACCAGCCACTCCAGCGCCTGCTTGGCGGTGCGGATCCCGCCCGCGGGCTTGAACCCCACCTCGTGCCCCGTGTGCTCGCCGTACGCGCGGATCATCCGCGCCATGACCAGCCCCACCGGGAGGGTGGCGTTGGCGGCCTCCTTCCCCGTGCTGGTCTTGATCACGTCGGCGCCCGCCATCATGGCCACCTGGCTGGCGCGCCCCACCTGCGTGAGGGTGGCCAGGTCGCCGGTGCCGAGGATGACCTTCAGGTGCGCCTCGCCGCATGCGTCCCGGAACAGCCGCACCTCGTCGTACAGCGCATCCCACGCCCCACGCAGCACGTGGCCGCGGGTGATGACCACGTCGATCTCCGACGCCCCGGCGGCCACCGACTCGCGGATCTCGGCCACCCGCAGCGGCAGCGGCGAAAGCCCCGCGGGAAAGCCGGTGGACACCGCAGCCACCGGGATTCCCGACCCGGCCAGCGCCTCCACCGCCACCGCCACGAACGGGTGGTACACGCACACGGCCCCCACGGTGAGCCCGACGTCGGCCATCCCCACCGCCTCCAACAGCTCGCGCCGCACCGGCTGGCGCGCCTTGGCGCAGAGGCGCCGCACGGTGCCCGGGGTGTCATCCCCGGCCAGGGTGGTGAGGTCCATGCAGCTGATGGCGCGCAGCAGCCACGCCACCTGCCACTCCCGCTTGACCGTGCGGCGTCCGGCCAGCGAGGCCACGCGGCGCTCCACGGCGCTGCGATTCACGCGGACCGCGCGCACCAGCGCCAGGTCCAGCGGCATCCCCGGATTGCGGGCGGGGGGCTGCTCCACGGGCACCCCCGAGGGCCATCGCCGCGGGGGCGGCGTGTCCGGGTCGGCAGGGCGGGGCCCGCGGGGCGCGTGCAGTGGGGTCACGGTCATGGGAAACGCCAAAGATAGTCACGAGGTCACGAAAACGCCCCTCACGCGTCCTCTTCGTGACGCCGCGGCAGGGTGCGGCGCCGAGCTCCGCAGGGACGCGGTGCCGGGACTCCGGGCGCGTCCGTTCTGGCCGTCTTCCGCTGCCCCCGGTTCCCCGATGCCGCTCCGCCCCACGTCCCATCCGTGCCCGGCTCGCCTGCGCCCTGCCGGGGGACTCCTGCTCCTGGCGCTGGCCGGCGCCTGCACCAAGGCCACGGAGGCCGACGGCGCCGCGCGCCTGACCATCGTGCAGGGGAACCAGCAGACCGCCCCCGTGGGGACGCTGCTCCCGCTTCCGGTGGTGCTGCGGGTGCTGAATGCCAGCGGCGCCCCGGTGGCCCAGGTCCCGGTGCAGTTCAGCGTGCAGGCTGGGGGCGGGTCCGTGGACCCCGGGACCGTCACCAGCGACGCCAACGGCGAGGTGAAGACCAAGTGGACGCTGGGGCCCGCCTCCACCGCCCACCTGCTCACCGGCACCGCCGCGGGGGTGGACACCGTGAGCGTGGTCGCCACGGGCGTGGTGCCGCGCGAGGTGGTGGTGGTCCAGGGGAACGGCCAGGTGGCGCGGGCCGGCGCTGCGCTGGCCACCCCCATCATCCTGCGGGTCGTGGGCGGCAACAACCTCCCCATCCCCGGGCAGACGGTCACCTTTGCCGTGACCACGGGCGGCGGCAGCGTCGCCCCGGCCACGGCGGTCACCAGCGCCGCCGGCGAGGTCACGCTCCGGTGGACCCTGGGGCCGCTGCTGGGCAACCAGACGGTGACGGCCACCGTGGGCGCCCTCACGCCGGTAGCGCTGACCGCCCTCGCCAACTGACGCCCGCCCAGGGGGCGGCGTATCCTTCCCGGATGACGCTGCCGCCCCCTGCCCCCCCGTACGCTCCCGGGGGAGAGCCCCCACTGGCCGGACGGACCGTGGTGATCACCGGCGCCACCGACGGCATCGGCCGGGCTGCCGCGGCACGCTTCGTGGCGCTGGGCGCCCACACGGTACTGGTGGGGCGGAACCCCGCCAAGACCGAGGCCGTCGCCCGGGCCGTCCAGGGGGATGGCCCAGGCACCGTGTCGTGGGATGTGGCCGACCTGTCGCGGAGCGACGCGGTCACGGCGCTGGCGGACCGCCTGCGGGCGCGCCACCCGGCCATACACGTGCTGGCAAACAACGCCGGCGCCCTGTTCCTGGAGCGGGACGTCACGGCCGACGGCGTGGAACGCACGCTGGCGCTCAACCACCTGGCCTACGTGCGGCTCACGCTGGCGCTGCTGGACCCGCTGCTGGCCGCCGCGCGCCCCGGCGCCCCGGCGCGCGTGCTGTGCGTGAGCAGCCGTGCGCACGAGAACGCCCGGGTAGACCTTGAGGACCTGCCGTTGGCCCGGGGCTACGGCGGCTGGCGCGCCTATGCCAACTCCAAGCTGTGCAACATCTGGTTTGCGCAGGGGCTGGCGCAGCGGCTGGATCCGTCGCTGGTGGTGGCGCACAGCCTGCACCCCGGCGTGGTCCGTACGCGCTTTGCCGAGAACAACGGCCGCCTGGGCCGGCTGCTGCGGCGCGTCATGGACCTGGTGTCGGTGACCCCGGAGGCGGGGGCCGACACCCTCACCTGGCTGGCCTCGGCCCCCGACGCCCTGGAGGGTTCCGGGGGGTACTGGGTGCGCCGCCGCCGCACGAGGCCCTCCCGCGCGGCGCGCGACGTCGCCCTGGCGGGCCGCTGCTGGGCGGCCACGGAGACGCTGCTGCAGCTGGACGCCGACGCACGGGTGCGCGAGGCGCTGGCCAGGCACGCCGCCCGCTGACCCCGGCAGGGTGCCCCTTGGTGCCGCACCCCGGCTCCCGCTAGAAGATCCACTCCCGGAACAGGTCGAAGCCGAACTGCATCCGCGGCATCGCGTCGCCCCCCAGCCGCGTGCACGGCGCCGCGCCGGGATCCACCCCCACCTGTCCCAGCCAGCCGCTCCCCAGCCGGTACTCGGCGGCTATGCCGTACCAGAGCGAGGTGCCGCGCGCGCCCGCGTCGCCAGCCAGCCCGCGACAGATGCCGGTGTTGAGCCGCAGGAAGGTCCGGTCGCCGATCTGCTTGCCGGCGGAGATGCTGAGGTTGTCCAGCAGGGACAGCGCCGAGAGCTGCTGCGACGACTGCCCCCCGGCGGTGGTGACCTGCACCGTGTTGAACACCGGGAGCAGCCGTTGCAGCGCCCCCTCCACCGCGCCCCCCACCGAGGGGAGCAGCACCCCCGTGACCGCGCGCACGGTGCTGCGGCTCTGCCCGTCCAGCGCGAAGGTGGGCGCCCCGAAGATGAGCAGGGAGATGAGCTCCGACTCGGGGGCCGAGGCATACAGCGGGTCGGCGCTGGAGAGCGTGAGCACCGGGCGGGTGTAGCTGCCGCCCATGTGCACGCGCACGGGGATTTCCCCACCCCCCGCCGCGCGGACCACGTGCGTGGCGGTGAGGTCCAGCGACGGGGCGATGGCGCTGGCGCCGAAGAAGCGCACGCGTCCCGAATCGATGGCAAAGCTGCGGCTCACGACCCCGAGGTCGAGGCGGTACTGGCCGCGCGCCGCGCTGATCTCCCCCTCCAGGGCCAGCCGTTCGCCGCTCATGGTGACCGCCAGCCCCCCAGCCAGCTGCACGCGGGCCTCCGGCGTCTGCACCCACACCTCGTTGCCCAGCGTGACCCGGGCGTTCTCCACCGACAGGTAGCGCCCCAGCGTGGCCAGCGACTGCGCCGCCGTCTCCGCCACGGGGACCTCCTCGGCGCCCAGGAGGGCGCGCGCCGCCTCGCTGGAGAGGTCCAGCGCATCGGTGGCTGCCAGCGGATCCACCACCAGGTTGGCGCGCGGCACGATCACCGTCCCGCGCGCCACCGGGTGGCGCAGCGGCCCGTCCACGGTGAGTGCGCCGCTCACGTCCAGATCGGTCCCGTCCCGCTGCCGTGCCACCTGGAAGCCGTTGGCCGCGATGGCCACGCGCAGCGAGGGCGCCGAGTCCGCCGGAAACCGGAGCACGCCGCGCACCCCCAGCGTGTCGCGCGCCCCCCCGCTGCGCAGGCGGAACGACTCCAGCAGCACCGAGTCGGCCGCCGCCCGCAGCACGAACTGCCCGTCGGCCGGGGTGACCCCGGCGGCGTCCACGCGCGCGCCCAGGCCCCGGCCCGTGATGACCCCGTCCGCCACGGGGCGCGCCAGCGTGCCGCGCACCGCGACGCGCCCGTTCACGGTGCCCGTGGCGCGGGACACCCCGGGGAGCGCCACCCCCAGCGCCTCCAGCTTGAGCGAGTCCAGCAGCAGCTCGCCGTTGAGCTGGTCGGAGAGGCGCCGTTCGGGCACCGCCTGCAGCGCCAGCTCCACCGGAAGCTCCCCGCGCAGCACAAGCCGCCCCCCCGCCGAGTCGGTGATCGTGGCGCTGGCGGCCAGCAGGCGGTCGGCGTACAGCCCGGTCGAGCGAACTGGCGGGAGGACGACCCCCGGAAGCCCCAGGGAGTCGCCCCGCAGGGCCCACGCCACCCGGGGGGCGGCGCGGGTGCCGTCCAGGTTCACCGTGCCCGAGACGGTACCGTCGAAGGGAAGCGTGCCGGCAACCAGCGCCCCCAGATCGCCCACCGGGAAGCGGTCCAGACGCAGCGCCCCGGTCACCGCACGGGTGGCGGGGATGTCGGCCTCGAACGCCAGCAGCCCGCCGGCCGAGGAGCGCAGCGTGAGCGGCGCCACCTGCCACAGTCCCGGCGCCGCGCGGAGCAGGGCCGCGCGCTCGTTCTGCCAGGTCACCCCGCCGGCCGACAGGCGGATGGAATCGACCTGCACCGCCAGCGTGTCATCAACCTGGTCGTACCGCCCCCGCACCAGGAGGCGTGACGCCTCGCGGGTGCTCACGTCCAGTGCCACGCGTCCGTGCCCCGGCTCGGGTTGCACCACCCGGAACTCCACCTCCTCCAGGCGCAGCGCGCCGATGCCGTCCACCTGGTCGGCGGTGGCGGCCGCCTCGAAGGCCGGGGCCGACCGCAGGCGCGTGCCGCGGGCGGAGCCGAAGATGCGCCCCACCTCGACGCCGCCCAGCGCCAGGTCACGTCCCCCCAGCGCCGCCGTGGCATCCACGTCGTCCAGGTGGCCGATGAGATAGCCGGAGAGGGAGAGGTCGCCGGTGACGGGGCGCGCGGCCAGGTCGCGCAGCCGCGTGGCCGTGGCGGCGTTCACCGGCTGCCACATGGCGGCCAGCCGGTCGAGCTCCCGCTGCACGGCCGCGAGGGTGTCCGCCCGCACGCTCAGGGTGAGGGTATCCGTCACCCCGGCGTGGCGCCCCAAGGCGCCCTGGGCGGTCAGGGTGATCCCGGCGGCCGCGCCGTGCAGCGAATCCACGCGCACCCGGTCGCCGGTGGCGTCCAGTGCCAGCGCCAGGGTCAGCGCCGGGCGGCTCAGGGCCGCCTCCTGCCGGACCGCCGCCTGCAGGGTACCGGTCACCGGTAGCGAGTCGTGGGGCACCAGCACCGTGCCGGTCAGGGTGCCATCCAGCGCCGTGACCGGGACCGCCGAGTCCCCCATCCACCGGGACAGCTCCAGCGCCTCCAGCGCCACGGTGATCGTGCTGCGGACGCCACCTGTGTCCACGCGCGCCACCCCGTCGCCGCGCAGCCAGCCACCCGCCAGGTCGTCGCCGGCGGCCTCACCGCGCAGCGCCCCCGCACGCAGCGCCCCCCGCCAGGCCAGCGAGTCCAGCGAGCCGGCCACCGCCACGTCGCCATGCAGCCGCCCGCGCACCGGCAACGCGGCGGCGAAAGTGGAGTCGATGCCCGCCAGGGCCGCCAGGTCCAGCGGCGCCAGCTGCACCGCCAGGCGCCCCGACAGCCGTGGCCCCAGCGGGAGGCCCATCGCGGCGCCTCCACGCGGCGGCGTCCAGCGGGCATCGGCCGCCAGGCGCACGGCCGACAGGCGCCCGGCCGCGTCGGTCCATCCGAGCTGCACGTCCAGCCCATCCATCCCGCGAGGGGTGGCGCGCCGCACCGTGCCGCGCGCCTCCAGCCGCCCCGTGACCGCCGGCATGCCGGGGACCAGCTGGCGCAGCGAGGCCAGCGCCACCGTGCTACGCTCCACCGTGAGGGCGCGCACCTCCGGGACCGCGCCGGCGCCCAGGGTCCCGCGCAGCACCACCGTCGAGCGCGCACCAGCGGCCCGGTCATCGGTGAAGGCCAGTGTCAACCGGTCGATGGGGAAGGCGGTGAGCGCCCCGCCCCGCCGCGCCAGCAGCCGGCCCGTGAACACCCCCCGCACCGTGGCCGGGAGCGCGCCGTCGCTCAGGCGACGGGCCAGGGCGCTGTGCAAGGGGGCCAAGGTCAGGTCCACCCCCTGCAGTCGCAGGAGGGCCGGCTCCACCACCACCTCGACCGCGCCGGTCACCCGGGAGGGGCCGCTGGCCACGTCCAGCTCGGACAGCGCCACCGCCAGGTGATCGGGATCGTCAAGCGTCCGCAGCCGTAGCCGGGCCCGACCACGCCCCTCGGCCGGCAGGGCGTCCCAGGCCCAGCGCAGGTCGGCCAGTGCGGCGTCCATCGTGCCCGTGACGTCGTAGCGCACCGGCCCCGGGCGGGACCAGTCCACGCGCCCCGCCATCGTCCCCTGCGATGCCGGCAGCGCCACGGTGTCGAGCGTGAACCAGAGCGAATCCCCCGTCCACTGCGCGCGGCCCGCAGCGCGGCGCACGGGCAGCAGCGGATCGGAGACGGTCCCGACGGCCGACACCAGCGTCATCGAGGCGGGGCGGTTGGCCGGATCGGCCAGCACCAGCGCCCGCGCGTGCGCCTCGTGCAGCACCACCACCCGCTGCTCGAGGTAGTGGCCCGGGCGATCCTGTCGCAGGTCGTGCAGGCTGTCGCGCACCATGATCACGCTGTCGCGGGCAGTCCCGGCAAACACCGGGTGCGGCGCCCAGGGCGCCACCACCGTGAGGACGCCATCGTGCAGCGCCAGGTCGTCGATGCGCATGGCGTCGCCCCACCCGGCCGGCCCCGGCGGTGCCGGCGGCGCGGACCCGAAGAGGAGGGCCACCAGGTCCCACACCCCGTCGTCCCCCTGGGTCATGCGCACCCGCACCGTCCGCAGCCGCAGGCGCCGCAGGTGGATCTGCTGGTGCCGCAGCGCGCGCCACGCCAGGGCGCCGTCGAGCGTATCCACCGCGACCAGTACCCGTCCGGCGGCATCGCGCAGCTCCACCCCCTGCAGGCGGATGCGGCGCGGCCCCAGCGCGAGCAGCTGGCGCACCTGCAGCGTCCCCCGCCCCTGGAACAGCCGGTTGGCGGTGGGCAGCACCCCGCGCAGCAGCCATTGCCGGCCGGCGCCGGTGCCCAGGAGCACCCAGCTGCCCCCTCCCAACGCCGCGACCACCACCGCCCCGCCGGCCAGCCATCGGGCCAGGCGGCGGCTCCGCCGCGAGGGTTTCTCGGCGGGAGCGGGGGGCGTTGGCGCCGGCGGGGTCGTCAGAATGCCTGCCCCAGGCCGAAGTGGAACACCAGGCGGGAGAGCACCCCCGTGCCGCGCGGCGGGCGAAAGGTGGCGGGGCAGCTGGAGACCGCCGCCCTGACGGTGTCGGACACCGCCGGACTGGCGCAGTAGATGCGCCCCACGTCACCGCCGCTGGCCGGCGCGAAGTACAACGCCTGCCCGGCCGGGGGATCGTACGGTGCGTACCCCACATCCACCCGGAAGGGCCCCAGCGGGGTGAGCACGCGGATGCCAAGGCCGGGGGTGACGCGCACGGCGGACCACCGCAGGGGGGCGGCCTCCCCTTCCCACACCGTCCCCGCATCCACGAAGGCGACCACCTGGATGGGCTCGGAGAGGGCGCGCACCGCGCGCCGGTACTCCAGGTTGCCGAGCGCCACGGCGGTGCCGCCACGCGGGACGGCGCGCGTGTACCCCGCGCCCGGTGCCACGACCACGTCGAGGGTCCCGTCGGGGCGGACGGTGCTCGTCACGTCGGAGACCACGTAGGCGAGGGGCCCCAGCAGGTTCTGCTGGAAGCCGCGCACCGAATTCTGCCCCCCGGCAAAGAGCCGCTCCTGCGGCGGCAGCAGCGGGGCGCCATCGACCTGCGTCGCCCCCGGGGCCCAGACGCGGGACCACTGCAGCCGACCGGCCACCGTGCCCCCGAAGGCGACGCCATACCCGGCCACGTCCAGGGTCCCGCGATGAAAGCGCACCGCGTCCTCGATCCGCGACGACGTGCGCCCCGTGCGTCCTTCCACCCGTCCGCGCCATCCGTGCCGGGGATCCAGCGGATCGTCGGTGGCATCCCGCGTGAGCACGCCGCTGGCGATCCCCACCCCGCGGCCGAACAGCGCCACCAGCACATCCTCCGGGCGACACTGCCCGAAGCGCGTGCACGACACCACCGGATCGCTCACGGTGCGCCCGTTCTCGTACTGGAACCCCACCGTGGCCAGCGTGCGGGCGGCCACCGGGCGCGACAGTTCGGCCAGTGCGCCCACCCCGGTCTCGCGCAGGTAGGCGAACGGTTCGCCGCGGCGCTCGCTGTACACCGTCACGAGTGGCGCCACGGGGAGGCCGAAGAAGGTGCGATTGGTGAGCGACGCCCCGACGTAGTAGTTGAGGCGCTCGCTGAACGGGTCCACGCGCAGCGCTGGTGCGCACAGCGCCGGCGCGAAGTCCGCCGGCGCCCCCAGCCCCACCTTGGAGGCGCGGGCCGACAGCTCCACCCGGCGCCCCACCCCCAGGAAGCCGCGATCCACCACGCGCGCCTGCGCCCGCAGGCAGTCCTGCGTGGCCCACCCCACCCCGGCGCGGGCGGTGCGTGTGCGCGCCTCGGCCACCGCCACCCGCAAGTCCAGCACCGAGTCGCGTTCGGCGCCGCGGGGGGTGAGCGTGTCCACCACCACCAGGCGGAACCCCTCGGTGCGATACAGGGTCCGCTGGGCCTCCGTGATGGCGCTCGCGCGATACGGACGCCCGGGGGTCAGCCCGATCAGGCGACGGATGGCGGCCGGGGTCACGCGCGGGCGCGCCCGCGGCAGCGGGTCCACCTGCACCTCCACCGCGCCAAGGACCACCGGGGCCCCCGTCTCGAAGGCCACGGCCACGGCAACCCGCCCGGAGAGGGAATCCAGGCGGACCACGGCCGCCGGGCGGCGCGCCCGGGCGTAGCCGGCATCGCCGAGGCGCGCCATGACGGAGTCGATCGCCGCCTCCAGCTGCGTACGGTCGTAGCGCGCGCCGCGGAGCGCCGCCAGCGGGGCGCCCACGGCCCGGCGTCCCTCCCCGGTGGTGGGGAGCCCCGCGACCTGCACGCTGTCGATCCGCGCCTCCAGCCCCGGCGTGATGACGAACCGCACCGTCCCCCCTTTGGGCGACGGGTCGACCGTCGCGGTCACGCTGGCGCGAAACCATCCGGCCTGCCGATGCAGCACGGCCAGGCGGAGGGCGTCGCGTCGCACCTCCAGCGAGTCCATGCAGGGGATCGTTGAGGGGCGCATCAGGCGGGCCAGCAGAGACGGCGCCCGGGTCACCAGCCGCGTGGCCAGCACGGCGCGGTCGAGGCGGGGATCGCCCTCGAAGCGCACGGCCCGCACGCGCTCCGCCGGCTCGCACCGGGTCACCCGCGACGTCCCCCGAGCCGTCCCCCGTTGCGCGGCCGCCGGGGCGGCCACCGTGGCCGCCATGCCGCCGGCTGCCAGCAGGAGGGCACACCAGAGGCGGACACGGGAGGCGAGGCGGGGCATGATGGGGGAAAGGTAACGCGCCATGCCGGCGGCACGGACATAGGGGAACGCCCCACGCGCGGGTTATGGTCGAGGCGCGCGCGCCGTGCGCGCGCGCGAACCGCCAGGCGAACCGGCGCGCGGGCCCGCGCGTTGACCGTACATTCCGGATGTCCCGGAGCCACCACCTTCGCGGCGTCCCCCCCGCCGCCGCGTCCCTGCTTACGGAGTGCGTGCGTGTCCCCTCTCGCTGCCATCTCCCTCGCCTGGCTACTGGCCGGGTCCCCGGTGACCACGGTGCGCCCTGCCTACCCGCTCTCCCTCCCGGCGACCGAGGTCACCGTGGGCCGCGCCCCCGTCACCGGCGGGGACGATCCTGCCCCCCTGGCGCTGGCCCCGCGGCCGGCCGCCGTGGCGTGGCGGACCGTTGGCGATCCCACCGGCCAGGACACCGTGCCGCGCCCCCGCCGACGGGCGGTGCAGTACAGCGACGGCTATGCCACCCGGGTGCAGCTGCATCGCGCGCTCAGCTGGGGGATGCTCCCGTTGTTCGCCCTGTCGTACCTCTCGGGCGACCAGCTGCTGAGCAAGGGGGGGGACGCCCCGACGTGGGCGCGGCGCGTGCATGCCCCGGCCGCGGCGAGCACCGCCGTCCTCTTTGGCGCCAACGCCGTCACCGGGGTGTGGAACCTCTGGGAGGGGCGACAGGACCCCAATGGGCGGGTCCGGCGGTTCCTGCACAGCGCCACCTTCCTGGCGGCCAGCGGCGGGTTCACCTACGCCGGCAGCGTGCTGGCCGACGAGGCGCGGGAGTCGCCGGAGGGACGGCGGCGCCACCGCACCGTGGCCGTGAGCTCGATGGCGCTGTCCACCGCCAGCTGGTTGGTGATGCTGGTGGGGAACTGAGCGATGGTTGAGTCGCTGGCCGCCTGGCTCGACCCGTGGGCGGCGTATTACGGCGAGCATGCGGCGCTGTCCACGGCCATCCTGGCCGTGCACCTGCTGGCGCTGTTCATGGGGGGTGGGGTGGCGGTGGCCGCCGACCGGACCGTGCTGCGCGCCACCCCCGTCTCGGCCGGCGACCACCACCACCTGGCCGACGAGCTGCACGCCACCCATGCGCTGGTCGTGGCGCTGCTGGGGGCCACCATGGCAACCGGCCTGCTGATGGCGGCGGCCGATGTGGCAACCTATGCGGCGTCGGCGGTGTACTGGAGCAAGATGGGGGGCGTGGCGTTGCTGCTGGTCAATGGCGTGCTCCTGCGGCGCGCCGAGGCGGCGGTGCGGCAGGCCCCCGCCCAGGCGCCCGGCGACCGCGCGGAGGGGGTGGCGCCCCCCGATCCGGCGGGGATGGCCGGTGCGTGGGGCGCCGTGCGCGCGGCCGCCCTCCGCAGCCTGCTCCTCTGGTGCACGCTGGTGCTGCTGGGCGTGCTCCTGTCCAACGGATGATGCCCATGGCCCACCCCACCCACGACGCGACGCCCTCCCCCTGCCACGGCTGCGCCACGCGGCGCGCCTTCGTGCGGCACACCGTGGCCGCTGCCGGCGCCCTGTTGACCGGGGGCGCCCTCACGGCGCTGCAGGCGCTCCCGGGCCCCGCCGCACGTGCCGTGCGCTACCCGCTCCCCGCCGCCGACGGCGCCTCCATCGACGCCGACCAGGAGATCATCCTGGTGCGGACGGCCGGGTTCGTGTACGCCTTCGCGCTGTCGTGCCCGCACCAGAACACCGCCCTCAAGGCGCTGCCGCGTGGCGGCGGCTTCCAGTGTGCGCGCCACAAGTCGCGCTACCGCCCCTCCGGCGAGTTCATCAGCGGGCGCGCCACGCGGCACATGGACCGCCTGGCGATCGTACGCGACGGCGCCGAGGTGGTGGTGGATCCCGGCAAGGCCTTTGAAAGCGATGTGGACCTTGCGGGGTGGCAGGGCGCGCGGGTGCCTGTCTAGCCGTGCCCGTGTAGTCGCCGCGTCCGTGCCACCTCGACTCGCTCCTACCCCTCCCCCCCCACCCTCCCTCCCCACCATGTCCTCAGAGCGCGCGTCCTGCGGCGGCTGCACCCGCCGCGACTTCCTGGCCCAGGGTTCGCTGGCGGCCGTCGCCACCCTCCTGGCCGCCTGCTCCTCCAGCGAGTCCCCCACCGGCGTCCTGCCATCGGGGGTGACCGTGCGCGTGGCCGACTATCCCGCCCTCGCCACGGTGGGGGGGATCAGCCAGGTGTCCAGCACCGGGCTGCCGGTGGCGGTGGTGCGCAGCGGCGCATCCACCTTTCGGGCGTTTTCGCTGCGGTGCCCGCACCAGGGATCCACGGTGCAGGTCACCGGGGGAGCGTTCCGCTGTCCCAACCATGGCGCCACATTCAACAGCAGCGGTGCCTGGACCGGAGGCGAGCGGACCTCCTCGCTGACGGAGCTCAAGGTCACCGTCAACGCCTCCGGCGACACCCTGACCATCACCAGCTGACGCGCCCCGGGTGCGGCAGCGCCACCCCCCTGCCCGTGCCCGCACTCCTTCCCCTCGTCCCGTCGCCCCGGCGCGCCTTGCGCCGGGGGACGCGCCCCGGCGCCTGTTCGCTGGGCGCCCTCCTGCCGCTGGCCCTCCTCCCGCTGGCCACCGCCGCTGGGCAGGCCGCCTCGGCCGCCACGGAGCGCGCCGTGGATCAGGTGGCCGCCCACCCCGCCGTGACCCGTGCCATGTCGGCGCTGCAGCGGGACAACGCGTGGACCCTCGATCAGCAGGTGGGGCTGTGCGAGATCCCGGCGCCGCCGTTCAAGGAGGCGGTGCGGGCGCAGGCCTTCCGCGACCTGTTGGTCAAGCTGGGGGTGCAGCAAGTCCGGCTGGATGGGGAGGGGAACGTCATCGGCGAGGTGCGCGGCACGCGCCCGGGGCCGACGGTGCTGCTCAGCGGCCACCTGGACACCGTCTTCCCCGAGGGGACCAACGTCAAGGTGACCCGTCGCGGGACCCAGCTGTTCGGCCCGGGGATCGGGGACGACTGCCGCGGGCTGGCGGTGACGCTGGCGGTCGCGCGGCAGCTCGTGGGCGGGGCGATCCCCTTTGCCGGGCGGGTGCTGGTGGTGGGCACCGTGGGCGAGGAAGGGCCCGGCAACCTCCGGGGCGTCCGGGCGCTGTTCAAGGGGCCGCTGCGCGACTCCATCGACGTGTTCCTGTCGGTGGACGGCACCGGCTTCGGCATCACCAACGGTGGGGTGGGGAGCAACCGGTACCGGGTGCGTTATGTGGGCCCCGGGGGGCACAGCTACGGCGCCTTCGGCATGCCCAACCCCATCCACGCCCTGGGGCGCGCCATCGCGGGGATCGCGCAGCTGCAGGTGCCCAGCACCCCCAAGACCACCTTCAACGTGGGGATCGTGAGCGGCGGGACGTCGGTCAACTCCATCGCCATGGAGGGGGTGATGGACGTGGACCTGCGCAGCGAGTCGGCCGCGTCGCTGGCCGCGGTGGACGCCCAGCTGATGACCGTGCTCCGGCGCGCCCTGGACGAGGAGAAGGCGCGGTGGCCCGGCTCCACCGCGGCACTGGCGCTCAAGATCGACACCATCGGGCTGCGCCCCGCCGGCAGCACCCCGGACACGAGCCGCGTGGTGCAGGTGGCGCTGGCCGCGGCGCGCACCATGAACGTGTATGCGCCGCTCACCATCTCCTCCACCGACGCCAACGTGCCGATGGAGCTGAAGATCCCCGCCATCACGCTGGACGGGGGCGGGGTGGGGCGTGGCGCCCACGGCAGCGAGGAGTCGTATGACGACCGCGCCGACGGCTTCAAGGGACCGCAGTGGGTGCTGCTGGTGGTGCTGGGGCTGCTGGGGGTGCGGTAGCCCCGCCGGGGCAACGACCCGTCGCCGCCATCGTCAGGCAAACAGCGCCGGCACGGCCTCCACCGGGAGTGGTGTGCCGGCCGGCCACAGCCCCACCAGATGCGCCGCCTCCCCCAGCAAGGCCGCGGGGGAGGCACCGGCGGCGCGCCGCGCAGCCAACGCCGTGTCGCCCAGCGCCTTGCTGAGCTTTCGCCCATCGGGGCGGTAGATGAGCGGATGGTGCAGCCAGCGCGGAGGGTGCGCCCGCCCCAGCAGGCGCGCCAGCTGCTGCTGACGGCCGCAGCTCTCCAGCAGGTCCTCCCCCCGGATCACCACGTCGATGCCGTGGGCCAGGTCGTCCACCACCACGGCGAACTGATAGCTCCAGTTCCCGTGGCGGTCGCGTGCCAGCAGGTCCCCGCACTGCGCGGCCGGTCGCTGCCGCAGCACGCCCAGGCGCAGGTCGGTCACCACCTCGTCCTGGTCGGCGAGCACGACCCGCCGGGCCAGCGTCTCCGCCGCCGGCACCGCCGCGTGGCGGCACCGTCCCGCATACCGGAGCTCGCCCCCGGCCTCGCCCCCGTCGACATCGTCCCCGCCTGCCGAACGGTCGCGGGCGATCTCGGCGCGACTGCAGCGGCACGGATACACCGCGCCGGCCGCCTCCAGACGCGCCAGCGCGAGGGCATACCGCGCGCCCTGGTCCCCCTGCCGAGCCGGATGGCCGGGGATCCCGCCGGGTGGCTGTTCGCGGAAGGACGCGGTGCTCCAGGCATCGGGGACGAGCCCCAGCCAGTCCAGGTCGTCCAGGATCCCCGCCTCATGCGCCGGGCGGCAGCGGCCGCGATCGTGATCCTCGATGCGCAGCAGCACGCGGCCGCCGTACGCGCGCGCCACCCCCCACACCCACAGCGCGTTGACCAGGTGCCCGAGGTGGAGGGGGCCGGTTGGGGCCGGAGCAAAGCGCGTCCACCAGCCGGGGGCCGGGAGCGCCTGCGCCAGCGGCCCCGTCACCAGCTCGTGAGGTCGGCGTTGTCGCCGGTGCCACCGGGCGCCCCGTCGGCACCGTAGGACACCAGGTCGAATCCGTCGGGGTTGACGGTGCCGGGCGCGGTGTAGGCGTAGGCGTGTCCCCACGGATCCAGCGGCACGGCCTTGCGCAGGTACGGGCGCGTCCAGGTGGGGGGCGGATCCACGGTGGGGCGCTCCCAGAGGGCGTTGAGCCCCTGCGCGGTGGTGGGATAGCGCCCATGGTCCAGCCGGTAGCCATCGAGGGCAGTGGCCAGCGCCTCAATTTGCGCCTTGGCCGCCGCCACGCGGGCATCCCCCACGCGGCTGAACAGGTTGGGGGCCACGAAGGTGGCCAGCAGGGCGATCACCACCACCACCACCAGCACCTCGATGAGGGTGAAGGCGCGGCGTGCCCGCCTCCAGTCACCCGCCACGGCGCGCGACCGAGTCCGCCTCGAACAGGCGCGGGTCCACCCACCCGCGGACATCCTGGGCCCGCACCCGGCGCCACCCGGCGCGGCCGTGCTCCAGCCACGCGCGGCTCTCCGGCTTGATGACCCCCACCACCTCGCCATCGCGCGACGCGTCGCGGCGCACGTTCACCCAGGTGCGCGCCACGGCGGACACCCACCGCACGCTGTCGCGGGCAGCGGGAGACGCAGCGGGAGGCGCAGCGGGAGACGCGGCGGGAGGCGCGCCAGCCGCCGCGACCGGCGCCGTCGGCACGCCGCCATCCGGCGCCGTCTCCGCAACCGGGAGGACGGTCGCCGCCATCATGGGCGCCTCGGCCACCGGCGTCTCGGCCACCGGGGTCTCCGCCACCAGCGCCGGGCGCGCCACGGGCGCGCGGTCGCCCAGCCCCGGCAGCCGCCCGGACGCCGCCGCGCCCCAACCGGCACCTGCGGCCATCAGCGTCACGACCGCCACGGCCACGCGCCGCCGCACGGTCGGCTGGCGCCACGCCGGCGGGGGCAGCACGCCACACCAGTGGCAGGGCGTGTCCACCCGGTGCAGGTATCCGCACCCGCGGCACTCGCGCAGCGCCACGCGCCGCCCCTGCGCATCGCTGAGCGCAAAGGGGACGGTGCAGCGCGGACACTGGGTGGCCGCCCGCAGCGCCTTGGCGCCGCAGGCGGTGCAACGAAGGTACGCCATGAGGGGAACCCGGCAGGGCGGGGACGAAGGATGCGGCCAACCGCTTGCTTCCCTATACGTTCGAGGGAATGATTGGCAACGGAACAGCCGGGCGCAACGTGACTGCGGGCAAGGGCGTATCGATCAGGTACCGACCCGCCCCCCGGGTGCGGCCACCCCTCCTTCACGCCTGCCCGCCCCCCGTGCGCCTTTCGGTCCCCGCCCTGCTGGTCCTTGCCCTTGTCGGCGCCCCCATGGCGGTGGGGGCCCAGCCGGCGGCGCCCCCACCGCCCCCAGCGGCGGTGGCGCCCGGGGGGGTGTTCCATGGGCGCCTGGGGGGGCGCGCGGTCCCCATTCCGCGGCTGGACGGGACCACCACCGTCGACGGCAATCTCACCGAGGCGACCTGGCGCCAGGCCGCCATCCTCACCGGCTTCTCGCAGTTCTTCCCGGACGACCAGGTGGCCGCGCGCGACAGCACCGAGGTGCTGGTGTGGTACTCGGCCACGGCGCTGCACGTGGGGATCCGGGCCTGGGCGCCCGAGGGGAGCGTGCGCGCCACCCTGGCTGACCGCGACAAGATCACCCAGGACGACAACATCCAGCTCTTCCTGGGGACGTACAACGACAGCCGGCAGGCGCTGGTGTTTGCGGTGAATCCGTTCGGCATCCAGAGCGACGGGGTGCTCACCGAGACGGGGGCCCAGGGCGGCGGCGGATTCCTCTCCTCGGGCACCACGAAGGCCCGCGAGGCCACCGACGTGGCCCCCGACTACGTGTGGCAGTCCAAGGGGCGCCTCACCCCCTACGGGTACGAGGTGGAGCTGGCCATCCCCTTCAAGAGCCTGCGCTACCGGCGCGCCGACGCCCTCACCTGGCAGCTCAACGTGGTGCGCACCGTGCAGGCCACGGGGCATGAGGAAACCTGGACGCCGGCCCGCCGCGCCAGCGCGTCGTTCCTGGCGCAGTCGGGGACGCTGACCGGACTGCGCGACCTGGCCCGCGGCCTCACGCTGGACCTCATCCCCACGGTCACCTCCAGCGTGCTGGGCGCCCCCGGCACGCCGACCCCCGCCACCGGGGCGGTCCCCTGGCGCTACGCGGCCCCCGCCCACGAGCTGGGGGGGAGCGTGCGCTGGGGAGTCACCAGCAACCTCACGCTGTCGGGCACCGCCAACCCCGACTTTTCCCAGGTGGAGGCCGACGCCACCCAGTATTCGCTGGACCCGCGCGTGGCGGTGTTCTTCCCCGAGCGCCGTCCCTTCTTCCTCGAGAGCCAGGAGCAGTTCACCACCCCCAACCGGCTCATCTACACGCGGCGCATCGTGCAGCCGGTGGCCGCCGCCAAGCTGACCGGCAAGCACGAGGGGTTCGACATCGGCATCATGGCCGCGGTGGACAGCCGGGACGCCTCGGCCAACCGGATGGACGCCCCGCAATTCGGGATCCTGCGCGTGCAGCGCGACGTGGGCCGCCAGAGCCGCGTGGGGATGGTGTTCACCGACCGCAGCGAAGGCGGGGGCTGGAACCGCGTGCTGGGGCTGGACGGGCGCCTGGTGCGCGGCGTGACCAGCCTGCAGTGGCAGGGGGCGGGCAGCTTCACCCGCCATGCCGACGGCGCCGTGGTGCGCGCCCCGCTGGCCGACGTGTCCCTCGCGCGCAACGGCCGCCAGTACGTGGCCCGCTATGCCTTCAACGCCATCAGCAACCAATTCGAGGCGCACAGCGGCTTCATCGCGCGCCCGGGGGTGGTCAACCTCTCCATGACGCAGCGGTGGAACCGCTTCGGGGCGCCAGGCGCGCTGGTGGAGGTGTTCAGCCCCGAGGTCTACCTGCTGGGGCGGTGGCAGTACACCGAGTTCGTGCGCCGCCGGCAGTCGCAGGACGAGCAGCTGCACCTGCGCACCAGCACACGGTTCCGGGGCGGGTGGCAGCTGGGGGCGCAGCTGCTGCTGGAGCGCTTCGGATTCGACCCGGGGCTCTACCGCGACTATGCGCTGCTGCGCCCCAGGGCGGAGAGTGCGCGGGTGGATACCCTCCCGTACACCGGGACGGCCGTGCTCCCCAACCTCGACGGCGTGCTGTCGCTGACCACCCCCGAGTTCCGGCGCGGCAGCCTCACCTCGGTGCTCATCTACGGCCAGGACGAGAACTTCCCCGAGTGGAGTTCGGCGCGGATCCTCAACGTGCAGGAGACGCTCACCCTCCGCCCCACCGAGCAGCTGCGGGTGGCGGCCACCTGGGTGTACGAGTCGTTCCGGCGCAAGACCGACGGCACGCGGGTGCTGCTGCGCAACACGCGGCGACTGCGCGCCGAGTACCAGGTCACCCGCTGGCTGTTCGTGCGGGCCATCGGCGAGGTGGCCGACGTGGAGCAGGACGCGCTGCGCGACGACTCACGCACCGGGCTGCCGGTGTTCCTCCGCAGCCCCGGCGGGGTGCTGCGCCCGGCGACCGCGTTTGAGCGCACGCGCGCCCGGCTGGACTTCCTCGTCTCGTACCTCCCCTCCCCCGGCACGGTGTTCTACATGGGGTACGGGGACCTGCTGCGGGCCGATCGTCCCGGCGGGGCGGAAACGCTCCGCCGGAGCAACGATGCGTTCTTCCTGAAGCTGAGCTACCTGTTCCGGGTGCAGTAGGGCGCTGTCGGGGCGCCGAGGGAGACCGTCGGGGGACGCGGACGCGCCACCGGCCGGAGTGGGCGCCCGCATGAACAGGGGCTGCACCCGCGGACCGTCACGCGGCACCGTGGTCACGGGGCGGCTCACCCGCCACAGGAGCCACCCCACCATCCCCCCCATCATCAGGGCGCCCCCGATGAACCAGAGCAGCACGGCCAGTGTCATGCCCGGGTGGCGGGGCAACATCCGTTCCACCCGCCCCCCCGCCGTCGTGCCCGGCTACAGCAGCGTGGGGTTGCGGCGCCAGCAGCTGATGGTGAGCGCGGCGGCGAAGGTCACCCACGCCAGGTAGGGGACAAACAGCAGCCCGGCCACCAGGTCGCGCTGCCAGAACACCACCAGCGTGACGGCAATGGCCAGCCAGAGCGCCAGCACCTCGACGGTGGCCCCTCGCCCGGTCCGCCGCACGAAGAAGAACCAGGTCCACGCGGCGTTGAGCAGCAGCTGCGCCCCGTACAGCGCCAGTGGTCCCGCGGCCCCGGCAAACCCCGCCGGGCGCCAGATGCGCCAGGCGGCGGTCCCCATGCACACGTACAGCACCAGCCACGCCGGCCCGAACAGCCAGGGCGGCGGCGCCCATGACGGCTTGTCCAGCTGCGCGTAGAACCCCGCCGCCGTCTTCGCCGTGACCGAGCCGCTGACCGCCGCCAGCGCCGTGACCAGGATCCAGCCGGCCAGGCCGGGGAGTGTGGAGGTCGTCATCGCGATAAGTTATCGCGTTCGGCCTCGCGCGTGCGGGCCGGCCTGTGCCATTCCTGCAGCGTCCCCATTCCGCGTCCCGGTGGCCATGCTCCCGTTTCGTCCGGTGTCCCGCCCACCCGCCCCCCTCCTGCTGGCCCTGCTGGCCGCAACCGCCTGCGGCGGTGCCGACGGCACCCCGGGCGCCCCGGCCGAGGCCGAGGGGACCTTTGCGCGCATCCAGCGGGAGATCCTGACGCCGCAGTGCGCCGCCTGCCACACCAGCGGCAGCAGTGGCGCGCGGCAGTCGGGGCTGGTGCTCACCGCCGACTCCGCCTACCAGCAGCTGGTGGGGGCGCCGTCGCTGCAGCTGGTGGCGCGCGCCGACGGCTTCCAGCGCGTGCGCCCCTACCGGGCCGACAGCTCGCTGCTGTACCACAAGGTGGCGTGGGTGCCGGGGCACCACAGCCGCGACTACGGCAACCTCATGCCCATGGGGACCACCCAGGGGCTCACCGCCGGCCAGCTGGAATACGTGCGCCGGTGGATCGAGGCCGGCGCGCCGCGCACGGGCACGGTGGTGGACACCGTCGTGCTGGCCGACCGCCGCCAGCAGATGGCCACCTTCACCCCGCTGGCGCCTCCCCCCACGGGCGCGGGGATCCAGCTGGCGGTGGACAGCTTCACCGTCTTTCCCAACCTGGAGCGGGAGCTGTTCGTATACCGCCGCCTGGGGAACGCCAGTGACCTGTACGTGAACCGCATCGAAACCCGGATGCGCCCCGGCAGCCACCACCTGCTCCTCTACACCTTCGACGAGGCGAAGACCGCCTTCCCCTGCAATGGGCGTCCCCCGGTGGGGATGGTGCGCGACCTGCGCAACGCCGACGGCTCCACCAACGTGGTGAACATGCTCCCCATGGCGTGCCACGTGTACTTCGCCGGCGCGATGACCCCCGAGTCGGATTTCCGCTTTCCGCCTGGCGTGGCGCTGCGGCTGCCCGCCAATGCGGCGCTGGACATGAACGTGCACTACGTGAACCGGGCGCCGGTGGGGCTGCCGGGGCAGGCGTTCGCCAACCTGTACACGGTGGACCGCAGCCAGGTGCAGGCGGTGGCCACCACCCTCAACCTGGCCAACACCAGCTTCTCGCTCCCGCCGGGGCAGCGGACCACGGTCCGCACCGCGTTCCCGGTGGCCGCGCGCACCACGATCCTCGCCCTCACCTCGCACATGCACGCGTTGGGGGAGCGCTTCGAGATTCGCGTGCGGCGCGCGTCGGGCGCGGAGTCCGTGGTCTACACCAACACCGATTGGGAGCACCCGGCCTTCCAGCAGTTCGCCACCCCCCTCGTGCTGGAGCCCGGCGATGCGCTGGTGTCGGTGGTGACCTGGAACAACGTGACCGACCGGACAGTGCGGTTCGGGCTGCTGTCCACCGACGAGATGGACATCATCTTCGGCTACGCCGTCCAGTAGCGCCGTCATGATCCGCCGTGCCGGAGCCACCCCGCCGGCCTCCCCCCCGGTCGTGTCCCCCGGTGACCGTGCCGCCCCCGGGGCGGACGGGCGTGCGGACCACGAGCCGGGTGCCGAGGAGGCCGCCCTTGCCGGGGCGTGGCTGCGGACGCTGGGACGGTTGGAATTGGTGGAGGGCACCCCCGACACGCCGGGCGCGCGCATCATGGGGCCCTCCAAGCCGGTGGCCCTGTTGGCGTACCTCGCGCTGGCCCCGCGGCGCCGTGCCACGCGAGACCAGCTGGTAGCCCTCCTGTGGCGCGACGCAGAGCCGGAGCGCGCCCGCAGCACGCTGCGCCAGACGATCTGGGCCCTGCGGCAGCGCCTGGGCGACGCGGCCCTGGTCACCGACGGCGACGACGTGGTGCTGGCGAGCCCGCTGGCCACCGACTGCGAGCGCTTCGAGCGCGCCGTGGCGCTGGGTGCGCTCAACCGGGCGTGGGCGGCGTATGGCGGCCCCTTCATCCCCGACTTCGCCCTCCTGGGGGGCGCCGGATTCGAGCACTGGGCCGACCTGCAGCGAGCGCGGCTGGCCTCCACCTGGAGGACGGTCGGGGAGACGCTCGCCCGCACGGCCATCGACGGAGCGCGCCCGCGCGAGGCCATCCCGGTGCTGCGGGCCCTCGTCGCCGCCGAGCCGGATGCCATCGAGGGGTGGCGGTTGTTGCTGGAGGCGCGCCTCGCCGATGGAGACCGGACACAGGCACAGGTGGAGGCCGAGCAGCTCGTGCAGCGGCTGGCAGCCGCGGGGCGGCGCCCAGACGCCCCCCTGCGCGCCCTCCTCGAGCGCATCCGGCGCCCGGTGGCCCCGACGCTGGCCCCCGAGGGGCCGCGACGCCCGGAGCTGGTGGGGCGGGAAGCCATACTGGCTACGCTCCTGGGCGGCTGGCGGCGGGCCAGCGGGGGGGCGGGCGCGGCGCTGGTGATGCGGGCAGCTGCCGGGCTGGGGAAGACCCGCATGCTGGCGGAGCTGCAGCAGCGCCTCGAGGACCTCGGGGGCACGGTGGTGGCGCTCCGGGCCCGCAGCGCCGACCGGGAGGTCCCCTATGCCCTGACCGCCGCACTCGCCGCCGCCCTGGCCGAGTGCCCCGGCGCCGCCGGCGTCTCCTCCGCCACCGCCGCGGCGCTGGTGGAGCTGGCGCCCTCGCTCTCCAACACCTTCCCACGGGCCGCGGGCGCGCCGGTCCCCGCCGTGGATGCGTTGCGCGTGCGCACGCTGGCGCTGGTGGAGCTGCTGCAGGCGGTCACCGAGGAGGCGCCCGTGGCGCTGCTGGTGGACGACCTGCACTGGGCCGACGAGCCGTCGCGTCAGCTGCTGGCGTCGCTGTGCGAGCACTCGGCCGGCGTGCCGCTGCTCCTGGTGCTGGCCATGCGCCCGCTCCGCGGCGACTGGCCCATCCCCGACGCGGCCACGGTGCTGGAGCTGTTGCCGCTGTCTCCGGACCAGGTGGAGCTGCTGCTGGCCAGCCTGGCCCGCGCCGACCGTGTCCTCCTGGTGGAGTTGGCGCGCGTGCTGCACGCGGTGTCCGGGGGGATTCCCCTGCTGGTGATCGCCGCGCTGGACCTGGCGCTGGAGCGTGGCTGGCTGCGCCTGGACGGCGACCGCTGGCACGCGGAGTCGCTGGACACGGTGCGGCAGGCGCTCTCGCGCGGCAGCGTGCTGGACCAGCTGCTGCGCGAGCTCCCCCCCGAGGCGCTGGCCATCCTTACGGCGCTGGCGCTGGTGCGACGGCCGCTGCCGGCCGCCGCCCTGCGCGCCGTGGTCGGCGCCACGGGAGACGCGGCGGTGCTGGAGTCGCTGGAGCAGCGCGGGCTGGTGTTGGCGGCGGGGCAAGGATGGGAGGTGGCCCACGATCGGCTCGCCGACGCGGCTTTGGCCGTGATGCCAGCCGCCGGGCGGCGCACCATCGCCATCGACCTGGCACACGCCCTCCTGGCTGAACCCTCCCCGGCCGCCCGCACCTGGCAGCTGGCCGGCCGGTTGCTGGCCCCGGTCGACCCGGCCGAGGCGTCCCGCTGCTTCCGCGCGTGGATGCGGCTATCGCAAGGGCCGCGCGGCTGGCGCGATCCGCTGGGGTCGGCCTCGGCGTTCCTGGGCGAGCAGGCCCGCCTACCCGAGGTGCAGCAGCTGGCCGCGTCGCTGCCGCGGCTGTTGCGCTGGCGGATGGGTTACCCTCTGGCCCTCTCGGCCGTGGCCCCGTTGCTGCTGCTGGGCAGTGGCGGTTTGGTGGCCGTGGTCGGCCAGCAGTGGCTGCAGCCAGCGGCCGTGCGCATGGAGCTCGTGGAGCCCACCAGCTCGCGCGGCTTCCTCTGGGACCAGCGGGACGGGCTCGACCTGTCACGGGATACCCCCCGCAATCCGGTGGCACTGCAGGTGACCTTTCGCGACCGCACCGGCCGCCTGACGGTCAATGCGCCGCACGCGGTGACCATCCGGATCGCCGACGTGCAGGGCGCCGTCTCCCTGGCGGGCCCCACGACGGCCACGGTGCGCGATGGGGAAGCCGTGTTTCGCGACCTGGTGGTGCTGGGGTCCGGCGGGTTCGTCTTCGAGGTGCGTGCCGACGACCTCCCGCCGGAGCGCTCCCGGCGCTTCTACGCCGGGTCGGAGGGGGCCATGATCTCGGCGGCCCGCGTCACCATCCTGGACGGGACAGTGAACGGGCAACCGGTGGACTCGGTGCATCACGAGGTGCGCGTGCGTCCCGGAGCGACCATCGAGGGGGCGCTGCAGTTCCGCACCCTGACCGATGCCCGGACGGCGGCCATCCTGTTCGGGGGTGTGGCGCTGTGGGGGAACCGCACCGAGCAGGCCTTCGTGCTGCGGGCGCTGCCGCCACACGGAGAGATGGCGGTGCGGGAGGTGCTGGAAGACCGGATCACGGGGCGCCGCTGGGTGGCCCCGAGCACCCCCGGGCGCTATGCCATCCTGTTCGTGGCTGACGCCGAGACGGAAATGCGCTTCGTGGCCAGCGGCACGAACTGGCTGCTGGGGGCCCCGCGCTGGAACGACGGCAACGACCTGGCCGACCTGGAGCCCCGGCAGCTGCGGGAACTGGAGCGCGTGGGATTCGTGTATTGGCCCCGCTCCCACCTGGCCGACCCCGTGTTGCCCATGCGTCCCGGGGCCACGGAGCGCCTCGTGAACTATCCCTCGCGCCTGGTGGCCGCCGTGCTGCACGTGACGGTCACGGACAACTAGCCGCCGGGGAGGCGCCCCCCGCGCTCACGCCGGCGCGCACCAGAACTGGTACATCGCCGCGAAGGTGTCGGGGTGCGCCTCCTCGAAGGCCGCCCACGCCGCCAGGTCCCGCAGGGCGCCGTCCCCGTGGCGCGCGGTGAACTGCGCCAGCACCGCCGGCGGAAGCTGGAACCCCAGGAAACGCATCCCCACCGCCTCCAGCGCCTCCCCCACCTCGGCCAGCGTGTAGCTCCGCTCCTGCACGTGGCACACCAGGTCGCGGAAGCCGCTCAGCGAGTACGCATCCACGAAGCCGAACACCGCGCGCGCCGGGTGCCCCTCGGGGAGCGCCAGCAGCGCCTGCCGGCTGCGCCGCAGCCCCGCCGCCTCGGTGCCATGTCCCAGCGCCGCCACATGCCGCTGCGCCGCCACGACCCCGCGGCGGGCCAGCGTGCTGTACAGCCCCACCTTCATGATCCCCTCGGGATGCAGGACGGCGCGCAACTGCTGCCACCCCGCCAACGGATCGGCCAGGTGGTGGAGCACTCCCGAGCAGGAGACCAGGTGGAACGGCTCGTCGGCCTCGTACGCCAGCAGGTCGCCCTGCGCGAAGCGCACCTGGGCGGCCCCGTGGCGCTCGGCCATCCGCGCCGCATACCCCAGGCTGCGACGGCTCAGGTCAAACGCCACCACCTCCGCCTCGGGGAAGGCCAGCGCCAACTGCAGCACCTGCTGCCCGCTGCCGCAGCCCGCCACCAGCAGCCGCGTGGCCTCGGGCTCGTGCGCCAGCTCCGGTCGCCAGTGCCGGAGGTACGCCCCCAGCCGGTGCGGCGCCGGATGGCGCAGCGTCAGCCACCGCGGATACGGATTGGCCTCATACATGGCGCGCACCACGTGCGAGGTGGCGTCGGCCAGCGGCGTGCACGCAGGCATCGCCCGTGCGCGACGCGCCTCATCCAGCGGCTCCAGCAGCTGCGTGCGCCACAGGGCGCGCAGCGGCTGGCTCCACGCGCCTTCGGGAACGGCTGCCAGCGCCGCGGCCCACGGGAGCGCCTCCAGCGGCCGCCACGCGGCCAACAGCGCCAGGGCGCGCTCCACCGGCTCGGGCACCGCGCCCTCGCCGGCCGCTGCAAAGGGCTCGGGCCGCACCAGTGCCGGCAGGTGCGCCCCCAGCCAGCGCTCCAGGGCATCCAGCCGCGCCCCATCGGCGGCCGTCTCCTCCCACGGGTACTCCCCCGCCCACGCATGGCCCGCCAGCGCCGCCAGAAACGCGTGGCTCACCGGCACGCGATCGGGGCCCTCCGGCGGCACCGCGCCCGAGGGGAGGGCGATCCCCAGCAACGTCCGGCGCACCGCGGCCAGCACCGCTTCCACCTCGGGGTGGAACCCCACCAGGCGAGGCAGCGCGGCGACCGCCAGCCGATCCTCACCAAACGCCTCCAGCGCCTCGATGGGCAGGGGCGCCGCGCTCCGCGCCGCGGCCAGCAGCGCCTGATACGGCGCCGACGCCATCGCCGGTCCCAGCACCGCCCCGGCCAGCGGCTGTGCACTGATGGCCGGATCCTCCATCAGCCACGTCAGCACCTCACGGACCGCAGGGCTCACCGTCCCCAGCCCCACGCCCTCCAACTGGTTGGCCAGTGCCTCCCGCAGCCCCGCGTGGTGCGGATGCTGCACCACCCCCTGAATCAGCTGCTGCAGCACCGCCACCGTTCCGCCCTGCGCCTTGAGGGCCGGAACGGCTGCCACCAGCGCATCGGCGGAGCCCGGAGGCGGTGGTGGTGGCGTGGGTGGCATGGACGCACAATCTAGCCGCAAGGGGTGCGCAAGCCCCCCGGCCGTGGGCAGATTCCCCCCGTGCCCACCGCGCTTGCCGCCCTTCTGGTGTTCCTGGTCCTGCAGCTGGGGATCGGGGTGTGGGTGTCACGTCGCATCGCCACCGAAGACGATTACCTGGTGGGGGGGCGGCGCCTGGGCTCGGTGCTCACGACCGGATCGCTGTTTGCCACCTGGTTCGGGGCGGAAACGGTCATTGGGGCCTCGGGGCTGGTGTACGCGGGCGGAGTGACGCTGGCCTCGGCCGAGCCGTTTGGCTACGCGCTGTGCCTGCTGCTGGCCGGCGCGCTGCTGGCGCGACCGCTGTGGAGTCGCGGCCTCACCACCCTGGCCGACCTGTACCGCCAGCGCTTCGGCGTGGGAGTGGAGCGGCTGGCGGCGGTGCTGCTCATCCCCGGCTCGGTGCTGTGGGCCGCCGCGCAGGTGCGCGCCTTTGGACAGGTGATCGCGGCCACCGGCGGGGTGTCGGTCACCATGGCCATCACCGTGGCGGCGCTGTTCACCATCGCGTATACGGCGGTGGGGGGGCTCCTGGCCGACGCGGTCACCGACGTGCTGCAGGGGGCCATCCTGGCGGTCGGGCTGGTGGTGATGGCCGGCGCGGTGGTGCTCAAGGTGGGCGGCGTGGAGGCCGCGCTGCACCAGCTGGCCACGTCGCCGGCCGTCAACCTCGCGCCGCAGGCGGCAGGGCATTGGCTGGAGACGCTGGAGACGTGGGCCATCCCGGTGGTGGGATCACTGACCGCCACGGAAATCGTGGGGCGCCTCATTGCCGCGCGGTCGCCAGCGGTGGCGCAGCGCGGGGCGCTGCTGGCCGGGGTGTTGTACATGGGGGTGGGACTCATTCCGGTGACCATTGCGCTGCTGGCGGCCCCGCTGGTGCCGGCGTTGAGCGACCCGGAGCAGCTGCTGCCGGTGGTGGCCCGGGACCTCCTCCCGCCGGTGCTGTTCGCCGTGTTCACCGGGGGACTGGTGTCGGCGATTCTCTCCACCGTGGACTCCACGTTGCTGGTGGCCTCGGGGCTGCTGTCGCACAATCTCGTGGTGCCGCTGGCTGGCATCACCCAGGAGCGGCACAAGGTGTGGGTGGCCCGGGGGGGCGTGCTGGCCTTTGGCGGCATCGCCACCCTGTTGGCCATCCGCGCCGACGGGGTGTTTCACCTGGTGGAGACCGCCTCGGCGTTTGGCAGCGCCGGTGTGTTGGTCACCGTGATGGGGGCGCTGTTCACCCGCCTTGGCTCGGCCGTCACCGCGGCGGCCACCTTGCTGGGAGGGGTGGCGGGGTACCTGGGGGCGCTGGGGGCCGGGGTGCCTACCCCGTTCCTGCTGTCGCTGGCCGTGGCGCTGGTGGTGTGGCTCACGGGGTGTGTGGTGGATGCCCTGCGCGGCACGCCCGCCGCGGAGTTGGCCAAGGACGTGTCGATTCCTGTTCCCTGATGCCCATGCGAGGTGGCGTCGTGCGTACATCGGTGATGTGGGGCCAGGCGCGTCGGCGACGCGCGGCGCGGCCCTCCTGGGTACTGGGCCCGATCATGACCGTCCTGCTGGCCGAGGTGGCCACGGCCCAGTCGATGTCGATGGGGCTGGGCGGATGGCGCTCCACCGGTGCAGCGACCGGCGACACCCCCTCGGTCGGCGTGCGCGTGGCGGGGGCGCTGGACTGGCCCATGGGCGCGCGCGCCGAGGGGGCCGGCGTGAGGCTGGAGGGCGCGTTCTCGCAGGGAGCATTCACCCGCGACTACCCCGGACGTCCCAATCAGCGCACCAATGAGAATGGGCTGGAGCTGGTGGGGGTGGTGCACTCCGCTCGGCTTGGGGGGAGCGGGGTGCGCGGCTTTGCCGGCGGCGCCGTGGTGGTGGGGCTGGGGTGCGGCACCGATAGCGACAACGACCCCAACGGGCTGGTGGCGTGCCCCGCGGACGGCTTGGCCCCCGGGACGGTGCGCGGCGGCGGGGTGGCAGGGGTGCAACGGGGGTGGAATGGCAACGCCCTCGAGGTCGTGACCGACCTGAGGGCGTTGGTGTTGCTGGACGCGGCGTCGCGCGCCCGCGGCCCGATGGTGGGGATCACCGTGTGGCTGCGAAAGCCGCGCCGGTAATCCCCATGGCCGTGGGGCTTCCCTAGAAGCGCACCCCGAAGCCGGCGCCCACCGTCAGGCGCATGCCATCGCCCGCGCGCCCGGTGACATCCGCCAGCGCCGGGGTGATGACCAGCGGGAAGCTGGCCAGCGGGGCGATGGAGAGGCCGAGGTTGAGGTCTTGCCCGGTCCAGTCGGCCACCAGCCCCGCCCACTCGGTGGCGCGCAGCCCCACCGACGCGAAGAGGTTGGCGGTGCAATCGGCGAGGCCATACGTGGTGCGCGTCCCGCTGCGGAACTCCTGCTCGGCGCAGAAGCGGCCGTTCCCCAGCCCCACATTGAGCGTGGCCGTGCTGAACGGCTGCTTGGGATCGCCGCCCGCCCGCAGCACCGCCACCTTGGAGAGGGCGGCAAAGACCGATTCGGTGGTCTCG
>JBILKP010000309.1:0-3403 GCA_044376625.1 Gemmatimonas sp. | reverse complement strand
ATCTGGATCGTGAACCTGCTCCTCACGGTGGCCACCGTGGGGATCTACTCCGCGTGGGCCAAGGTGCGCCGCCAGCAGTACTTCCACCGCAACACGCACCTGGACGGCAGTGTCCTCGATTATCACGCGCGCCCGTGGGCCATCCTGCGCGGCCGCCTGCTGGCGCTGGCGCTGGTGGGCGCCTACAACCTGGCGTTCAAGCTGTCGGTCCCGGTGGGGGTGGCCACCGCGGCGGTCGTGGCGGCGCTGTTCCCCTGGCTGCTGGTGCAATCGCTCCGCTTTCGCGCGCAGGTGACCAGCTATCGCGGGGTCCGGTTCGGTTTCGTGGGCACCGTGCGCGACGCGGTGGTGGTGCTGGCCCCGGTGCTGGGGCTGGGGGTGCTGCTGATGGCCACCGGCGGCATGGCCTTGGACAACACGGGGGTGGAGCGCCCGGTGACCAGCGGCCTGTTCGCGGCCACCCTTGTGGCGGGGGCGCTGCTGTACCCGCTGTTCCGGGCGCGCCTCGCGCGGTTCACCCACAACCACGTGCGGTGCGGCCAGACGCAGGGGACGCTCAGCGCCGGCATCGGGGCCTTCTACCGCGCGTACCTCCCCATCATGGCGCTCGGGGCCCTCCTGATGACGGGCATCCCGCTGCTCCTGTACCAGACACTCAAGGCCGCCGAGGCGCTCTCCGGCACGGCGGACCGCGAAGTCGTCACCGTAGGCATGGTCATGGTTGTGGGCGCCGTGGTGGCCTACCCGCTGGTGCTGGCCGCCATGCTGCTGACGCAGGCCCGGGTGTGGAACACCACGTGGAACAGCTTCACGCTGGGGGCGGTGCGGTTCCGCTCCACGCTCTCCACCTCGCGGCTGATGGGGGTGATGCTCTCCAACATCGCCCTGACCATCCTCACGCTGGGGCTGTTTGCCCCCTTTGCGGCGGTGCGGCTGTACCGCACCCGCGTGGAGTCGCTGGAGGTGGTGAGCGCCGAGTCGCCCACCTTCCTGGCCGCCCATGACGGCGCGGCCGCCGGCACCGCCGGTGACAGCGTGGTGGACGCCCTCGGCCTCGACGTCGGGCTGTGACGGCCCTGCCCGGGGCGGCGCCGCTGCCGGTGGTGCCGGCGCAGTACTTCGACGGCGTGAGCTCGGTGGCGCGCCCCGTGCGCCTGTGGGTGCATGAGCGCCAGCTGTGCCTCGCGTGGAGCGACGAGGCGCCCCCCAGGGTGGTTCCCTGGTACGACCTGGAGCTGTCCGAGCGGCTGGCGGCAGCGCCGCGGATGGTGCGCCTACCCGGCGGGGGGCACCTGGAGGTGCGCCGGCAGGAGGAGTTTGACCGGCTGCTGGAGGCGTTGGGGCTGGAGGACGGGCTGGTGGCGCGCTGGCAGCGCCACTGGCCGCTGGCGCTGCTGGGGCTGGCTGCCACGGCGCTGCTGTGCTGGGGGGCCTACCTGTGGGGGGTGCCGCGCGTGGCCACGTGGGTGGCCGCACGCACCCCGGAGGCCGTGGAAGCCACCATCGGACGCGAGACGCTGGCCACGATGGACGGGCAGATGCTGCGGACCAGCGCCCTGCCGCTGGCGCAGCAGGAGCGGCTGCGGCAGCGCCTGGCGCCGCTGCTGCGGCGCGAGGGGGGCGATCCGGTGCGCGTGGAGTTCCGTCGCGCCGCCATCGGCCCCAACGCCTTTGCGCTCCCCGGCGGCGTGGTGGTGGTGACCGACGCGCTGGTGACGCTGGTGCAGGACGACGCCGCGGTGGCGGCGGTGGTGGCGCACGAGGTGGGGCATGTGCACCACCGGCACGTGTTGCGGCGGCTGGTGGGCGCCGGGATCACCGGGGCCGCGGGGACGCTCATCATGGGCGACGTGAGCGGCGCAGTGGCCGCCATCCCGGCCACGCTGGCCGACCTGGCCTACTCGCGCGACATGGAGCGGGAGGCCGATCGCCACGCGGTGATGCTCCTGCGCCGGCAAGGGCAGGACCCCGAGACACTGGCGCAGGTGCTGGCGCAGCTGGAGCGGGCGGCGACGACCACGGCGCCGGACGCCCAGGCGCCCGAGGCGGAGTCGGGCAACAGCCCCGCGGGTGGCACGGGAAGCCCCGCGGCGGACGGTCCAGAGACCGGGACCCGGCGGGACCGCTCCCGCGCGGAGCGGACCGTGCTGCGGATCCCCGACTACCTCTCGTCGCACCCGGCCACCGCCGAGCGGATCCGGGCCATTCGCGGGCGGTGACCGCCCCCTACACCGCGTCGGGGCAGGGGCGCCCGTCGGTGAAGGCGTCGATGTTGGCCACCGCGCGCAGCCCCATCGCGCTGCGCGTCTCCACCGTGGCGCTCCCCAGGTGCGGGAGCAGCACCACCTGCTCCATCGCCAGCAGCGCGGGCGTCACCTTGGGCTCGAACTCGTACACGTCCAGCCCCGCCCCGGCGATGGTCCCACCCTGCAGCGCGGCCACCAGCGCCGCCTCGTCCACCACGTCGCCGCGCGCGGTGTTCACCAGCACCGCGTCGCGCCGCATCTGCGCCAGCGTGTCGGCGTTCATGAGGTGCCGCGTCTCCGGGGTGGCCGGGCAGTGCAGCGACACCACGTCGCTGGCGCGCAGCAGCGCCTCCAGCGTGGGCATTCGCTGGGCGTCGGCGGGCCCCGCCGTGGCGGGATCGTCCACGCGCGGGTCGCGCGGCGCGTGCCACACCACCCGCATGCCGAACCCCGCTGCGGCGATGCGCGCCGTGGCGCGACCGATGCGCCCGTAGCCCACGATCCCCAGCACCTTCCCGCGCAGCGTGCGCCCCAGGTGGAACGTCGGGCGCAGCCCGGTCCACGCCCCCGCGCGCAGCAGCCGCTCCCCCTCGCCCAGCCGGCGCAGCGTCATGAGCACCAGCGCGATGGCAATGTCGGCGGTGTCCTCGGTGAGCACGTCGGGGGTGTTGGTCACCGTGAGCCCCGCCGTGCGCGCCGCCGCCACGTCGATGTGGTTGTACCCGACGCCCACGTTGGCCAGCAGCCGCGCGCGCACGTGCGACACCCCCAGCACGGCGGGGGTCCACCGGTCGGTCACGGTGGTGACCACGATGTCCGCCTGTTGCAGCGCGTCCGCCAGCTGCTCGGGGGTGAAGGGGGTGTCGGTGGGATTGAGCTGCACGTCGGGGAAGCGGGCGCGCAGCGCCTCCTCCACCGGCGCCGGCATGCGGCGCGTCACCACCACCTGCGAGCCGCATGCGCTCACGACGCGCGCGCCCCCTGCCAGGCGGCCAGCGCCGCCCCCACGCCGCTGCCGTATGTCACCGGCACGCCCGCGTCGGCCAGCGCCATCTCCGTCCCCGCCAGCGCGGCGGCCAGCGTGAGTTCGTTCAAGTCCCCCAGGTGGCCGATACGGAACACCTTCCCTGCCAGCTCGGCCAGCCCGCTCCCCAGCG
>JBILKP010000308.1:0-3420 GCA_044376625.1 Gemmatimonas sp. | reverse complement strand
GCTTTCCCACGCCCGCTCCTGGCGCCTCAAGCGGCACCTCTGGCAGCGACCCGCCCCCTGGGGGTGACGCGTTCCGTCACCCGTCCCACTTTTTTTCCGGGGCGGGGACTCACCGGTCCAACTGGCATTCTTCGAGGAGAAAACCGTCATAAGGTACTCATGACGGTTACTTGACCGTTTCGATTTTCCATTCCCAACCGCTTTGCTTCCCGCCCGGATTCTATAGCTTCCGGGTTCGCCGACCGTGCCCAGACCGGGATCGGCATTCATGTACGCGGTTAAGGAGGCAGGATGCGGAAGCCACGACCGAACACGTACAACCCCGCCCAGGCATTGCATCTCATCGCATCGGACCGGACGGGTCTCCCCCTCAGCTGTCCCTCGTGCTCGGGGCAGATCTCGCGCGACCCCGTCGTGCAGCCGCCCCCACCCAATTCGCACGTCACGCTCAAATGCACCGGCTGCGGCCGGCTCGCCCGCTACATCGCCGGCGTGAACTGACCGTGCGGGGCGCGCGCCGGCGCGCGACCCACACGCACGAAGGCCCCGTGGATCCGCTCCACGGGGCCTCTGCGTATCCATTCCCCCGCAGGGCGCTACCAGCTCACCGTCCCCTGCTTGCTGGTGTCCACCGACTCCCCCTCACCGGCCTTGAACAGGAACGCCTCCATGTTCCGGGTGAGGAAGGTGCGCGCCTGCGGGTCCATCACGTTGAGCCCGTAGTGGTTGATCAGCATGGTCTGCTGCTTGAGCCACTGCGCCCAGCACCCCTTGCACGTCCCCGCCACGATCCGCTGCCCCAGCGCCCCGGGGAACGGCGGGCGCTCGAACCCCGCCGCCACCTGCCCGCACTTCTGGCACGTCACCGTCGCCCCCGCGTTCGTTCCGTCGCTCACAGCTGCTTCACCTCGCTGACCAGCTTCGTCAGGCTCGCCTTCGCGTCGCCGAACAGCATGCGGGTCTTGTCGTCATAGAACAGTTCGTTCTCGATGCCGGCGAATCCGGTGTTCATCGAGCGCTTCAACACGATGATCGACTTCGCCTCGTGCACGCGCAAGATGGGCATCCCGTAAATCGGGCTGGACGGGTCGGTCTTGGCCGCGGGGTTCACCACGTCGTTCGCCCCGATCACCACCGCCACGTCCGCCTCGGCGAACTGGTCGTTGATCTCCTCCATGTCGTACATCCGGTCGTACGGCACGTTGGCCTCCGCCAGCAGCACGTTCATGTGCCCCGGCATCCGCCCCGCCACGGGGTGGATGGCGTACTTCACCTCCCCCCCCTTCCGCTCGATCAGCTCGGCCAGCTCCCGCACCTGGTGCTGCGCCTGCGCCACCGCCATCCCGTACCCCGGCACCACGATCACCTTCCCGGCGTACGCCAGCTGCACCGCCGCGTCCTCCGCCGAGATCGGCACCGCCACCAGCCCCTCGGCGGTCTTCCCCGACGACGCCCCGCCCCCCGTCCCGAACGCCCCGAACAGCACGTTCGCGAACGAGCGGTTCATCGCCTTCGACATGATGATCGACAGGATGAACCCCGACGCCCCGTCCAGCGCCCCGGCGATGATCAGCACGTTGTTCCCGATCGCGAAGCCGGTGGCCGACGCCGCCAACCCCGCGTACGAGTTCAGCAGCGACACCACCACCGGCATGTCCGCCCCGCCAATGGGGAGCACCAGCATGAACCCGATGGCAAAGCTGATCGCCACCATCGCGTAGAACGCCGCCGGCGTGTTGGGCGACGCGATCAGCCACCCGTAGCACCCCACCGCCGCCAGGAACAGCAGGCCGTTCAGCAGGTTCTGCCCCTTGAACGTCACCGGGCGCCCCGTGATGAACTCCTGGAGCTTCCCGAACGCCATGAAGCTCCCCGACACCGTCAGCGCGCCGAACAGCACCTCGAACCCCAGCGCCGCCATCGTAAGGCGCGCGTCGGCGTCGGCCGGCAGCGTGGGGTGGTCCCCCTGGTACATGTGGTAGAACTCGCCGATCCCCACCAGCGTGGCCGCCAGCGCGCCGAACATGTGCGAGAACGCGATGCGCTGCGGCATGGCCGTCATGGGCACCCACTTGCCCATGGGATATCCCACCACCGTCCCCACGATCAGCCCCGCCACGATCCACTGGTACGTGAGGATCTCCTCGTGCAGCAGCGTCCCCACGATCGCCAGCAGCATCCCCAGCGCCGCCAGCTGCATCCCGCGGCGCGCCTCGTCGGGGCGCGTGAGGCTCCGCAGCCCCAGGATGAACAGCACCGAGGCCGCCAGGTACGTCCCCTGCTCCACCAGCGCGCGCATCAGTGCCCCCCGCCCGCAGCCCCGCCCTTCGGCGCGCCTGCCCCGTCACCGCGCTTGAACATGGTCAGCATGCGGTCGGTGATGATGAACCCGCCCACCACGTTGGCCATGGCGCACGCCACCGCCACCACCCCCAGGATGGTGGGAATCCGCCCGTACTGCCCGCCTGCCAGCACGATCGACCCCACCAGCGAGATCCCCGAGATCGCGTTGGTCGCCGCCATCAGCGGCGTGTGCAGCAGCGGCGGCACGCGGGAGATCACCAGGAACCCCACGAACCCCGCAAGGATGAACACGTACAGCTGGATGAAACCGGTGCCGGTCATCGGCGCCCCTGTCCGTCATGGGTGAGCGTCATGGCGCCCGTGATCTCGTCCGTCAGGTCGATCACGGGCGTCCCCTCCTTCGCCAGGTGCTGCAGCAGCGTCAGCACGTTCCGGCTGAACATCTGGCTGGCATGCGTGGGCATGGTGGCCGGCAGGTTGACCGCCCCCACCACCTGCACCCCGTGCGCCTCCACCGTCTCCCCGGCGCGCGTCAGTGCGCAGTTCCCGCCGGTCTCCGCCGCCAGGTCCACGATCACGCTCCCGGGGCGCATGGTGGCCACCATCTCGGCAGTCACCAGCCGCGGCGCCGGCTTCCCGGGGATGGCCGCGGTGGTGATGACCAGGTCCTGGTCCTTGATGTGCCGCGCGATGGTGGCCAGCGTGCGCGCGGCCTCGTCCTCGCTCTGCGCCTTGGCGTAGCCGCCCCGGTCCTCGGCGCCGGCGCTCACCACGTCGGAGGCCACGAAGGCGGCCCCCAGCGACTTCACCTGCTCCGCCGCCGCCGCCCGCACGTCGAAGCCCGAGGTCACCCCCCCCAGCCGCCGCGCCGTGGCCAGCGCCTGCAGCCCCGCCACCCCGGCGCCAATGACGAACACCTTGGCCGGCGTGATCGACCCGGCGGCCGTGGTGAGCATGGGGAGGAACCGCGGCAGCAGCGACGCCCCCAGCAGCACGGCCTTGTACCCCGCCACGGTGGCCTGCGACGACAGCACGTCCATGCTCTGGGCCCGCGTGATGCGCGGCACCAGCTCCAGCGCCAGGGCGGTCACCCGGCGCGCCGTCAGCGCCTCCACC
>JBILKP010000307.1:0-3421 GCA_044376625.1 Gemmatimonas sp. | reverse complement strand
CCCAGTCCACGCCGCGGTTGGCGGTGGAGAAGGCCAGGAAGATGTCCCCCGACCCGTTGCCGTTGATGGACCCCATCCGCCCCATCCCCAGCGCCACGCGGCGCACCACGCGCTTGAGCTGGTCGGGGGAGAGCGGCGCGTCGGTGGCCACCACGATGATGATGGACCCCTGCTCGGGATCCTCGGCGGGCGCCTCCTCGCGCGGCGCCGGCACCCCGCACACCGGGAGGGGACGGCCGTCGGCCGCCGTGACGGGGGGCTCAAGGCGCTGCGCCACGCAGGGCTCCATCCCCGTGACCTCGCGCCCCACCGGGATCCCGGCAATGCGCAGCTGCGAGCGCGTGCCGTAGTTGCACTGCACCAGCACGCCCACGGTGAACCCCCCCTCCGCGGCCGACAGCACCCGCGACGACGTGCCGGTGCCCCCCTTGAAGCCGTGGCAATTCATCCCCGTGCCGCCCCCCACGTTCCCCTCGGCCACCGCCCCGGGGCGCGCGGCGTCCAGCGCCTGGAAGGCGTGCGCGGGCGTGACGTGCAGCCCCTTCATGTCGTTGAGCCCCCCGTCCGCGGTCTCCGCCACCACCGGATACCAGAACGGGCCGGGCGCGTTGCGCTTCACCATCCAGTCCACCACCGCGTCGCGCACGGTCCCCACGCTCAGCGTGTTGGTGATCATGACGGGCGTCTCCAGCACGCCGGTCTCCTCCAGCCAGTGCGTGCCGGTCATGTCGCCGTTGCCGTTGCCGGCGTAGTACGCGGCAAACACCGGCTCCAGCGTGGCGCGCCCGCGCGGGAGGATGGCCGTCACCCCGGTGCGCACCGGCCCCTGCCCCACCACGCGCGCGCCCTCGCCGCGGATGAGCGTGGTGTACCCCACCTCAACGCCAGCCACGTCGGTGATGGCATTGTGGGGGCCGGGCGTGCCGTCCAGCGGGATCCCCAGCGCGCGGGCCCGCGGGCGCCCCTGGGCGGCCGCGGGCAAGGACACCACGGTGGACGCCAGCACGGCCACGGCGGCCAGGGCAAGGAGCGGACGCATACGGGGAGGGGTGGGAGTGGTTCAACCACGGCGGAATGCGAACACCGGGAGTCTACGGCGTGCATGCGCCCCGCGCGAATGGAGGGGGGCGGCCGCCGCTACCGCCCACCCTACCGCCCCTTGTGCAGCGTCGCCTCCATCAGCACCCACAGGTTGGGGTCCAGCCGCACCTCTGCCGGCTCCGTGGGCATGGCGATCGTGAACTGCTGGCTCCGCCCCGTCAGCTCCACCCGGTGGATGGTGGGGCGTGGCTGCCCCGGCTGGGACACGGCCACCTCCAGCGGCATGGTGAACAGGCTGCCGTCCCCCTGCACCTGCTCCAGGGTCAGGCGCAGCTGCCGCGCGGCCGCATCGTAGTGCCACCGCCCGGCCAGCTTGAGGTCCCCCGGACGATAGAGCCATTGGGTGAAGAACCACCCCAGGTCGCGGCCGGCCGCCTCCTCCATCGCCCGCCGGAAATCCGCGGTGGTGGCGTTCGCGTTGAAGTACCGCTGGTAGTACGCCCGAATGCCGCGCCGGAAGGCGTCGTCCCCCACCACGCCGCGCAGCATGTGCAGCACCCAGCTCCCCTTCTGGTAAGTATGGGAGCTGGTCACGTCCTCCATGCGGGCCAGGTTGCGATGGATGATCGTGTATCCCGGGTTGGCCGCCGCGAAGCTCCGCACCGTGCGGCGGCTGGCCTCCAGCCCCTGCACGAACTCATCACGCCCGTACGCATGCTCGATGAACAGCAGCGTGAAGTAGGTGGCAAACCCCTCACTCAGCCACACGTCGTCCCAGTCGGCCTCGGTGACGGCGTTGCCGAACCACTGGTGGGCCACTTCATGGATGATGACGTTGCGCCAGCGCACGCCCCCGGCCACCGCGCTTTCGTTGTACAGGATGGCCGAGGCCGCCTCCATGCCGCCGGCCACGCTGCTGGCCTGGATGTTGGCCAGCCGCTCGTAGGCGAAGGGGCCCACGTAATCGCTGTAGAAGGCCAGCGCCTGCCTGGTGGGCGTGGCAAAGGCGGCAAAGCCCGCCTCGCGATCCTGCGGATACACCCAGCTCTCGATCGCCTTCCCCTCGAAGGTGTCCACCCGCTCCATGGCAAAGCGCGCCACCCCCAGCACGTACAGCCAGGGGGCAATGGGCACCGTGTTGCGCCAGTGGGTGCGACGGCGGCTCCCCGGGAGGTCGGTGACCTCCACCTGGAGCCCGTTGGACACCACCTGGTAGTGGCTGGGCGCCGACACGATGAACTCGCTGGAGGCCTTGTCGGAGGGATGGTCGATGGTGGGGAGCCAGTGGCGCGCGCGATCCGGCCAGTTGTCGCTGAAGAAGGTGCGGTCGCCGTGGCGGTTGCTGCCAATGCGCAACCCGTTGGCAGGCGTTCCCTCGTAGCGCACCACCACCAGCGCGCGCTGCTGCGCCGTTGAGGGGGCGGCCAGGGTCACCAGCAGCACATCGTCGGCATGGGTGAAGCGCACCGGCGCGCCGTCCACCGTCACGCTGGCCACGCGCATCCCCTTGTCGCCATGGCGCGCGCTGGCATTCACCAGGTCCAGCCGCACCGTGCGCTCGCCGGGGGCCAGGAAGCGCAGCGACAGCGCCAGCTCGCCACGGATCGCATCGGTGGTATCGGAGAGCTCGAGGCGGAACGCGTAGTGCAGCGCGTCGATGTTGGGGTTCCTGGGGTACGTGTCCCGCCGCGCGGCCGGCGGGCGCATGGCCACCGTCGGCGCCAGCGCCACCGCCAGCAGCGCCGCTACGCATGCCCGGCGTATCACCGGGCGCATCACTGAGCGCATCATCGGGCACCCCCCGGGGGGGAAGCCGCCGGTGGCGGCGTGGGGGGGAAGCCCTGCACCATCCCCGGCTGGGCAATGGTGCGCTGCACGTCCTCGATGCGCGACGGCACGAAGGCGCTGAGGTTCTCCACGCCGTCGGCCGTCACCAGCGCCACATCCTCGATGCGGATGTACAGCCGCTCCTCGGGGATCCAGATCATGGGGTCGATGGTGAACACCATGCCGGGGCGCAGCGGCACGCCGCGCACGCGCCCCACGTCGTGCACCGCCATCCCCACCGGGTGCTGGAAGTGCCCGCGAAAGCGGAGCCCCTCCTCCACCGCGCGGCGATGCGCCGGCGTGGCAAAGGTCTTCCCCTCCAGGTACGCGCGCATGTCGGCCGCCGCGCGGTCCAGCACCTCGTCGGCGGTGACGCCGGGGCGGATGTGGCGAAAGAGCGCATCGCGGTACGCCACGATGTACGCGTACAGCGCCGCCTGCGCCGGCGTGAAGGTGCCGTTCACCGGCCAGATGCGGGTGACGTCGCTGGTGTAGTAGCGGTAGTCGGGCGCGTAGTCCATGAGCACCAGGTCGCCATCGCGCAGCGGGTCCG
>JBILKP010000306.1:0-3433 GCA_044376625.1 Gemmatimonas sp. | reverse complement strand
CTTCCGCGGCGACACGCCGGCCCACTACCAGGCAGGCTTCCCCTGGCACCCCCACCGCGGCATCGAGACCATCACCTACGTCCTCGCCGGCACCGTCGCCCACGCCGACTCCCTCGGCAACCGCGGCACCCTGGGCGCCGGCGATGTCCAGTGGATGACCGCCGGGCGCGGCATCATCCACCACGAGATGCCCGCCGGCGCCCCCGACGGCCGCATGCACGGCTTCCAGCTGTGGGCCAACCTCCCGGGCGCCCTCAAGATGACCGCCCCCCGCTACCAGGAAGTGCCCAGCGGCGCCATCGCCGAGGTCACCGACGACAACGGCACACACGTGCGGGTCATCTGCGGCACGTTCTGGGGGCGCCGCGGCCCGGTGGACGGCATCGCCGCCGACCCGGTCTACCTCGACGTCACCGTCCCCGCCGGCGTGCGCACCCGCCTCCCGGTGGACGCGTACCGGAGTACATTCGCCTACGTCTTCGAGGGCAGCGGCCAGTTCCGGGATGCGTCCCCCAACCAGGGGATCCTCACCGAGCGCACCGCCGGCAACGACGACGACCTCGTGCGCGACTTCAGCGGCAACCGCTCGCTCCTCGTCTTCGACACGGGGGACGAGGTGGTCGTCACCGCCGGCCCCGCCGGCGTGCGCTTCCTCCTGGTGGCCGGCGCCCCTATCCGGGAGCCGGTGGCGTGGCACGGCCCCATCGTGATGAACACGCGGGCCGAGCTGCAGCAGGCGCTGCACGAGCTGCACGAGGGGACCTTCATCCGTCCGTGACCGCATGGCCGGACGGGGGTCTCCCCCACCGTCCACCTCCGCATCAACGCTCGTGACCGTCCTGCCCCGCCTCCTCGCCGCCGCCCCGCTGCTGGTGGCCGCCGCCCTGGGCGCCCAGCCCGCCCCCGCCAAGAAGGCCGGCACCTTCGAGGGCTCCGCCTCCCTGGGCTTCTCGCAAACCCGCGGCAACGCCGACGCCACCACCACCAACGTCGCCAACAAGCTCAAGTACACCCTGGCCGGCTGGCAGGTGCAGCAGGACCTCACCTTCTTCTACGGCGAGGCCAGCAACAAGGTCAACGCCAACTTCTGGAGCGGCGGCCTCCGCGCCCAGCGCCGCCTGCACCCGCGCCTGGGGAGCTACCTGGTGGGGCGCTTCGACCGCAACGTGCTGCAGGGGATCTCCCGCCGCTTCGAGGAGGGCGTGGGGCTCGACGTCACCGCCATCAGCACCAAGGCCCAGACGCTCAACCTGGCCTTCGGTGCGTCCCGCTTCCAGCAAACGCTCACCCCGGGGTCCCGCTCCACCTTCAAGGGGAGCTTCCCCGCCGCCCGTGCGGCGCTCGACTTCCGCCACAAGTTCTCCCCCAGCGCCACCTTCCAGCAGACCGCCGAGTACCTCCCCAACCTCAGCGAGTCCAGCGCCTACCTGGTGAACACCGAGAGCACCATCGTGGCGCCGCTCATGAGCAAGCTGGCGGTCAAGATCGCCTACGTCATCCGCTACAACAACGCGCCGCCGGTGCGCAACAACGTCCCCCTGCGCACCACCGACACCTTCTTCTCCAGCGGCGTCACCTACTCCTTCTGATCCGCCTCACGCCGGCCGGCCTCTACTGCGAGGCCGGCGACTTCTTCATCGACCCGTGGGCCCCGGTGGACCGCGCGGTGGTCACCCACGCGCACGGCGACCACCTGCGCTGGGGGTGCCGCCGCTACCTCGTGGCCGCGCCGGGGGTGGGTGTCACCCGCGCGCGGCTGGGGGCGCAGGGGGACCGCGTCGAGGCCGTCCCCTACGGCGAGCCGCGCACCATCAATGGCGTGCGTGTCTCCCTTCACCCGGCCGGGCACATCCTGGGCTCGGCGCAGGTGCGCGTGGAGCACGCGGGCGAGGTGTGGGTGGTGAGCGGCGACTACAAGGTGGACCCCGACCCCACCTGCGCGCCCTGGGAGCCGGTGCGCTGCCACACCTTCGTCACCGAGAGCACCTTCGGCCTCCCCGTCTACCGGTGGCCTGATCCGGCGCAGGTGTTTGCCGGGATCAACGCCTGGTGGCGCGCCAATGCGGCGGAGGGACGGGTGTCGTTCCTGTACGGCTACGCGCTGGGGAAGGCGCAGCGGCTGCTGGCCGGCGTGGATCCGTCCATCGGTCCCATCCTGCTGCACGGCGCCGTGGAGGCCATGACCGGCTGCTACCGCGAGGCCGGCGTTGCGCTCCCCGACACGCAGCACGCCACGGGGCAGCGGGGCCGTCAGGCCGGGGCCCTGGTCATCGCGCCCCCGGCCACGCAGGACTCCGCGTGGGCCCGCCGCTTCGGCCCCGCCGAGGGCGCCTTCGCCAGCGGCTGGATGCTGGTGCGCGGCATGCGCCGCCGCCGCGCCCTGGCGCGCGGCTTCGTGCTCAGCGACCACGTGGACTGGCCGCAGCTCATGGCCGCGGTGGACGCCACGGGGGCGCAGGCGGTGTGGGTCACGCACGGCTTCAGCGACGTGGTGGTGCGGCACCTGGCCGAGCGCGGCCTGGACGCGCATGCCATCCCCACGCGGTGGGAGGGGGACGTCGCCGCGGATGGCGCGGACGAGGCTGGCGCCTCGGACGGGGGCGAGTCTCCCGGGTAACCGTTAGCTTTCGGGATGGCCAGTGAGCGGCGAGTGAGTTCGGCGTGCGTCGTACCCCTGGGCAGTCCCGACGCGGGGAAGGCTCCCGCCCCCGACACCCCGGGGGCGCGCGTGGCGCTCGTCCTCGAGTTGAGTGCCATGGCGTGGCGGCTGACGGGCAAGCCGTTCCCCACCTACGCGCGCCACGCCATGCCGGCCCGCGTGGTCCCTCGGCAGGCGCCGTGAGCCGGGACCCTTGGGCGGGACAGGACTTCCGCGACCTCCTCGACGCGCTGCAGCACGAGGGGGTGCGTTTCCTGGTGGCGGGCGCGCACGCGCTGGGGGCCCACGGCGTGCCCCGCGCCACGGCCGACCTTGATATCTGGCTGGACGCGACCCAGGCCAACGCCGAACGGGTCTGGCGGGCGCTGGCGCGATTTGGTGCGCCGCTGGACGCGCTGGGGGTCCGCCTTGTGGACCTCAGCACCCCGGATCAGGTGATCCAGCTGGGGCTCCCCCCCGCCCGCATCGACCTGCTCACCGGGCTGTCCGGGGTCTCCTTCGAGGAAGCATGGCCCGACCGGTTGATCGCCCCCTTTGGCTCGCTGCAGGTGCCGTTCGTGGGGCGCACCACGTTCCTCCGGAACAAGCGCGCCACCGGGCGCCTGCGCGACCTGGCGGACATCGAGGCCCTGGGCGAGGATCCCACGGCGCCGGCGTGAGGGGCCATCCCCGCCATGCGTGACTTCGCCGCGCTGTACGACGCCATCGACGCCACCACCGCCACCAGCGGCAAGGTGGAGGCGCTGGTGCGCTACTTCCGAGAGGCGCCCCCTG
>JBILKP010000305.1:0-3435 GCA_044376625.1 Gemmatimonas sp. | reverse complement strand
GCCCACCTGCGCCGTGTCCAGCCCGGCCACCAGCGCGTCCACCGTGCGCCCGTCGGGGAGCACCACCAGCAGGCTGTAGGCGCTGTTGCCGTACGCCAGGTCGATGGCCGTGTAGCCGGGACGCACCGCCACCTGGAAGTTGCCGCTGCGGTTCATCATGCGCACCGGCACCGTGGCCCCCGTGCCCAGCGTGAACGACTCGGTGCTGGTCTTGGTCGAGTCGAACCGGTCGCGCCAGCGCCCCGAGAACAGGACGGCGTTGGCCAGCAGCATCATCAGGTCGTCCGGCGGCGGCTGGTCCAGCACCTGCGGCACGAGGCCGTCCGTCTGCTGCCGCCCCCAGTCGTTCACGGCGGCGAACATCGCGGCGGGGGTGGTCCCCGGCAGCACCGGCGCGCCGAAGTGGCGCTGCACCGCGCCGGCAAAGCCGGTGTCCGCCACCAGCGGCTGGCGCACCCACACACCGTTGGCGATGCGCACGGTGACCGTGCTGTCCAGCGACGGCAGCAGCCCCCGCAGCGACTGGTACGCGCCGTTGATCTCGTCGCGGGAGCGGCTCCCCCACCCGAGCCCCTGCTGCAGCTGCGCCTGCGTGGTCCCCGCCGCGCCGTTGGCGGTCATCCCCAGCATCATCGACACGCTGAGGGGAGAGAGCAGCACGTTCCGGCCGGGGTGCGCGGCCACCGTGCCCTTGAGCAGCTGGACGGCGAATCCGTTGGTCCCCTGCACGCCCTGCTGCTCCACCACCGTGAGCGCGCGGGGCAGCGCCGCCAGCGAGTCCACCCGCGTGGGCGCCGGATCGGAATCGGGAGCCACGGCGTCACCCCCGCAGGCGGTGGCGCCGACGGCGGCGCCCAGCACCAGGGTGGCGGCCAGCAGGGCGCCCCGCCCCGGGCGCCGGGGGTGGCCAGGGAGGGACAGGAACCGCACAACAGGGGACAGCGAGGGCATGGGCAGGGCTCCGGAAGGCGAGGGCGCGGAGGCGGCCGGCGTCGGCCACTCCGCATCGTGCCGGTGAAACACGCGGCCGGGCGCGCCCCCTATGCGGGGAGCGTCTCGCCCCGGATGGCAAAGATGCGCGCCACCGCCTCGCCGATCTTGTTGTTGGGGGTGCTGGCCCCGGCCGTGATCCCCACCCGCAACGCCCCCCCCTGCGGCAGCCACGGGGCGATCTCCGCCTCTTCGTGGTGCAACCCCGGCTTCCGGAACCGCGCCCGGTTCCCCGCCACGTCGATCTCGTCGGGGTCGGCCAGGTGATAGGTGGGCACCTGCTCGGCACACAGCGCCGCCAGCGAGATGGTGTTGCTGGAGTTGTAGCCCCCCACCACCACCATGAGGTCGGGCGGCTCGCGCAGCAGCTCCATCACCGCGTCCTGGCGGTCCTGCGTGGCGCTGCAGATGGTGTCGAAGGTGCGGAAGTGCGCGGCGCGGTGCGCCTCGCCGAAGGCGCGCGCCATCGCCTCCCCCACCGCCTCGCCGATGGCCAGCGACTCCCGCGCCAGCATGGTGGTCTGGTTGGCCACGCCCAGCCGCGCCAGGTGCAGGTCGGGGTCGAAGCCGTCCGACGCCGCCTTGGCGAAGCGCGCCAGGAACGCCTCGCGCCCCAGCGGCGCGCGTGCCGTCTCGCGCCCGGCCCCCGCCTCGATGTAGTCCATCACCAGCTCCGCCTCGGCCATGTCGCGCACCACCAGGTAGTGCCCGCCCGCGTACTTCTCCACCTGCGACGCCGTCGCCCGCGTCTCCTCGTGGTAGTACTTGCCGTGGATGAGCGACGTGAACCCGTCGCGCGCGTACACCTCCACCCGCTTCCACACGTTGAGCACCGACCCGCAGGTGGTGTCCACCACCACGCACCCGCGCTCGCGCAGCACCTGGAAGTCCTGGATGGTCACGCCGAACGCCGGCAGGATGACCACGTCCGCCGGCGCCACCGGCCCGTAGTCGAACCCCTTGCCGCTGGCCTGCAGGAACACCACCCCCATCTCCCGCAGCTTGGCGTTCACGTGCGGGTTGTGGATGATCTCGCCGGCCAGGTAGATCTTGCGGTCGGGGAACTTGCGCCGCGTCTGGTACGCGTAGTCCACCGCGCGCTCCACGCCGTAGCAGAAGCCGAACTCGCGGGCCAGCCGCACCGTGGTGGCGCCGGCGGTGAGGGCGTAGTCGCCCGCCCGGAGGCGGTCGACCAGCGCCCCCGTGTAATCGGCGGCCAACGTGTCCTGGACCTCGGCCTTGAGGCCGAATCCCTTGCGGACGTAGGTGGGGGCGGAGGCGTCGCTCATCCCATCAATCTACCGCCGCCGGCCCCCCGCATCACCCCCGGCGCGGGCTCACAGCGGCGCCGACGGCGGGCGCACGAAGGGGGCCAGCGCCCCCCGGATCCGCGGGGGGATGGGCGCCGACACGAACGCCGGGTTGGTCACGCACACCAGCACCATCTCCGCCGTGGCCACCAGCCGCCCCCCCTCGGCCTGCCGCACCGCCACCGCCAGCGTGAGCGCCTTGGTCCCCATGCGCGCGACCCACGCCTCCAGCTGCAGCAGGTCGTCGATCCGCGCCGGGGAGAGGTAGTCCACCGACAGCGTCCGCCGGGGGAGCCAGAATTCGGGATCCTGGAACAGCTCGGCGTACGGGATCCCCGCCGCGCGCCACAGCTCCTGCTCCGCCAGCTCCACCAGCCGCGGCACCGCGCTGAAGCGCACGATCCCCACGAGGTCCACATCGGCCCAGCGCACGCGCTCCTGCACGGTCACGGGGTGAAAGACGGCGGTGTCCATGGGCACTCCGGGCAGGCAAGGGCGGGAGGGGGGAAATGCGGTCGTGACACAACGGTCCGGGAAAGCCCTATGGCCGAATCCGGTGCGCGCACTCAGGTTGAAGCTATGTACCAGACCCTCCTTGTGCCCATCGACGGCTCTGCCGACAGCGCCCGGGCGCTCCCCGTGGCGGCCGAACTCGCGCGCCGCACCGGCGCCCAGCTGCACCTGGCGCTGGTCCACGACCCCAGCGCCTTCATCCCCTTCGTCCCGGGCGAGGTGTCGGTCCCGGTGTACGACGCCGAGGTGGAGCGGGAGTTCCGCCAGCGCGACGACCGCCTGCTGCAGGAGGCGGTCACCCAGCTGGCCGGCACGGGTGTGCACGCCGTGGGGACGCTGCTGGAGGGGACGGTGGTGGAGGCGCTCGTGGAGCATGCGCGGGGCATCGGCGCCGACCTGGTGGTGATGGCCACGCACGGCCGGGGGGGCTTCTCGCGGCTGCGGCTGGGGAGCGTGGCCGCCGCCTTCCTGCACCACACGCCGGCTCCGGTGTTGCTGGTGCGCAGCACCGACGCCGCGGCGTCCGGGGCACTCCCCACGGGGCCGCTGCTGGTGACGCTGGACGGGTCTCCCTTTGCGGAGGCGGTGCTGCCGCACGCCCGCGCCTTGGCGGAGGCCACCG
>JBILKP010000304.1:0-3456 GCA_044376625.1 Gemmatimonas sp. | reverse complement strand
GCCACATCTGCTCCAGCACCGCGCGGGGGAGCACCGCATCGGCCGCCGGGTCGCGCACCGCCCCGGCCAGCCACGACAGGTAGCGCGCCAGGTCCCCCACGGGGGCGTTCCATCCGCCGTTGGGGGTGGTGATCCCCGGGTCGAAGTCCGGCCCCGTGGGCACCCACCGCGTCCCCCCGGCCGCCGCGCTGTCGCGCACCAGCGTGTAGCCGTACCCGCGGTGCGGCAGCAGGTGCACCGGCGTGCCGCGGAAGTAGCTGCGCGAGAGCCCCAGCGGCAGGAACAGCTGCTTGTGGATGTAGCTGTCCCACGGGTCCCCCGTGCGCTGCTCCACCAGCCGCGCCAGGTACACGTACGCCGGGTTGGAATAGCCGTACCGCGCCCCCGGCGGGAACAGCAGCTGCTGGTACGGCATCATCGCCACCAGCTGCTCCCACGTGGTGGGCTCGAACGGCTCCCACGGCATCCCCTGCGCATACGGCCACGTGCCGTTGCGAAACCCCGCCGAGTGCGACAGCAGCATGCGCACCGTGATGCGGTCCATGCCGCCAAACGGGTCGTGGATGCGGCGCAGCTCGGGGAGGCGGCGCACCACCGCGTCGTCCAGCGACAGCGCCCCCCGCTGCACCTGCTGCATCACCGCGATCGCCGTGAGCGTCTTGGTGATCGACCCCCAGTGGAACAGCGTGTTGCTGTCCACCGGCACCTGCCGCGCGCGGTCCTGGTGCCCCACCATCACGCGCGCCACCACCTGCCCGCGCTCCACCACCACCGCCGACGCGCCCGCGATGCCGTCGGCCGCCACGTAGGCGCGAAAGGCCCGCTCGAACGCGGGCCACCCCGCCGGCCCCTGCGCCCCCGCAGCCCCTCCCGACAACAGGACAACGGCGGCGGTCGTGGCGGCCAGGCCGGCGCGGGGCCGGCCGGTGCGGGCAGGGGCGGAATCGCCGCTTGCTGCGCTGCGCGCAGAGGCGGCGTTCCACCCCCACCCGCCCCGCCGGCCAGCGGCCATCGTCGCCACCGATCTCCACGGGTCACGCCGCATGCCGTGGCAGTTCCCCTCGACGGGGCGGGGCGGAGGGACCCGCAAAGCCGCCTCTGCGCGCAGCGCAGCAAGCGGCGACTGCGGGTGCCTCCCGCCCCAGCCCCCCTCGATCCTCACTCCTGGGAGCCCCGACGCGCCGGGGCCGGCAGCGTGCCGCCATGCGCCGTGGCCTTGGCGATGGCCTCCACCGTCATGCGCGTGCGGAACGCCACGATCTCGTCCGCCCACTTCCGGTTCTGCTTCTCGTCCGCCACCGACACGCCGTTGATCGTGGCCAGCCCCGCCTTCTTGCGCTCGGCCAGCCGCACCGACCGCGGGTCGTCGGTCCACATGTTCAGCGTGATCACCGGGTCGTCATGCAGCCCGTCGGCCTTGGTGTCCTTGAGCCCGAACTGCTCCATGTGCTTCGACACCGACGCGTAGTCGTAGTACTCCTGGATGTGCGCCACGATCGGCGCGCCCTTCCAGATCGCCGTGAGCGAGTCCGCCACCGCGCGCTGCCCCCCCTGGTTGCCGCCGCTGTCGCCGATGAGGATCACGCGCGTGAAGCCGTGCTGCTTGAGGCTGTGCACCACGTCGGTGAGCAGCCCGCGGAAGGTGGCTTCGCGCAGGCTGATCGTCCCCGGGCTCGTCATGTGGCTGGTCTTGGGGTCGATCCCCCCCTCGGGGACGAACTTGATCGTCGGGGCGCACAGCGCGTTCCCCAGCGCCTTCGCGATCGCCTCGCAGTTGGCGCGCAGCACGTAGTTGTGCTTCCCCGTCACCAGGAACGGGCCGTTGGGCTCCATCCCGCCGGTGGTGATGATGGCCGTGGTCTTCCCCGCCTTGAGGGCGTCGCGCACGTCCATCCACGTCATCTCCTCCAGCCACACCGTCGTGGCGGCGGGGAGCGGGTTTTGGGCGTCGGCGCAGTTGTACGGGTTGGCGCTGCACTGCCCGCCCCCCATGCTGCGCGGGTCGCGCTGCCCGGGCTGCGCCGCCAGCGAGGCAGCGGGTGCGGCCAGGGCAAGCGCCAGCAGCGCGCCCGACAGGACGGTGGGCGCGGGGGCGCGACGGAAGACCGGGGAGAGGGCGGGCATGGCAGCTCCGAGGAGGCGCAGCAGGGGAAGGGATCCGGCCGTATGTTGGGGGCGGGCGGCGCGGGAGGCACCGCGCCCCTAATCTGGGGGCTGCTCCGCGCTCCCGCTTTCCCGTCGGCCGTCCTCCCTGCCGCACCCCTTCCGCCATGCCCATGCTTTCCGCCCGCGGCGTTGCCGTCCGCTCCTGTCGTGCCTCCGCCCCGCTGGCCGCCGGCCTGGCCGGCCTGCTCCTGCTCGCTCCCGTGGCGGGGGCGCAGGGGGCGGGCACCCTGACGGCCGCCGAGCTGCGCAAGCTCGCCGAGACGCACCTGCTGGTGGGCGCGGTGCACGATTCGGCGGACGTCGAGGCCTCGCGGCAGCGCAACAAGACCCGCGACAAGCAGGCCGAGCTGGCCGAGCTCAAGCGCAAGCAGCTGGCTGCCGTGCTGGTGAAGCAGGGGCTGTCGGCGGAGCAGTACCAGCGGCAGCGCTACCTGGTGAGCAGCAACAACGCGCTGCGCGCCTCCTTCGACTCGCTGGTGGCGGTGCTCACGGGCGCCCCGCTCCCCGGCACGGTGGTGGCGCAGGCGCCGGCGGCGGGGCAGCCGGCGGGCGGTGCGGCGGGCGGTCCACCGGGGGCCATCCCCAATGCGCAGCTCCCGGCCGGGCTGGTGGGCACGCACATCGGGCACCTGGGCACCACCTTCCCCGACACCCCGGAGAAGTGGGGGCTGCTCCCCACGGCGGTGGCGGAGGCCACGATTGCGCAGCAGCACGCGGCCTTCGCGGCGCGCACCCCCGCCGACCTGGCGTCGATGCAGCGGCACGCCGCGCATGTGCTGCATGCGCTGGACCCCTCGGTGGAGAAGCAGGGGCCCGGGCGCGGCTTCGGGGTGAAGCGGGCGGCCAACAACGCCGCCACGCACATCGAGATGGCCGCCAAGGAGCCCACCGCGTCCGCCAACGTGAAGACGCACGCGGTGCACGTGGCCACCGCGTCGCGCGCCGTGGCGGCGCGCGTGGACGTCGCGGTGGCGCTGGCGCAGAAGATCCGCGCCGCCGGCACCGCCGCCGAGGCGGCCGGGCTGGTGAGCCAGCTGGTGAGCCTGTGCGATCAGCTGGTGGCCGGCGTGGACGCCAACGCCGACGGCCGCATCGGCTGGGACGCGCAGGAAGGCGGGCTGCAGCAGGCGCAGCAGCACCTGCTGCTGATGGTAAACGGCGAACGGAAGTGAACGGCCGAGGTCCTCGAAACGAGAACCGATAGGTACGCGGGAGAGACGACGAGGGGGGAGGGGCGAATGCTCGCCACCTCCCCCCTCGTTCACTCTGCCACATTCCTATCGGTACTCG
>JBILKP010000088.1:0-10934 GCA_044376625.1 Gemmatimonas sp. | reverse complement strand
AGTACGACGAGCGCGCGCATGCCCTCTACAACGAGGGGCAGTACGACGAGGCGCTGGCGGTGCTGCGCGAAGGGCTGGCGCTGTACCCGGGCGCGGCCCCGTTGCACGTGGGCGAGGGGTACGCCCGCATGGCCCGCGACGAGTTCGCCTGGGCTCGGCGCAGCTTTGCCGAGGCGCTGCACCACGACCCCGAGCACGAGGACGCCCTGGCGGGGATGGGCGAACTGCTGCTCAAGTTCGGGCGCGAGGAGGAGGCGTTCGCCCACTTTGAGCGGCTGGTGGCGCTGGGGTATGACGATGATGCCGAGTTGATGCTGCAGGTGGGGCGCGCGCTGTTCCGTGAGGGGTACGCCGAGGCGGCGCTGCCGTACTTCGAGCACGCCGTGGCCCATGATCCGGAGTCGGCGGAGGCGGTGGCCTCGGTGGGCTATGCGCTGCACCGCCTGGGCAAGGATCCCCAGGCGCTCACGGCCATGCGGCGGGCGCTCACGTTGGACCCCGGGTTTGGCGAGGCGCGCGTGTACCTGGCCAACCTGCTGTACGACGCCGGGGAGCTGGACGCGGCGCTGGCCGAGTTCGAGCGCACCGCCCCTAGCGACCACTGGGACGAGTTTGGCGTGCTGCGGCTGCTGGAGCTCAAGCGCACCCTCCTGCGTCTTCCCGAGGGCGATCCCGAGATGGCGCCGTGGGAGGCGCGGCTGGCCGAGCTGACCGCCGAGCCTGACGCGGTGGACGCGCTGCTGGCCGAGGTGGAGCAGGCCATGATGGAGCGGGAGGAGGCCGAGGCGGAGGCGGAGGCGCGCGCCGAGGCTGACCGGGAGGCGGCGGCGGAGGACGCCGAGAGCCCCGGGGGCCCCACCGCCCTCCCCGCGCAGCTGGAGGCGTTGGGGGAACTGCTGGGGGGGCTGGCCGCGCGCACGGAGGACGGCGAGGCGGCGCCCCTTCCCGACGGCGTGGCGGCGCTGCCCGTGGGGCACGAACGGCGCGGCGCCGCGGCCGAGGCACCGCCCGAGGCCACTTCCGGCGCCGCCGACAGCACGCACCGCGTGGAGTTCCCCGACGGCACCGCGCTGGAGGGCACGTGGGAGCAGATCGTGCAGCGGTTGCGCGATGTGCGCGATGCCGGGCGTCCCTTGGACGCCTACATGGCCGCGGAGGCACGCCGCTGGTACGGGGCCACCGGGGCGCTGGTGCAGGCGCATGCCCCCGAGGCGTTCCTGCGTGGCGGCGCCCACGCCGGGGTGCTGCGCATCGTGCGCTGACCGCCGTCCAAACCGCCGGTTGGTGCCGCGCCCGCCGGTCCCCCGGCGGGCGCAGCCGTCTTCACCCGAATCCCCCCCAGTGACCACGCGCCCCAGCGACACCCTGGCCCTCCACCGCGACACCCGCCGCGTGCGCTTCCCCAACGGGCTCACGCTGCTGGTCCGCCGCGACCCCGCCGCCCCCGTGGCCGCCCTCGTCACCTGGGTGCGCGCCGGCTACCTCGACGAGGAGGAGGACGAGGTGGGGATGGCCCACGTCCTCGAGCACATGTTCTTCAAGGGGACGCCTACCCGCGGCGTGGGGGTGCTGGCGCAGGAGACCAAGGCGCTGGGGGGCTACCTCAACGCCCACACCATCTACGACCACACGGCCTACTACGCCGTGGTGCCCGCCGCCAACGCGCTCCCCGCGCTCGACCTGCAGTTCGACGCCTATGCCCGCGCCACGTTGGATGGCGACGAGCTGGCCCGCGAGCTGGAGGTCATCATCCAGGAGGTGCAGCGCAAGCGCGACACCCCCGGCGCGGTGGCCATCGAGTCGCTCTACGCCCTGCTGCACGACCGGCACCGCATCCGCCGCTGGCGCATCGGCCACCCCGAGCAGCTGCGCACCTTCACGCACGAGCGGCTCGCCCGGTTCTACCGCCACTGGTACCGTCCCGCCACCACCATCGTGAGCATTGTGGGGGACGTGGACCCCGACGAGATCACGCAGGCCGTGGCGGAGCGGCACGGGGCGCTCCCCGGCGGGGTCCCCGAGGCCGCCCCGGGGCTGCTGGAGACGGCCCCCTCGGGGGTGCGCGCCCGGGAGCTGGCCGGCGACGTGGCGCAGCTGCAGCTGGCGCTGGGATGGCGCCTGCCGCCCCACGCGCACCCGGACACCCCCGCCCTGGAGCTTGCCGCGCTGCTGCTGGGCGCCGGACGCGCGTCGCGCCTCTACCGCGGGGTGCGCGAACGGTCGCTGGCGTCGTCGGTGTCGGCCTGGGGGACGCACGCTCGCGAGACGGGGGTGTTCGTCGTGTCGGCGGAGGTGCCGCCGGCCCAGGCCCCGGAGGCGCTCCCGGCACTGTGGCACACGGTGCGCCAGCTGGCCGAGCGGGGGGTGCAGCCTCCGGAGCTGGCGCGCGCGCGGCGGCTGGTGGAGGCGCGCTGGCTGCGCCGCCTGGAGGACATGGAGGGGCAGGCGATGTACCTGGCCAGCTGGGAGGCCGAAGGGGGGCTGGCGCTGGGGGCGGCACACTACGATGCGCTGCTGTCCACCTCGGCCGACGCCGTGCAGGAGGCGGTGCGTCGTCACTTGCCCATGGACCAGGTGGCGGTGCTGGCGTACCGGCCGCATGACGCGGCGCCGTTGGTCCCCGATGTGGCCACGTTGGAGGCGCGCCTGCGCGAGGCGGCGCCCCCACCCCCGCTCCACCCGGTGTCCCCCCTGGTCACGTCCCCCGTGGTGCCAGCGGCCACGGTGCGGCTGCGTGCCCTGGACGCGGAGGTGTTCGAGTACCGCACCGACGCCGGCGTCCCGGTGCTGGTGCTGCCGCGCCCCGAGGCGCCACTGGTGCACCTGGGGGTGTTCCAGCGCGGTGGCGCGCTGCTGGATCCGGCAGGGGGCGAGGGGGTGGCTCGGCTGATGGCCACCACCATGGTGGGAGGGAGCCTGCGACGCGACGCCGCCGCGTTGGCGGAGGCGGCGGAAGCGCTGGGGAGCAGCATTGGCGTGCAGGCCGGCGCGGAATCGCTGGCGTGGACCATGGCGGTCCCCCCTGGGGCGCTGGAAGAGGCGCTGGCGCTGTTGGGGGAGGTGGTCACGGCCCCCGCCTTCCCCGAGTCCCGGGTGGACACCGAGCGGTCGCTGGCGCTGGCGGAGGTGGCGCGCCTGCGCGACGACATGGCGCGGTGGCCCATGCGGCTGGCCATGGAGGCCGCCTACGGGGCCCATCCATACGCCCGCTCGGTGTTGGGCACCGAGCGCTCGCTCCCGGCCATCCGACAGGCGCAGGTGGTCGCCTACCACCAGGCGCACGTGCTGCAGGGCGCCGTGGTGGTGGCCGTGTCGGGGCCGGTGGACCCGTCGCAGGTGGCGGCGCTGGTCCCCGCGGCGCTGCCGGGGCTTGGCTGGCGCGACGACGCCCCGCCGCCGGCCGTGGTGTGGCCCGAGGGCTCCGCCAGGCGGGAGGACAGCCGGGACAAGAAGCAGACGGCCATCGCCCTCCTCTTCCCCGGCGTGGCGCGACGCGACGCGCGCCGCTTCCCCGCGCAGCTGCTCTCGGCGGTGCTGGGCGGGTTGGGGGGGCGGCTCTTCGAGCAGCTGCGCGGGCGCCAGTCGCTGGCGTACACCGTGAGCGCCGGCCCCGCCGTGCGCCGCGGCGGCGGCCACTTTGCCGCCTACATCGCCACCGCCCCAGAGCGGGAGCAGGAGGCGTGCGACGGCCTGCTGCGCGAGCTGGCGGCGCTCACCCGCGAGCCGCCCACCCCCGAGGAGCTGACCCGTGCGCAGCAGTACCTGGTGGGGATGGAGGCCATCGCCCGGCAGTCCGGCGGCACCGTGCTGGCGGAGCTGGTGGACGCCTGGCTCTTTGGCGACGGGGTGGGGGAGCGGCTGGACGGCCCCGGGCAGCTGGCCGCGGTGACCGCCGAAGACCTGCTGGCCTTTGCGCAGGCCACCTTCGTTCCCGACCGGGCCGCCTGGGGGATCGTCCGGGGCACGGGGTGACCGGCGGCGGCCCCTGCGCCGTGGTGCGGGCGGGGTCGGGGAAATCCCGCTGGCACCTTGGCGCCCTCGGCGGGTAGGTTGAGCCATGGCGCACACGGCCCCGGTCCCACCGGTCATCACGCTCCCCAATGCCATCTCGCTGTCGCGGGTGGGGTTGGCGCTGGGCTTTGTGGCCGCCGAGGGGAGCTCGGTGCGCCTGGCGCTCATTGCCGTGGCCTCGCTCACCGACTTCCTGGACGGGTGGCTGGCGCGGCGTCAGCGCGTCACGTCGCGCTTCGGGGCGCTGCTGGACCCGGTGGCCGACCGGCTGTTCATGCTCAGCGTGATCGTCACCTACGTGGCCGACGGCGCGCTGGCCCCATGGGAAGGGGTGGCGCTGTTCTTCCGCGACGTGATGTCGGTGATCGGCTGGTTCGTCGCGCGCAGCGTGAGCTGGCTGCGCCCGATCACCTTCCGCGCCCGTCCCGTTGGCAAGGCCGTGACGGTGGGGCAGCTGGTGACGGTGGTGGCGGTGCTGGCTGCCCCGGGGTGGGTGCGCCCGCTGGTGCTGCTAGTGGGCGCCCTGGGGGTGGTGGCCACCGCCGACTACACGCTGATGCTCTGGCGAGAGCGGACGCGGTAGTCGGCGGCGACAGGCTCGCTCAGCTGGCGGCTGCGGCTTCGGCCTTCTTGGCCGGCTGGGCAAAGCGCTCGCCCAGCGTCCGGAGCTCCGCCAGCTCGGTGGCACGCAGCTCGGGGTAGCGATCGGTCAGGTACTGCAGGGTGGCATCAAACCACTCCTTCTGGTCCACCGGGTGGCACCCGATGACGCCGCACTGCATGATGTGCTGGAACAGTTCGTCCCGGGCTTCCTGGTAGGGCGACGGCACCGAAGCATCGCGGCGCGGGCGCATCTGCCTGTTGTTGTTGACCTTGGCCATGTCCTCTGGGTGGTACGGCGGGCGGCTGGCGGGCCCGGCACCAATACCGGCCTCGCGGGGCCCCCGGGGCTGCAGCGGTGCCGTGGCAGGACCATGGCAGTGCCGGAGCCAACCTGTCAGGATGCCGGTACGGGGGCCTGTCAGGGGGAGCCTGTCAAGAATACCCCCAAATCACGGCGATTCCTAGGGGCTGCACGCCCGGTACCCCACCGGTACTTTTGGCGCAGCACTCCCGCTGCCGGCGGCGCCGCACCCGCGCCGCACCCGCGCCGGCGCGGTCCTCAGCCTGTCACCGCGCCGGTCCCCCGGCGCCTTTCGGAGATCCCGTGGCCACCGTCTCGCCCAAGAAGAAGAACGGGCTGTTCCTCCCCGCCGTCGTCGCCATCCTCGCCATCGGGGCGGGGGTCATCTACTGGCAGGTCCAGGCCAACAAGCCCAAGCCCATCTCGCTGGCCGCCTCCACGCCGCTCCCCACGGCCACCGGCTACCTGCGCGGCAACCCCGACGCCCCGGTCACCATCATCGAGTTTGCCGACTTCGAGTGCCCCGGGTGCGCGCAGTTCGCCACCCTGCAGGAGCCCGACATCATGAGCCGCATGGTGGACGCCGGGCTGGCCAACTTCCGCTTCTACGACTTCCCCCTCACCACCATCCACGCCAACACCCTGTCGGCGCACCTGGCGGCCTCCTGCGCCAACGAGCAGGGGAAGTTCTGGGCCATGCACGACGCCATCTTCGCGGCGCAGATCGAGTGGAGCACGCAGGCCACCAGCAATCCGCGCAAGGTGCTGGACCGGCTGGCCCAGGAGGTGGGGCTGGACATGGCCGCGTACGGCGCCTGCTTCGACTCGCAGCGCACGCTTCCGCAGATCCAGGCCAACGCCGCCGAGGGGAGCCAGCGTGGCGTGAGCAGCACGCCGACGCTGCTGGTGGGGAACCAGATGTTCCCCGGCGGGCTCACCTACGACGAGCTCAGGAAGCTCGTCGACTCGCTGACCGCAGCGAAGGCAGCAGCACCCGCTCCCGCTCCCGCAAAGGCTCCGTAAGCGGCTCCGTCTCCCGAAGCCCCCCCTCGCGCAGGGCGGGCTCCGGGAGCCCCAGCGGGCGCGCGTCGGGGAGCTGGTCCCCAAGCGCCACCAGCGCCCGCATCATCACCACCGAGGCCAGCGGCTCGGGGACCTCCAGCGCCTGCAGGTAGAGCGACAGCCCGCGCTCGAACCCCGCCTCGCCGGCGAGCGTCTCCACGAAGGCCAGGGCGTTGTCCACGTGCGTGCGGATCAGCGCCTCCTCGGCGCGCGCCTGGGCAATCCGCATCCGCTGCCGCGCATCGGGGCCCAGCCGGCGGGGGAGGAAGAGGTCGGGGAAGAGGCGGTCGATCATGGGAGGCGGGGTGGAGGGTGGTACGGCCCCCTCATGCTGGATTCGTGCCGTCAGCGCCCCGTCATTCCGCCGCCCCCCGCCCCCCGCCCCCCGCCGGTCACCCCTCCTGCGCCTCGTACTGCGCCTTGAGCCCGGCCACCACGGCCGGGTCCGCCAGCGTGGTGGTGTCGCCCAGCGCGCGCCCCTCGGCGATGTCGCGCAGCAGCCGCCGCATGATCTTCCCCGACCGTGTCTTGGGGAGGTCGCCGCTGAAGAGCACGTCGTCGGGGCGCGCCAGCGCGCCGATCTTCCGGGCGACATGCTCGCGCAGCTCGTCGCGCAGGGTGCCGCTGGGATGCTGCCCCGCGCGCAGCGTGACGAACGCGGCAATGGCCTGCCCCTTGAGCTCATGGCTGCGCCCCACCACCGCCGCCTCGGCCACCGCGGGGTGGTCCACCAGCGCGCTCTCCACCTCCATGGTGCCGATGCGGTGGCCGGCCACGTTCAGCACGTCGTCCACCCGCCCCAGGATCCACAGGTAGCCGTCCTCGTCCTTCTTGGCGCCATCGCCGGGGAAGTACAGGTCGGGGCGCCCGGGCCACTTGGAGAAGTAGGTGGACACGTAGCGCGCGTCGTCCCCCCAGATGGTGCGCAGCATGGAGGGCCACGGGTGCGTGATCGCCAGCAACCCGCCCCCCACCGGCACCTCGGCACCCGACGAATCCAGCAGCGCCGTGCGCACCCCCGGGAAGGGGTGCGTGGCCGAGCCGGGCTTGGTGGTGGTGACTCCCGGGAGCGGCGTGATCATGATGGCGCCCGTCTCCGTCTGCCACCACGTGTCCACGATGGGGCACCGCCCCTGGCCCACGACGGTGTGGTACCACATCCACGCCTCGGGGTTGATGGGCTCCCCCACCGACCCCAGCAGCCGCAGCCGCGAGAGGTCGTGCTTCGTGACGTGGTGGTCCCCCCACTTCATGAACGCGCGGATGGCGGTGGGGGCGGTGTAGAAGATCGTCACCCCGTGGCGCGCGCACAGCTCCCAGAAGCGGTCGGGGGCGGGCCAGTCGGGGGCCCCCTCGTACAGCAGGCAGGTGGCGCCGTTGGCCAGCGGGCCGTACACCAGGTAGCTGTGCCCCGTGATCCACCCGATGTCGGCGGTGCACCAGTACACGTCCTCCTCGCGCAGGTCGAACACCAGCTTGGTGGTGGCCGCGGCGCCGGTGAGGTAGCCGCCGGTGGTGTGCACGATCCCCTTGGGCTTCCCGGTGGTCCCCGACGTGTAGAGGATGAACAGCAGGTCCTCCGCCGCCATCGACTCCGGGGGGCACTCGGCGGGGACCTGCTTCGCCAGCAGGTGCCACCAGTGGTCGCGCCCCTCCACCATCTGCGCGTGCGTCTCGTCGGTGTGCGCGCTCCCCGCGCGCCGCACCACCAGCACGTGCTTCACCGTGGGGCACTCGGCCAGCGCGGCGTCGGCGTTGCGCTTGAGCGGCACCACCGCGCCGCGCCGGTAGCCGCCGTCGGCGGTGATGAGCACCGTGCACCCGCAGTCGGTGATGCGGTCGCGCAGCGACTCCGGCGAGAAGCCCCCGAACACCACGGTGTGCACCGCGCCGATGCGCGCGCACGCCAGCATGGCGATGACCGCCTCGGGGATGAGCGGCAGGTAGATGGCCACGCGGTCGCCGCGTTGCACGCCCAGGTGGCGCAGCATGGAGGCCGCGACGTTCACCTCGCGGTACAGGTCCCAGTAGGTGAGGGTGCGGCGGTCGCCGGGCTCCCCCTCCCAGATGAGCGCGGCCTTGTTGCGCCGCGGCCCGTCCAGGTGGCGGTCCACGCAGTTGACGGCGGCGTTGAGGCGCCCGCCGTCAAACCAGCGGGCGTGCGGCGGGGTCCAGCGCAGCACCGTGTCCCACGGGGCGTCCCACTGCAGCGTGGCGGCCTCCTCGGCCCAGAACCCCTCGGGGTCCTCCGCGGCACGGGCCAGCAGGGCAGGGTCGGCCACGCGGGCCCGGGCGCGGAAGGCGGGGGGCGGGGGGAAGGAGCGGTGCTCCTGCAGCAGGACGTCAAGGTCGCGCATGGCGGCGGCGGAAGGCGGAGACCGGTGGACGGGCAAGACGTCCCGTGCGCCGGCCGTGGTGCAGGCGTGTCGCGGGCGCGGGACGCTTCGGCTAATGTAGAGCGATGCCCCCCGCGCAGCGATCCGCGTCCGATCCCGCCCCGGCTGCCGCCCTGGATGACGCCCTGGACCATGCCCTGCACGATGCCCCGCCGCTCCCCGACGGCTTGGAGGCGCGCGGGGTGGTGCGCGCCTTCGGTGGCCGGCGGGCGGTGGATGGCGTGTCGCTGCAGCTGCGCCCGGGGGCGTGCCTGGCGCTGTTCGGTCCCAACGGGGCGGGGAAGACCACGCTGCTCAAGCTGCTGGGGGGGCTGCTGGCTCCCACGCGCGGCATGGTGTGGCTGCGGGGGCACCGGCTCCCGGGTGGCCCCGACGCCCGCCGGCTGGTGGGGCTCCTGTCCCACCACGCGCTGCTGTACCCGGCGCTCACGGTGCGCGAGAACGTCCGCTTTGCCGCCGAGTGCCAGGGGATCGTGGAGGCCGACGGGGCGGCCACCACGGCGCTGCGCCGGCTGGCGGTGCTGGACCGCGCCGACATGCCGGTGCGGGCGCTCAGCCGCGGGCTGCAGCAGCGGGTGTCCATTGCGCGGGCGCTGGTGCACCAGCCGCGGCTGGTGCTGCTGGACGAGCCGTACACCGGGCTGGACGAGGTGGGCGGCGGGGCGCTGACCGGGGCGCTGCGCACCCTGCAGGGGGACGGGGCGATCCTGGTGCTCACCACGCACCACCTGCACGAGGGGCTGGCGCTGGCCACCGAGGCGGCGATCCTGCGTGAGGGGCGCGTGGTGCACCGCGTGCCGGCCGGCGACCCCGGCTTTGGCGTCGAGGCCTTCCAGGCCGCCTATCGGGCGCTGATGCCCGCGCTCCCCCCCGCCGCGTGAGCGCCCCCGCCGAGGGGGAGCGGCCGGCCGTCCGCCCGCCGGATTTCCTGCGCGATGCGTGGCGCATTGCCCGCAAGGACCTGCGCATCGAGGCCCGCACGCGCAGCGGCTTCCTGGCGGCGGCGGTGTTCGCCGTGCTGGCGGTGGTCATCTTCCGCTTCACCTGGGACCCCACGGCCATCCCGGCCATCGACCTGGCGCCGGGGGTGCTGTGGGTGATCTTCACCTTTGCGGGGCTGCTGGGGCTCAACCGGTCGTTTGCGCTGGAGCTGGCCGAGCGCGCGTACGACGGGCTGCTGGCCTCCCCGGTGTCGCGCCCGGCGGTGTTTGCGGGGAAGGCGCTGGCCAACGCGGTGTTCGTGCTGGCGGTGCAGGCGCTGGCGCTTCCGGCGGTGGCGCTGTTCTTCGATCTTCCCCTGAGCGGCGACTGGTGGGTGGTGGGGCCGGTGGTGGTGCTGGCCGCGCTGGGGCTGGCGGCGGTGGGGACGCTGTTTGCGGCCATCGCCGCCAACACGCGGCTGGCCGACCTGCTGCTCCCCATGATGACGCTGCCGTTCTTCGTGCCGCTGGTGATCCCGGCCGCGCAGGCCACCGCGGTGGTGCTGCGCGGCCAGCCGGTGGAGGAGGCCGGGGCGTGGCTGCGCGTGCTGCTGGCGTACGACCTGGTGTTCCTCCCGGCCTGTGCCCTGGTGTTCCCCTTTACCATCGAGGAGTAGCCTGTCCATGGCGCCCCCGTCCCACGCGGCCTCCGCGCCGCTCCCCGCCGCCCCCGTCGCGCCGCGCGGCATGGACGCCCTGCTTGCGGTGGCCCTGCTGGCCTGCGTGGCGGCCTGCGTGCGCGCCCTCTGGTTCACGCCGGTGGACGCCATGCTGGGGGCCGCGCAGAAGATCTTCTACGTGCACGTCCCCGCCGCCATCCTGGGGCTGTACGTGTCGTGCGGGCTGCTGGCGGTGGCCAGCCTGATGTACCTGTGGATCAAGGACGCGCGCCTCGACCGGCTGGCGGAGGCCACCGCAGAGCTGGGGGTGGTGTTCATGGGGATGGTGCTGGCCACGGGCCCCATCTGGGCGCGCACCAGCTGGGGGACGTGGTGGGTGTGGGAGGCGCGCATCACCAGCACGCTGTTCCTGTGGATGCTGGTGCTGGGGTACCTGGTGCTCCGCGGCGCGGTGGAAAGCCCGGAGCAGCGCGCGCGCCTTTCGGCGGTGATGGGGTCGCTGGCCGCGCTGCTGGTGCCGTTCGTGCACCTCACGGTGAAGCTGTTTCGCGGCATGCACCCGCAGCCGGTGGTGCTCAAGCCCGAGAAGCCCTCGCTCCCCCCGGAGATGCTGACCACGTTCCTGCTGGCGCTGGGGGCGTTCTCGCTGCTGTACGTGGCGCTGCTGCGGCTGCGGCTGCGGTGGGCCGCTGCGCGGGACGCGCGGCTGGCGGTGGAGGGGGCATGAGCGCCGTGCCCCTCGCGCAGCCGCAGGATTCTGCCATGGCTCCCCCCGCCCCCGCCCCGGTGGCCACCGAGGGGCAGGTGGCCTATGTGCCGCGCGCCGGCGGCCCGCCGGACACGTCGGCCTACATGTGGGCCGGCTACGCCATCACGGCGCTGTGCTACGGCGGGTATGTGTGGCTGCTGCTCCGGCGGATGGCGCGGGAGCGCGCGTTCCTGCGCCGCTAGCCCCCGGCGC
>JBILKP010000087.1:0-10981 GCA_044376625.1 Gemmatimonas sp. | reverse complement strand
CCTCGGCGCAGCCTCAGGCAGGCGTGGCCCCTCGGCGCAGCCTCAGGCAGGCGTGGCCCCTCGGCGCAGCCTCAGGCAGGAGAATCCTGCCAACGCCGCCACGCGCCGGTATCTTCCGGCGTGCGCTCCACCCTCGCCCTGCTCCTGTTGGCCGCGCCGCTGGCCGCGCAGCCGCGGCTCGTCCTCCCTGGTGACTCGCTGCTGGACGCGCGCCGGCTGGGGGAGGGGACGCGCGCCTACGCCCTCACCGCGTGGCAGGGGGCGGCGTCGCTCCCGCTGGGGCGGATCACCGACCGCCAGTGGCGTGACAGCAGCGCCGCGGGCGTGGTGGTGCAGCGGGTGCTCACCGTGGAGCGCGGCGGCGTGCAGGTGGTGGACTCCACCGCCACCGATGCGCGCACGCTGGCGCCGCGCCGCCACGTGGCGCAGCAACCCACGCGCCGCTTCACCCTGGCGTTCACCGGCCGGCGGGTGAAGGGGTCGCTGGCCCCCGAGGGGTTCCCCGGCGTGCCGCTGGACACGCTGCTCTCCACCCCCTTCTTCGACGCCGGCAGCTGGGACCTGGTGCTGCGGGCGCTGCCGCTGGCGCCGGGGGTGCACGTGCAGCTGCCGGTGTACGACCTGGACGGCGGCCTCCACCCCGTGGAGCTGCGCGTGACCGGGCGCGCCTCGGTGCTGGGGGAGGAGGCGCACGTGGTGGTGTTCACGCTGGCGGCCAACCGCGAGAGCACGGTGTGGATCGGCGTCGAGAGCCGCGCGCTGCTGCGCATGGAGACGCTGGTGGGGGGCGTGCTGCTGGAGCAGCGGCTGGTGCCGACCCCAGCGCGCTGACCCGCCCGCGCGGTCAGCGTGGTGCCGGGCCGTCCACCTGTTGCAGGAACGCGGCCAGCGCCGCCGTCACCGCCGCGGGCTGCTCCACCGACGAGGAATGCCCGGCCTCGGGGATGCGCACCAGCGTGGCCCCCGCGATCAGGTCGCGGATCCGCTCCGACTTGGCGGGGACCGTGGCCACATCCTCCTCCCCCACCAGCACCAGCGTGGGGCAGGTGATCCGCGCCAGCTCGTCCACCACGCCGGCCCGCTCGATCACACCGTTCACGGCGCGGTAGATCCCGCGCGCATTCCCCACCAGCCGCGTGCGCCAGAGGGTGCGCTCCTCCGCGCGCGCGGGATCGCCCAGGAAGGTGCGCCCGAACATGATGGGCATGACGCGGCCGGCCACGGCGCGCAGCCCGAACCACCGGGCGACCACGTTGAGCAGCCGGTAGCGCGGCACGTTCTCCGCGGGCTCGGGGTCGGCGCTGGTGTCCAGCAGCACCAGCGAGCGCAGCAGCGCGGGATGACGCGCGGCCAGCCGCATCCCCACGAAGCCGCCCATGGAGAGCCCCACGAAGTGCGCGGCGGGAAGCGCCAGCGCCCGCATGAGGGCGATGGCGTCGTCGGTGACCTGCTCGACGGAGACCGCGCGACCGGTGCCGGGAGCGCTCAGCCCCTGCCCGCGGTGATCCCAGCTGATGCACCGGTACCGGCCGCGCAGCGCGGCCACCTGCGCATCGAACATCCGGCAGCTCATGAGCAGCCCGTGGGCAAAGAGCACCGGCACCCCGGCGCCGCCGGTGTCCTCCACCCAGAGGGAGGTGCCGTTGATGTCGAGCTGCCGGCTGGCCGCGGGCACGGGCATGGGGACGGACCACGGGTGAGGGGGGAGGGGCGACGCTGCATCAGGATAGCGGCCGGGGGGCAGGGCGGGAACCGGCGCGCACGCCGTGCCGCGAGGCGCCGCCATCTCCCCGGCGCCGGCAACGTTTTGCCGGGGTGGCGCGTTGCCCCTGCAATCGGCGCCGCTGCCGAGGTGCCGTGTGGGGCACCCGGCCGGCGCCCTGTCGTGTCCCCCCACCTGCGCCCCGATGGTTCGTTGCCTGCCGCTGGCCGCCCTGCTGCTGGTCACCCTGGGCTCCCCTGTCTCCACGGCACTGGCCCAGGGCGCCGCCCGCGGGGGCGCCAAGGGGAAGGCGGCCGCGCGTCCCGCCGCCACCTGGCCCCGCTTCGAGACCGGGGCCACGGGCAACACGGCCCGCTATCGGGTGCGGGAGCGGCTGGCCGGGAAGACGCTGGACAACGACGCCGTGGGGGAGACCACCCAGGTGAGCGGCACCCTCGTGCTGGATGCCGGCGGCCAGGTGGTCGCCGACTCCTCGCGCTTCAGCGCCACCGTCGCCGGGCTCACCAGCGACGAGAAGCGGCGCGACCGCTACGTGCGCAACCGCATCCTGGTCACCGACAGCTTTCCCACCACCACCTTCCAGGCCACGGCGGTGCGCGGGTTGCCCGCGCCCCTGCCCACCAGCGGCACCGTGGCCTTCGACCTGGTCGGGAACCTCACCGTGAAGGGCGTCACCCGCCCCGCCACCTGGCAGGTGACCGCCACGGTGCAGGGGGACCAGCTCATGGCACGCGCGGTCACGCGCTTCACCTTCGCCGACTTCCGGCTGCTGCAGCCCAAGGTTTCGATCCTGCTGGGGGTCGCCGACACCATCGCGCTGGAGTACGACGTGGCGATGCGGCGCACGCGGTAGCGCGGCGACGCGCGCTCCACCCCCCTCAGCGCGGCGTCGCTTCCAGGGTGGCCAGGATGGTGCGCGCCCGGGCGTTCTCCGGGTTGGCGGCCAGCGACTCCTTCATGAGGGCAATGGCCCCGGCGATGTTCCGGCGGTCCTGCTGCTCCAGGGCGCGACTCAGCAGCATCATCGAGCGCAGCTGGTTGGGGCCCGAGGTCCCGATCCCCGGCGCGGCGGGGATCGACGACGGGATGGCCGGCAGCCGCAGCCCGGCGTTCACCTTCGCCCCCAACGACGCCAGCAGCTCCAGCAGCCTGTCGGCCTTGCCGGTCACCGCGGTGGCAAACTCCAGCTCCGACGTTTCCGCGTTGATGGCGCGCAGGTCCATGCGCATCGCCTGTCGCGGGTCCACCACGAAGCTGCCGAAGAGCAGGTGCCGCGCCCCCAGCACCTGGCCGATCCGCACCGCCGTGGCCTGGTCCACGCGACCCCCGGCGGCCAGGTCCTGCTCGGCAAAGAGCGCCTCGATGCGGTCGCGTTCCACCACGCGGATCGCCGGGTTCCCCCCCAGCTCGGTGATGAGCATCTCGGCCAGCCCCTTCGACAGCGGCGCGTACTCGTCGCGGCTCACCATGGCGGCATTGGTGAAGTAGAGCACCGCCACCGTGGGCCGCCGGTCGGCGCCCCCTGCCTGCGCTCCCAGCGGCCGCGCGGCCACGAGCGCCACGGCGCACCACGCCACGGCGGCCGACGCCACGGCGGACCGCGCGGCCGCAGGGACCGTTCGGGACACCAGGGCGGGGAGCCCCCGGGGGCAGGGGCGTACGACGGAGGGGCGCATGGGCGTCGGCTGAATGGGGGGCTGCGTGATAACATACCAGCGGGTCTGCCCGCCGGTTTCCCCCCCTGCGCCTCCGGGCGCCGTTCCCCTCCGCGATGCCCAAGCTCTGCCCCGCCTGCGGCGCCAGCTTCGAGGATACGCTGGCGTTCTGCCCTGCCGATGGCGCCGCGCTCCGTCCCCAGGGCGCCGGGGCGACCTTGGTCGGCACCGTGATCGCCGGACGCTACCTGGTCACCGAGCCCCTGGGGGAAGGGGGGATGGGGATGGTGTACCTGGGACGCCACGTGCGCCTGCCGCAGCAGGTGGCGATCAAGGTGATGCGCCCCGAGATGCTGGCCGATCCCACCGCCATCGCCCGCTTCAACCGCGAGGCGGCCACGGCCGCCAGCATCCAGCACGAACGCGTGGTGCGGGTGTACGACTTCGGCGAAACCGCCGAGGGGCTGGTGTACCTCGCCATGGAATTCGTGCCGGGGCAATCGCTCAAGGCGCTGCTGGCCCAGGCGGGCGCGCTCCCCCCGTCGCGCGCGGCCACGGTGGTGCGGCAGGTCGCCGAGGGGCTCGAGGCGGCCCACCGCATGGGCCTGGTCCACCGCGACCTCAAGCCCGACAACATCCTCATCGTGACCGACGCCGACGGACGCGACCAGTGCAAGGTGCTGGACTTTGGCATCGCCAAGGCGGGCGGTGCCCCGCCCGACGGGGAGCGGGGGCTCACGCGCACAGGCTTCATCCTGGGGACGCCGGAGTACATGAGCCCCGAGCAGGTGCTGGGCGACGCGTTGGACGTGCGCAGCGACGTGTACGCGCTGGCGCTGGTGGCCTACGAGTGCCTCGCCGGGACGCTCCCCTTTGACACCAGCACCCCGGATCGCGGGATGATGGCGCGCCTGATGCAGCACCCGCGCCCACTCCCGCCCCCGCGTGATGGCGGCCGCTGGCCCGCCACCCTCCAGCCGGTGCTGGACGCGGCGCTGGCCCGGGAGCGGGAGGGGCGTACCGCATCGGCGTGGGGATTGGCGCAGGCGCTGTCCGAAGCGCTCTCCGAAGCGCTCTCCGAAGCGCTCTCCGAAGCGGTGGGTGAGGCGGTGGGCGCGGACGCGAAGCCGATGTCGGGCACCCCAGCGCAGCCGGTGACCGCGATGGCCGCGCCGATGGCCGCGCCGGTAACCGCGGAGCCCGCGGCGTTCCCCACACCATCCCCGCCGAGGGTCACCCCCACGCCGTCCCGTGCGGCCGGGGGATGGCGGGTGCCGGCTGTCGGCGCGCTGGTGGCGGTGGCGGCGGCCGCCGGGTGGATGGCCACGCGCCCCGCCTCGGTCACCACGGCACCACCGGATGGCGACTCGGCCACCATCGCCTCCCCGGCGTCACCGGCGCCGCCCCCAGCCCTCGCCGACGCGCCACCACCAACCCCCCGCCAAGAGGCGGCGCCCAGTGCGCCGCAACGGGATCCGTCGCGCGGGGCGCTGGACGCCGGCACCATGCCCCCGCGCGTCCCTGCGCGGGCCGCGCCCGCCGCGCCCGCCGCGCCGGTCGCGCCGCCAGGGGCCAGCGCCACGCCGCGCCGCGACCTGGATCGACTGAAGGAGGTGCTGGTCTCCGACTCCGCGTCGCCAGCGGTGGTGCGCCGCCTGCTGCCGGCCCTCCGCGCGGCGGTGGCGGCCCAGCGCACGGCGGCGGACAGCACGTGGGCGCTGCTGGGGCTGGGGGAGGCGCACCTGCTGGTGGGGGACGCCGAAGCGGGGTGTGCCGTGCTGCGGCAGGCCCGGACCGGCGCCCGCACCACCGAGCAGGTCACCGCCATCCGCAACACGCAGGGAGTGGCCGGCTGCACGCCGTAGCCCCCGCGCGCCGCTCGGCGCGGGGGCGCGGGGGGCGCGGCGGCGTTAGCGCGGGGAGGGTGCCGGCCGCTCGGGGGTAGCCGCGACGGGCGCCAGCCGCGGCACGAAGGACGCGATCACCGAACGCGCCGCCGACATGGTCACCGTGCACTGCGCCCCCGGCGCCTGCGCGCAGGCACCGCCCCACCCCAGAAAATCGGAGTTGGCGTCGGCCAGCGCGGTCAGGGTCACCTGTGTGCCGCTGGCGAAGCTCGCGGCGCAGCTGTTGGAGGTCCCCCCTTGCAGCATTTCGCAGCTGATCCCCGCCGGCGAGGAGGTGACGACACCTCCCCCGATGGCCTGCGGATCGGTCTCGACCTCGAGGACGAACAGGCGCAGGAATCGCGCCTGCACCGTCATGGCGCCCGCGATGGTCACCGCGCACGGCGCCGTGCCGCTGCAGCCGGCGCCCGTCCAGCCGCCAAAGGTGAAGCTCGCACTCAGCGGGGTGCCGCGCAGCGTGATCACCGTCCCGTTGGGGTAGCCCTCGCTGCAGGTGCCTCCCAGGCCGGTTGGCGAGACGAGGCACGAGATGGACCCCGGGGTGCCATCCACCTGTCCGCTGCCGTCGGAATTGAGGTCCTGGACCTCGAGCGATCCGTTCCCCGTGATGGACGCCGACACCGCGCGGTCCTGCGTCATCGTCACGGTGCACCCTCCGGTGCCGGAGCAACCGTCGCCCCACCCGCCAAACTGCGTTCCCTGGTCCGGCACGATGGACAGGCTCACCGCTGTCCCTACCGGGAAGCGCGCCGTGCAATTTCCGCTGGCGGTGCCGTTGGCCCACGAGCAACTGATCCCCGATGGCTGCGAGCTGACCGTGGCGCTCCCGCTTCCCACGAAGCGCACCGCGAGCGTGGGCCATGCCGCGAAGCCCGCGCGCACGGTGTGCGGCTGCGTCATCGTCACCGTGCAGCCGTTGGTGCCACTGCAACTCCCGCCCCACCCGGTGAAGGCCTGCTGGGCGGCGGCGGTGGCGGCCAGCGTGACCACGGTCCCGTAGCGCAGCAGCGCCTCGCACCCGCTGGCGCCGGCCACACCCGCCGTGACCTGGCAGCTGATGGGGGCCACCGCCAGGGGGGCGGTGACGGTGCCCGTGCCGGTCCCCTCCCCCCGGACCACCAGCCGTTGCCGCTGGTGCAGCCGCGCCTGCACGGCGCGCGGCTGCGTCATGTCCACCGTGCACCCCGCCAGCGCGGTGGTGCCGGTGCAGCTGCCGCTCCAGTCGAAGAAGTCGTGTCCCGCATCGGCCACCGCCGAGAGGACCACGGTGGTGCCCATCGGAAAGCGTGCGCTGCACCCGCTGCTGGCGGCTGCGCCGGCCACGATCCGGCAGCTGATGCCGGCGGGCGCCGAGGTGATGGTGCCGGTGCCGGTCCCGTCACCGGTGATGGTGAGCAGCTGGCGCGGGGCGAAGCTGGCGGTCACCTCGCGCGGCTGCGTCATGGTCACGGTGCATGCGCCACTTCCGGCACACCCGCCGCTCCACCCCGTGAAATCGTGCTCGGCCGCGGCGGTGGCGGAGAGCGCCACCGTTGTCCCGCGGTCCACCACGGTCTCACACCCCGCACCGCCCGCCAAGCCATTGGTGATGGCGCAGGTGATGGCCCCGTCAGCCCCGGCGACCGTGCCGCTGCCGGCGCCCCCACCGCGCACGGCCAGCGGCACCCGGGCGGTGCTGGCCACCTCCGCCACGCGCGGCGCGCTCATGTCCAGCGTGCAGCTGCCCGTGCCCGCACACGCGCCGCCCCAGCCATCCAGGCGCGTGAGTCCCTCGGGGAACGCCTGCAGCACCACCGTGGTGTCCCCGGGGAAGTCGCGGTCGCAGCTCCCCGAGGCGACGCCGTCGTCCAGCGTGCAGGCGATCCCCGCCGGCTGGGAGGTGACCGTCACGCGCCCCCCGCTCCCGGCGCGGGCCGCCACGCGCAGGCGGGCCGGGGCGCGCAGCACGCGCAGCGGCACGGTCCGGTCCACGCCGCCGCTGCTCACCCCCAACACGCCCATCCCCGGGCTGGTCCCCAGCACCGTGCCCCCGTCTTCCAGGCGCGCCATCCCCGGGGGGGTGACGGACCAGCTCACCGAGCGGGTGGCGCGCACGCGCCCGGTGCCATCCAGCACTTCGGCCACCGGGCGACGGCGCTCCCCCAGCGGCACCACCAGCGCGGCGCCCGCCCCCAGGAGTCGGCCGTCGGGATCCCGCACCCGGATGTCGGCCACCTCGCGCAGCGTGACGGCACCGGCGGACACCGCCCGCCCCGCCTGCATGACCAGCGGCGCCATGCGGACGCTGTCCACGACGAGGCCGTCCAGCAGCAGCGACAGGGTGAGTGCCACCACGCATTCGTCGGGACGTGGCGGCGCGCCGTTGGCTCCCGCCCGCTGCGGGTCGGCCAGGCAGGGGCCGAGCTCCACCGGCACCGCCACCGGCTCGCCAGCGCCCGTGCCCAGCGGGACGTCGCGCGCCCCCAGCGGCAGCGGGGCCCCCGCGGTGCGCACCCCCTCCACGCGCAGGCGCAGCAAGGCCTCGCCGTCTGCCAGGATGGAGACCGATGCCGACAGCGTCCCCCGGACACTCCCGCCGGCAGGGCGCTCCATCGTGGTGCCTGCCACGTCGGCGCTGCCGGCGCAGCCGTTGATCCCCCACACGGTCCCCACGGCCAGCACGGCCCCCCAGGCCAGCGGTCGCCAGCCGGGGTGGTGCCGCGTGCCAGGTCGGGAGCGGGATGGGCGCATGGGTCAGAACGGGGTGCTGAGGAGCACGCCCACCGTCATCCCGAAGAAATCGCTGTCGGCCAGGGGGAGGCCGTTGCGCCCCAGCCGCTGGCGCAGGTTTCCTCCCTGGGCGCGGACAAAGGGCTCCAGCGCGCGCCCCCGGTGGCGCCAGGAGAGCCCCAGCGTGCCCGTGGCCGCGGTCCCGCCCATGGTGAGCACCCCGGGGTTGACCAACATCCCCGACTGCCAGCGCACGTCCAGGGCGGTGACGACATCAAGCCCCGCCTGCACCGGCACGGAGCCGCGCCAGCCGCCGTCCACGTAGAGGGCCTGCGAACCGGCCAGCGGGACCCCGTTGCGGGCAAAGGCTCCCCGTCGGCGCACCGAACCCCACAGGGCGGTCTCCCGCAGCCCCGGCACCGCCAGCTGCAACTCGGCGTCCAGGGACAGCACTTCGCCCGGGCGCACGCGCGACGTGGCGCCGGCCTCCGGGGCGGTGAGGATGTCGTCGAGGAACAGGTTGGCGGCGGCGTTGACCATCAGCCGGTGCGCCCCCAGCAGTCGGTCGGCGCCCAGCGTGGCCCGGACGGCGCCTCCGGGGGTGAAGGACTCCGGCGTGGTCCCCAAGAGGCGCGCGGCGACTGGCTGGAACCGACCGCGCTGCTCGTACGAACTGCCGACGGCCACCGCCCACCCCTTGATGGAGCGGGCCAGCACCACGCCCAGGGTGCCCCCGGCGCCGCTGGTGGCCGGAGGGCTCCCCAATCCCAGCATGGGGGCTGCGCCCACGCGCAGCGCATCCACCCCGTCAGGGGTCAGGCGCGCCATCCCCGAGGGGAGGTTGAGCCCGGCGGTCACCAGCACCGCCTCGTCACGCACGCGCCCCACCACGCGCAGCCGCACATCCCCGGGGCCGGCCAGGTGGGTGCGACGCGCCTGCCCACCGGCTTCCACCGTCACCGCCGTCGCGGTGTAATGCGTGCTGAGGTCCAGGGTCCAGCTGGGACCCAGGGGCATCACGGCGCTCACCGGGAGCAGCAGCTGCCCCAGCTCGCGCACCACCACCGAGTCGCCGGCGGTGCCCTGGTCCAGCCGCAACAGCCCCTTGAATCGCATCCCCTCGGCCATCACCCCGGTGGACAGCCGCCCCGCGCCCACCAGGCGGTCCTGCGCATGGGCCTGCGCCTGCCCGGCGGCCATCAGCCCCGCCAGCAGCATCCCCCACCGCAGGCGGCGGCCGTTCTCTCCGCTCACGGCCGCACCACCGAAATCAGGACCGTCCCGCTGGTCACCGGAAAGGCGGGATCGGCGGGGGATCCGTAGCTCCGCACCACCAGCGAGGTCAGCGGGAGGGGGCGATTGATCCGGTCGATGGCCATGCCGATGGTGGTGCCGAGGGGGTGCAGCCCCGGGGTCAGCTCGGCGTCCAGCGTCCCTGCCTCCTGCATGGCGCGCATGTCCTGCTCACGCTGCCGGGCCAGCTGGAAGCGTGGGTCGAGGAGGCGGGCGGCGCGGTATTCGCGCCGTGCCGCGCCATACTCGCCCAGGTACTCGCGCCGGGCCCCGCGCCCGTAGGCCAGGAGCGCCTGCACGTTGGCGGTGGGGCGCGCCTCTATGGCCGCCTGTTCCGCCGGGGTCAGGCGCACGCCCATCGACTCCAGCAGCCGGAAGGCCAGCGCCTTTTCGGCCGCCAGGATGTCGGCGAGCGGCGCCTGCGCATCCACGGCGGTCCGCACGGTCCCTTCCACGACCTCCTCGATGCGCGCCCCGATGCGGATTCCCTGCCCATCACCCAACGGCCCCAGCGTCCCCAGCACCAGGCGTCCGGCTTGCAGCAGCCGCCCCGCGCGTGGCGCCGAGGCGGAGTCCACGCGCCCCGTCCGGGCGAGGTCCAGTTCGCGCAGCACTTCGCCCAGGCGCGCCCGCTCCACCAGCCGCAGCTGCCGCGACCGTGACAGGTCGGTCATGAGCAGGTCGGCCAGCGCGTAGGCCAGGTCCCCCAGCACCGGATCCGCTCCCGCCGGGGTGAAGGGCGGGACCCCCACCACGCGGCGGTAGCGGCCGTCCTCCCAGTGGCGGTACTGCTCCAGGAGTTCCGCGCTGGCGGGCGTGGGGGGCGGCGCCAGGGGGAGCCGCGCGCACGCGGTGGCCACTGCCAGCAGCCCCCCGGCCCCCGAGGTGATGCACGCCCGGCGCCAGGGGCCGCCTACCGCCTTGGCCAGCACCACGGCCACGAAACTGCCCGCAGCGGACGCCATCGCGCGGATGGCGCCCGCCGCCGGGGCGAGGCTGGCGAAGGGCAGCGGGGGCAACGGAGAGGTCATGCCTGGCAGGGCATCGGCATTGTGGCGTCCCGGATGTGGCACACGTGTCCGTCGACACGGGCGTTCCGGAAAAGCTGTGTCCCGGATGGGGACGTGGCTAGCAGACGAATGAGCGGGACAGACCGTCAAAAATCATGGACCAACGGCCGGGTGGCGCGATTCAGCGTCGGCGGCCGCCCCCCCCCCCCCCCCCCCGCCGCCATCACCACGAAGCGCGTCCAGTTGGCCGGCACGTCCTCCACGTGGCTGCGCAGCTCCACCAGCCCGTAGCGCCGCGCGGCCGCCGATCCGGCAACGGCCGCATGGGCCGGGTCGCCCTGCTCGGCCACCATCCGCGCCGCGCCCGCCGTGTCGGGTTCCCCCACCGCCAGCAGCTGCGGATGCCTGGCCAGGAAGATCCGGCATTGCGCCAGCGCCACGGGATGGCTGTGCACATGCGTCAGCCCCTCCAGGGTGGCCCCGGGGAGCCCCAGCAGCGCCAGGTGGATGGACACCCGCCGCTCTGCCACCTGCACCAGCTCCCCCGTGCGCCGGGTCAGCGCCTCCTGGGCCGCCACCACCGGGCCCGCGATGGCGTTCTCCACGGGGATCACGGCAAAGGTCGCCCGCCCGTCGAAGAGCGCGCCCAGCGCGTCGTCGAAGGTGGGGCAGGGGAGGGCGGCT
>JBILKP010000302.1:0-3504 GCA_044376625.1 Gemmatimonas sp. | reverse complement strand
TCCAGTTCTTCCCGCCGTCGCGCGTCACGTGCAGGTTGCCGTCGTCCGCCCCCACCCAGATCAGCCCCGCCTGCACCGGCGACTCGGCCACGCTATAGATCGTGTTGTAGAACTCCGCCGTCGTGGCCTCCAGCATCGCCGGCCCGCCGGCCCACCCGTGCTTCGTGCTGTCGTTCTTCGTGAGGTCCGGCGAGATCGCCGTCCACGTCCCGCCGAAGTCGGTGGACTTGAACAGCACCTGCGCGCCGAAGTACAGCACCCGCCCGTCGTGCGGCGACGCCACCACCGGCGCGTTCCAGTTGAAGCGGTAGCGCAATGCGTTCACCGGCCCGCCGTCGTTGCGCCGCGGCTGCGGCGAGATGTCCTCCTGCTCGCGCGTCTGCATCCGCGTGCGGAAGATCATCCCCCCCTGCGCGTCGGTCACGAAGTAGTCCGGGTCGTCGGGGTGCGTCACCTGGTAGTAGCCGTCGCCGTACGACACCATGCTCCAGTCGTCCACCAGGATCCCCAGCGGGTCGCGCGTGCGGCTGGGCCCCACCCAGTTGCCGTTGTCCTGCAGCCCGCCCCCCAGGAAGTAGAAGGGCTCCCGGTTGTCGGCGTGCAGCTGGTAGAACTGCGCCAGCACGAACTGGTTGGGGAAGCGCCACGTGGCCCCGCGGTCGTGCGACACGGCAATCCCGCCGTCGTTCACCTGCCAGACGCGCTTCGGGTCGCGCGGGTCGATCCACAGCCCGTGGTGGTCGCCGTGGATGCGCTGCGAGATGCTGCGGAAGGTGCGCCCGCCGTCGATGGACACCGACAGGTTGCAGGCGATGGCATACACCCGCTCCGCGTCCACCGGGTCCACCCGCAGGTCCGAGTAGTAGTAGCCGCGGCAGATCGTCTTGGCGTCGTCACTCACGCGCCGCCACGTCTCGCCGTGGTCGTCGCTGCGCCACACGTAGCCGTCCTTGCGGCTCTCCAGGATGGCGTACACCACGTTGGGGGACGACGGCGCCACCTTCACGCCAATGCGCCCGATCAGCGACGGCAGCCCGCCGCCCAGCTTCTTCCAGCTGGTGCCGCCGTCCACCGACTTGAAGATCCCCCCCTGCTCGGAGCCGGAGGTGAAGGTCCACTGCTTGCGGTCGAACAGCCACATCCCCGCGTACAGGATGTTGGGGTTGGCGGGGTCGAGGTCCAGGTCGGCGCAGCCGTGCCGGTCGTCCACGTACAGCACCTTCGTCCAGGTGGCGCCGCCGTCGCGCGACCGGAAGACGCCGCGCTCGGGGTTGGGGCCGGCCATATGCCCCACCGCGCACACGTACACCGTCTGCCGGTCTGCCGGGTGCACCAGCACGCGCGCGATGTGCCGCGTGTCGGTGAGCCCCACGGTCTTCCACGTGGCGCCGCCGTCAGTGGACTTGAGCACGCCGCGGCCAAAGGAGACGGAGTTGCGCACGTTCCCCTCGCCGGTGCCCACATACAGCACCGACGGGTTCCCGGGCTCCAGCGCCAGGTCCCCCACCGCCAGCGTGCCCTGCCCGTCCATGAGCGGCTGCCAGCTGGTGCCGGCGTTGGTGGTCTTCCACACCCCCCCCGCGGCGGTCCCCACGTACACGGTGTTGGGGTCACCGGGCACCCCCTCCACGTCGGTGGAGCGCCCCATCATGTTGGCCGGCCCCACGTTCCGGAACGTGAGGCGCGCCAGCGCCGTGGTGTCCACGGCGGGGCGCACCGGGGCGGCAGGGGCCCCGCGCTGCGCGAGGGCGGCAGAGACGGGGAGGAGGACAGCGGCGGTGGCCGCGATCACAAGCGGATGGCGCATGCGCAGCACGGGGAAGGGAGGAGGAAGAGGGGACGAGCAGGTCCGCCCACAGTGGGGCCCGTGCACGCCCCCCGCAACCCACGCACAGGGGCGGCCCCCCTCCAACTCCCACGGCAACGCCAACTATCCCCCAGGCGGTGACCAGCCCCTCACCCCCTCACAGCTCGGCGTCGGCCTCGATCTCCACGAGGTACTCGTCCCCGATCAGCCGCGCCTCCACCAGCGTGTTGGCCGGCAGCACATGCCCGAACCGCTCCCCGTGCGCCCGCGCCACCGGCTCCCACAGGTCGCGATCGGCCACGAACACCCGCGTGCGCACCACGTCCTCCAGCCGTCCCCCCAGGCTCTGCAGCGCCCCCGCGATCTTGTCCAGGCAGAAGTGCGCCTGCGCCGCCGGGTCGTTCCCGCCAATGGCGCGGCTGCCGTGCGTGGCGGTGGTCCCCGACACGTGGATCCGGTTTCCCTTCCGGACCGCGCGGCTGTAGCCGGCCATGGGCTCCCACACCGTCCCGCTCAGCGCCAGCGTGCGGCCGTCGCCCCCCTCGCGCACCGCAAAGGGCGCCGGGAACGACGACAGGTGGTGGCTCAGGTCGCCGCTCGCGGTCAGGAACGGCGGCGTGCGGTACTCGTCGCCGCAGTCACCGGGAATGGGCGCCAGCGCGTCCTGGGCCTCCGCCAACCGCGCGTGGTCGTCGGCATCCAGGCGAAACGCCAGGAGCCGCCGCGACTCCTCCACATGGGCCGACACCCCCAGCCGAGCGCCAATGATCACCGCCGCCACCCCGGACTGCTCCAGCACCCAGCGGCTGGCCACCATGGCGATGGACACCCCGTGCTTGCGCGCCACCACGTCGGCCGCTCGCAACACCCCCTGAAATGGCGCCCACCCGCCGGCCGCCCGGATGAACCGCCCGTACTTCATCTGCGACCAGGTGGCCAGCGCCTCCCACTCCGGCTCGGGGGCCCCCAGCCACCGCTCGCTCAGGAACCCCCCCAGCACGGTGCCGTAGCACAGCAGCCCCACGCCATGCGCCGCGGCGTACGGCGCCAGCCGCTGCGTGAACCGCCGGTCCACCAGCGACCCGCTCACCTGGTTGCTCACCAGGCGGATGCCGCTGGCGATGGCGATCCGCAGGTGCGCGGTGTCGAAGTTGGTCACCCCCACGGCGCCAATCCGCCCCGCATCACGCAGCGCCTCCAGCTGCCACAGCGCATCCAGCCACCGCGGGTCGGCAAAGGTCCACGCGTGATACTGCATGAGGTCCACCCGGGACGCCTGCAGCCGCTGGCACGCCCGCTCCACCGCCGCCTCGGCGTCGGCCGCGGTCACCGGACCGGGCTCAGGGACCCACTTGGTCAGCCGCTGCACGGGACCCGTGGCATGCCCCTCCGCCACGAAGCGACCAGCCACCACTTCGGCGGAGCCGTAATGGTCGGCCATGTCGAAGGTGGTCAGCCCCGCCGCCACATACGGCCCCATGGCCGAAGCCATCGCATCCAGGTCGGCCACGCGGCCGTCGCGCTCCAGGTCGGCCACCTGCCAGAGGCCGGTGATCACCCGGGCGATGTCGAGGCCAGGGGCGAGGGGGAAGCGGTCCAAGGGGGGATGGGACATGGGCATGCGGGTGAGGTTGCAGATGCGGGTGAGGTTGCAGATGCAGTTGCAGTTGCAGTTGCAGTTGGAGTTGCAGTTGGAG
>JBILKP010000301.1:0-3510 GCA_044376625.1 Gemmatimonas sp. | reverse complement strand
CGGTCATCTGCTCGCGCGAGCGCTTGCTCCCCATGGCGCGCCGCAACTGGTCGGCCTGCGCCGGCGTGAACCCCGCCGCGGTGATGGCCACCTGCATCCCCTGCTCCTGGAACAGCGGCACGCCAAGCGTGCGCCGCAGCACGGGCTCCAGCGACGGGTGCGGATACGTGACCGGCTCCACCCCCGCGCGCCGGCGCAGGTAGGGGTGCACCATCTCCCCCTGGATGGGGCCGGGGCGGATGAGCGCCACCTCCACCACGAGGTCGTAGAAGCAGCGCGGCTTGAGGCGCGGCAGCGTGTTCATCTGCGCGCGGCTCTCCACCTGGAACACCCCCACGGTGTCGGCGCGGGAGAGCGCGTCGTACACGGCGCTGTCGGCCATGTCGAGGCGCCCCAGGTCGATGGTCACGCCACGCGTGTGCCGCAGGTACAGCAGGCAGTCCTGCACGACGGTGAGCATCCCCAGCCCCAGCAGGTCGATCTTCACCAGCCCCACGGGATCGAGGTCGTCCTTCTCCCACTGGATGACGGTGCGCCCCGGCATGGAGGCGGGCTCCACGGGGACCACCCCGCCCAGCGGCTCGGCGGTGAGCACGAAGCCCCCCACGTGAATGGAGCGGTGGCGCGGCAGGTCGTGCATCCCGGCCACGAGGGCGGGGAGCGCCGCCACCCGCGGGTCGGCCGGGTCCAGGCCGGCCTCCGCCAGCGCCCCGGGCACCGCCAGCGCCTCGGCGGTGCGCCGCGCCGAGTGGCGGTCGGCGCGCGCGGCGAGGGCGTCGCCCACGGAGGCGCCCAGCCCCAGCGTCCGCGCGACGTCACGCACGGCGCTGCGCCCGCGCCAGGTGATCTGCTCGCACACCATGGCCGCATGCTCGCGCCCGTAGCGGTGGTACACGTACTGCAGCACGCGCTCACGGTCGCGGTGCGCGAAGTCGATGTCGATGTCCGGCGGCTCGGCACGCCCCTCGCTGAGGAACCGCTCGAAGAGGAGCCCCATCCGGATGGGATCGACGGCGGTGATCCCCAGGCAATAGCAGACGGCGGAGTTGGCGGCGGAGCCGCGCCCCTGGCAGAGGATCCCCTCGCGCCGCGCAAAGCGCACGATGTCCCAGACGATGAGGAAGTAGCCGGCGAGCCCGAGCCGCCCGATCATCGCCAGTTCGTGCGCCAGCTGCGCGTCGTGCCGCGCGGTGCGCGCGTCGCCCCACCGCTCGTGCGCCCCCTGCTCCACGAGCCGCGCGAGATACTCCTGCGCCCCCACGCCGGGGGGCAACGGGAATGCGGGGAGCGCCGGGCGCAGCTGCGCCAGGCGGAAGGCGCACCGCTCCGCCACGGCCAGCGTGGCCCGCACCCCCTCCTCGGCGCCGCGCCACCGCCGCCACACCAGCGCCGGCGGCTTGAGCGCCCACTCGGCGCTGGGGCGCAGCCGCGTCCCCATGGCGTCCACCGTCCCCCCGTGCCGCAACGCCACCAGCACGTCGTGCACGGGGCGCTGCGCGGGCTCGGCATAGTGCACGTTGTTGGTGACCACCCACGGCACCCCGAGCCGCGCGGCCAGCGGCCGCAACCGCCGCACCAGCGCCCGCTCCGCCGGCAGCCGATGATCCCAGCACTCCACCACGAGCCGGTCCCCGAAGACGTCGCGCAACGCCACCGCGGCGGTCCACGCCTCGGCGTCACGCCCCTCGGCGAGCAGCTGCGGCACCCACCCGCGCGGACAGCCGGTGAGGGCGACGACCCCCTCGGCATGGCGCATCACCACCGCCCACGGCACCGCCGGCTCGCCACGGGGCGCGTCCAGGCGCGCGCGCGTGACCAGGGTGGCGATGTTGCGGTACCCCACCGCCGACTCGGCCAGCAGCACGAGGTGCGTGCGCCGCTCGGCGCCGGGCACGCCGAGGTGCGGCATGCGCACGGTGAGCTCGACGCCCAGGATGCCGCCGAGGTGCGCCTCGGCGGCCGCCACCCCGAAGCGGACGACGCCCCCCAGGTCGTCATGGTCGGTGAGGGCGAGGGCGGGATACCCGAGCTGCACGGCCCGCGCCACCAGCGCCTCGGGGAGCGCGGCGCCATCGAGGAGGGAGAGCGCCGAGTGACAGTGCAGCTCGACGTACGACGGGGAAGGGGGGAGCGCGGCAGCCATGGCCTGCGCAATATACCCGAAGAAAAACCGAAAAGCGTGGGCCGGGATTGCGGCCGTGCACGCCGTTAGGTTGCACGGATGCCCCCGGCCATTGCCACCCACCCGCTGCTTCCCGCCAGCACCCTCCCGGCCGATGCGCAGGGGGTGCTGGAAGCGGCCGACGGGATGCGGGCGGAGGCGCTGGACGCGGTGCCGTACGGGCTGATCCAGCTGGATGCCACGGGACGGATCCTGGCGTACAACGCCACCGAAGCCCGGTTGGCCTCGGTGCCGCAAGCCACGGCGCTGGGGAAGGCGTTTTTCACGGAAGTGGCCCCCTGCTGCAAGGTGCCCGCCTTCCACGGCCGCTTTGCCGACGGGGTGGTGCGCGAATCGCTGGACGCGACCTTCCGCTTCCACTTCGCGTTCAAGCAGCACCCGCGCGACGTGCTGGTCCGGCTGTGGTACGCCCGACGCTCCCGCACGGTGTGGGTGCTGGTGGTGGACGAGTCCCCCCCGCCCCCGGCCGACTAGTCGTACCACCCCTGCACATACCACCCGGCCCCGGGCTGGTGGTAGAAGAGCAGCTCCCCCTCCCCGGGGACCGTCCCCCGCCAGTAGTCGCGCACGGTGGCCTCCCCCCGCCACCAGTCCCCGTCCAACCGCTCGGGACCCGCCACCGCCGCCAACGCCCACCGGGTACCCCGCCACCAGAGCGCCTCGGGGCAGCCGTGCGGTCGCTCCACCTCAACGGGCTCCGGCGGATCAAGCAGGCGCACCACGGCCTCGAGCACCACCGGCGTGGATGGCGCCCCCCCCGCGGGGCCGAGGGGATCCGGCGGCGAGCGCGGCGCCAAGGCGACCGGGAGCGGCGCCTCCCCCATGGCGAACAGATCGGCGGCGACCCACCGCCCCGCCCCCTCCGGACGGTGCGCGTCCCCCGCCACGGGACGCACCACGACGTCCCCCGCGCCCCCAGGGTCCAACTCGGCCCGCACCCGCGCGCACACGGCGTCCACCTGCATGGCCGCATCCCGCCACGACGGGACCAGCAGATCCCCCTGATCGGCCGCCAACGGCGCCGTGGCCACCACCGCCACCGCCACCCCCACCACGGGTGCCGGCAACCGCCACTGCTCCAGCAACGCCCACCCCTGCTCGGCCACCACCGCCACCCGCCCCGACGGACGCGCCGGACGCAGCTCCCGCGTGACCGCCCGCACCCCCCCGTCGCGACGCCCCGCATCCACGAGGAGCGTGATGGCCAACGCGGCCACCCCCACCCCGTCCCGCACACAGTCGGTCACCACCCGCTCGACCTGCGCCCGAAAGACAAACCGCAACGGCTCCACCCGCTCCACCGGCACCGGCAACTCCACCCCGGCCAC
>JBILKP010000086.1:0-11069 GCA_044376625.1 Gemmatimonas sp. | reverse complement strand
GCCGCCGAACCGGCGCGGCGCATCGTGCGCCCCACCGTCCCCGCGCCGCCCGCGCCGCCCGCCGTCCGGCGGCCGTGATGCGCCGCGCGACAGCGCGCCCGGCGCGCCACCGCGCGCTGTCGCTGGGGGTCGCCGCCCTCCTCGCGGGGACGGCGGCCCCGCTGCACGCCCAGTACTTCGGGCAGAACCGGGTGCGCTGGGAGCGTTTCGACGTGCGCGTGCTGCGCACCGCGCACTTCGACATCCACTTCGACCGCGCCGCCGAGCCCACGGTGCGCGAGACGGCCCGCAAGGCCGAGCGCTGGTATGCCCGGCTCTCCGCGCTGCTGGGGCACCAGTTCACGGCCCGCAAGCCGCTCATCCTCTACACCAACCACCCCGACTTCCAGCAGACGACCCTCGCCGACGCCCCGCTCAGCGAGGGGACGCGCGGCTTCGCGGAGTCGCTGCGCGACCGCCTGGTGATGCCGCTCACCGGCGTGGGCGCCGAGAACGACCACATCCTGGGGCACGAGATCGCGCACCTGTTCCAGTTCGACCTCGCCGACCAGGCCCCGGGGGACGGGGGGATGGCACGCCTCCCCCTCTGGTTCGTGGAGGGGATGGCGGAGTACGTGTCGCTGGGGAGCGACGACCCGAACACCGCCATGTGGCTGCGCGCCGCCCTGGCCGACGGGGCGCTCCCCACGGTGAACCAGCTCAGCACCGACCCGCGCCTCTTCCCCTATCGCTACGGCCATGCGTTCTGGGCGTACGCCGGCGGGCGCTGGGGCGACGAGGCGGTGGCGGCGCTCTTCCGGGGGGCGCTGCAGCTGGGGGTGCGGGGCGCCATCGAGCGCATCCTGCAGCGGCCGGTGGAGGAGTTCGAGGCCGACTGGCACGAGAGCATCCGCGACGCGTATGGCACGCTGCTGGAGGGCCGCGAACCCGCCGCGGCGCTGGGGGCCCCCCTGGTCCCGGGGAGCGCGCGGGGCGCGCTGGCGCTCACCCCCCAGCTCAGCCCCGACGGCCAGTGGCTCACCTACATCGGGCAGGACGCGCTGGGGCGGGTGGACCTGCGCCTGCGCGACATGGCCACGGGGCGCGACGTGCGGTCGCTGGGCGCGGTGGCGCGCGACGGGCACACCGACGCCATCGCCTTCCTGTACGCGTCGGGGGCGTGGTCCCCCGATGGCCGGCAGTTTGCCCAGGTGGTGGTGCGCCGCGGCGACTCGGAGCTGGTGCTGCTCGACGTGCCGCAGGGGACCCTGCGCGAGCGCATCCGCGTCCCCGGCGTGCAGGCGATCAGCGCGGTGGCCTGGTCCCCCGACGGGCGGCAGCTGGCCATCGCGGGGTCGCGCGACGGCCAGGGGGACCTGTTCCTGTACGACCTGGCCGAGCGGCGCGTGCAGCAGCTCACCAACGACGCCTACACCGAGCTGCACCCGGCGTGGGCCCCCAACGGCCGCTACATCGCCGTGGCCACCGACCGCCATGAGGAGACCGACCTGGGACGGCTGGCGTACGGACGGCTGCGGCTGGCGCTGGTGGACCCGGTGGGCGGGCGCGTGCGCGCCGTCCCCGACCTGGGCGACCGGGCGCGCATGATCAACCCGCAGTGGAGCGCCGACAGCCGCGCGCTGTACTTCGTGGGCGAGGTCGATGGCGTGGCCGACGTGTTCCGCCTGGACCTCGCGCGGGGGGTGTTCGACCAGCTCACGCGGGTGCAGACCGGGATCAGCGGCATCACGGCCCGCTCGCCGGCGCTGACCGTGGCGCCGGCCACCAACACGGTGGTGGTCACCGTCTTCGAGCGGGACGGCTACCAGCTGGTGGCGCTGGACCGCTCGCGGGTGGAGGGGTACCAGCGGCTGGCCGACGACGAGGTGCCGGTGACCGTCCCCATCGCGCAGGGGATGGGGGGGGTGCTCCCTCCCCTCACCGCCTCGCCGTCGCCGTTGGTGGATGCCATGCTGGCCGATGGCGAAGAGGGGCTCCCCGGCCCCACGGCCGGGGCGCCGTTCATCACGCGCTACCGTCCGCAGCTGGGGCTGGAGGGGATCGGCGTCCCGGCGGCCGGCGTGTCGGCGGGGAGCAGCGGCGCCGCCGTGGGGGGCGGGCTGAGCGTCGTGTGGGGGGACCTGCTGGCCAAGCGGCGGCTGGCGCTGGCGCTGCAGGCGCAGGGGCGGGTGCAGGACGTGGGCGGGCAGCTGCTGTACCTCAACGCCGTGTCGCGGTGGACGCTGTTTGCCTCGCTGGGGCACACCCCGGTGGCGTCCACGGTCAGCTCGGCGGGGCTGGTGCGGGTGCGCGACGCGGCGGGGAACCTGCGTGACGCAGGGCTGCTGGAGAACGGCGTGGCACGCACCGTGGTGCAGGAGGCGGCCGTGGGCGCGCAGTACCCCTTCTCGCGCACGCGGCGCGTGGAGCTGGCGGCCACGGGCACCCGCCTGACGCAGTCGGTGGACGTCCTGCAGCAGCTGGTGGACCCCGTGACCGGGCGGGTGCTGGACCGGAAGCGGGCACGCGGGAACGCGGCCCCCCCGGTGCAGTATGCGCGGTGGAGCCTGGCGCTGGTGGGGGACGACGCGGTATTCGGGGCCACCTCCCCGCTGGCGGGGTGGCGCTACCGGCTGGAGCTGTCGCAGACGGCAGGGGCGGCGGGGCACACGGGGGTCACGGCCGACGGACGCTGGTACCAGCCGCTATGGCGTGGCGCCGTGGCGGTGCGGGGGATGCACCTGGGACGCTACGGGGCCGGGGGCAACGAGGCGGTGGTGGCCCCGTTGTTCGTGGGGACGGGGACGCTGGTGCGGGGCTACACCGCGGAGTCGATCGCGTGGGAGGAGTGCGCGCGGAGCGTGTCGCTGGAGCGGTGCCCCGCCTTCGACCGGCTGCTGGGGTCGCGCATGGCGGTGGCCAACGCCGAGTACCGCCTCCCGCTGGACCGGCTGGGGGTGGGCGGGGTGGCACTGGAGGTGGCGCCTTTCGTGGATGCGGGGCTCGCGTGGCGGGCGGGGGACGGCCTGGCGCTGGCCCCGGGCGGGCTATCGCGGCGGGGCGACGCCGTGCGGCGCCCGGTGCTGTCGCACGGGGTGAGCGTGCGCCTCAACCTGGGGGTGCTGATCCTGGAGGCGTTCCACGCCCGCCCGCTGCAGCGGAGCGGCGGCGGGGTGTTCGGGGTGAACCTCGCGCCGGGGTGGTGAGGCGGGGGGCGCACGATCGCGGGGCTACGCCAGCGCGGCAATGCAGGCATCGCACACTAGCGTGTCGCCCGACGCTCCTGTGCAGCATCCCCCAGGGAGGGACACCGGTATACGTGATCTGATACGAAACAGTATTCCGGACGGTACGTTTTCCGGCAGGTCGCTCGCCCCCGGGGACACCCCAGCCGCACCGCGGTCCCCACTGCCCCGTCACCCTCCGGAGCCCGCCCATGCTGCGTCCCCGTCGCTGGCAGCCGCTCGCTGCCGCCCTCGCCCTCCTCCCCCTCCTCACCCCGCCCGCACCGGCACAGGGCGCCCCCGCGCAAGGCGCGCAGCCCCCCATCACCAACCGCGCCGCGCTGCAGGCCCGCATCGATGCCATCCTCCAGGCCCCCATCACGGCGGGCACCCTCGCCGGCGCCTCCATCGCCGTCATCAAGGGCGCCGACACCATCGCCGTGAAGGGCTATGGCAAGGCCAACCTCGAGCTCGGCGTCCCCACCCCGGCCAACGCCATCTACGAGATCGGCTCCGTCACCAAGCAGTTCACCGGCGCCGCCATCATGCAACTCGTCGAGCAGGGACGCCTCTCGCTCGATGACGACGTCACCAAGTGGGTCCCCGAGTTCAAGGCCGGCGGGCGCCGCGTCACCATCCGCCGCCTCCTCGACCACACCTCCGGCATCCGCAGCTACACCGAGATCGAGGGCGTGCGCGCGATCATGCCCCTCACCCTCCCCCGCGACACTCTGCTGCGCCTGGTGGAGGGCGCCGGCTACGACTTCGAGCCCGGCGAGGAGCAGATCTACAACAACTCCGCCTTCTTCCTGGCCGGGCTGGTCATCGAGAAGGTCGCGGGCGTCCCCTACGCCCAGTACGTGGAGGAGAAGCTCATGCGCCCCGCCGGCATGCGCGACGCCCACTACTGCAGCGAGGCGGCCGTGCGCCCGGGCAAGACCTCCGGCTACGACTGGGACGGCAAGGCCCTCATCCAGAAGCGCCCGCTCAGCCACCTCTGGCCCTACGCCGCCGGGTCGCTCTGCTCCACGACGGTGGACCTGGTGCGCTGGAACGAGGCGCTGCACCGCTCCCGCCGCATCCTCGGCGAGGCCGCGTACCGCGAGATGACCACCGCCGACACGCTGCGCGACGGCGCCCGCATCGGGTACGCCAAGGGGCTTGGGCTCTACCCGGTGCTGGGACGCCGCGCGCTGCACCACGGGGGCGGCATCAACGGGTGGACCACGCACAACCTGTACTTCCCGGCGGAGTCGCTCTCCGTGGTGGTGCTGTTCAACAGCGCCTCCCCGGCGGCCCCGGCCGAGGCGGCGGAGAAGATCGCCGAGGCGGTGCTGGGACGCCCGGCCACCGCGGTGCGCCCGATGGACGGCAATCCCGCCCGCTTTGCGGGGCGCTACACCGGGCGCGGGCGCGGGGCCCCCACCGAGCTCACCATCGCCGTGGCCAACGGTGGGGTGACCGCCAGCATGCGCGGCTTCTCCCGCCCGCTCACCTACCTGGGGAACGGCACCTTCACCGACGGCGCCATGCAGCTGGTGTTCCGCGAGGTCGGGGGGAAGGTGGTGGCGCTGCGCATCGACAGCGGGTACGGCAACAACGTGCTGCGCCCCAACTGACCCGCTCCCCCGAGCCCGCATCATGACCATCCGCCACCTGCCGCGGGCGCGCCGACTGGCCGGCGCGCTCGCGCTGGCGCTTGCGGCCGGGCACCTGCCCGCCCACGGCGCCCTCGCCCAGGGCGCCGCGCCCGCGTGGGATGTCACCGCGCCGCGCGGCGTCACCCGCGACATCGCGTTCACCACCAGCGAGGGGACCTGGATGTCGGTCGACCTCGCTCCCGACGGGCGATGGCTGGTCTTCGACCTGCTGGGGCACATCTACCGCCTCCCCGTTGCCGGCGGGGAGGCGGTGGCGCTCACGCAGAACTCGGGGATCGCGATCAACACGCATCCGCGCATCTCCCCCGACGGCCGCTCCATCGCCTTCATCAGCGACCGGCGCGGGCAGTACAACCTGTGGGTGATGGATGCCGACGGCGGCAACCCGCGCGCCGTCTTCACCGAGCCCATGGTGCGGGCAGCGGTTCCCGCGTGGAGCCCTGACGGGCAGTACATCATCGTGGAACGCACCCATCTGGGCGGGGGTGGCGCCCCACCGTCGCGGGGGGTGTGGATGTACCACAAGGACGGCGGCACCGGGATCCAGCTGCTGGACGGCCGCAAGCAGAACGCCGGATGGCCGTCCCCCTCGCGCGACGGGCGCTACCTGTACTTCGCCGTCAGCGGACAGGGATCGGCCTCCGGCGCGTCGGCCGCAGGGCAGGCGGAGGACCACGACGAGCATGCGGCCGCGTACGCCGGGCGCGCCGACTTCCTGGGGGGGGACGTGCAGGTGCGTCGCCTCGACCTGCAGTCGGGGGAGGTGGTCGCCCTCTCCTTTGGCGAGCAGTCGCAGCAGATCCAGGGGGCCAGCGGCGGCATGGGGGCCCCCGAGGTGTCCCCCGACGGCAAGTGGCTGGCCTTCGTGCGCCGCGTCCCCGACGGCACCTTCAGCTGGAAGGGGCACACCTTCGGCCCGCGCACCGCGCTCTGGTTGCGCAACCTGGAGACGGGGCTCGAGCGCCTGGCCATGGACCCGGTGGAGCAGGACCTGTACGAGACCTTCAAGACCATGCGCCCCTTCCCGGGGTACGCGTGGAGCGCCGACGGGCGCACCATCGTGATCGCGCAGGGGGGCAAGCTGCGACGGCTGGACGTGGCCAGCGGCACGGTGGCCACGATCCCCTTCACCGCGCGGGTGCAGCGCACCATCTCGCAGCAGGCCAACACGCAGGGGGCCGACACCGGCGCCACCTTCCTCTCGCGCTTCACGCGATGGGCCACCCGCTCCCCAGACGGCAGGCGGCTGGCCTTCCAGGCCGTGGGGCGCGTGTGGGTGATGGAGCTGCCCGCCGGCACGCCGCGTCGCGTCACGCCGGCGGACTTCGGTCCGTTCGAGTACGCCCCGGCCTGGTCGCCGGATGGTGCGCAGCTGGCCTTCACCAGCTGGGAGGACTCGGTGAGCGGGCACCTGTGGACGGTACCGGCCGCCGGCGGCACGCCGCGCCGCCTCACGCGGCACGCAGGGGAGTACGTCCACCCGCGGTGGCGCGCGGACGGCGCGGAGCTGGTGCTGGCGCGTGGCGCAGGCGCGTCGCGGCAGGGGCGCGGGCTCATCTGGAACCACTACTGGGACATCGTGCGCGTGCCGGCGGCGGGGGGCGACGCCGTCCCCGTGACGCGCGTGGCCCTCAACATGGACGGCGCCGGCACCAGCGCCTTCAACGCCATCCGCAACCAGATCGTCCGCCCCGACTATGGCCCCGAGGGGCGCATCTTCTTCCCGCACCTGCTGAGTGGGGCCACCGGCCTCGAGACCCGATTCGCGTCGGTGCGCCCCGACGGAAGCGACCGGCGCGAACACCTGGTGTTCCCCTTCGCGGATGAGGTCACCGTCTCCCCCGACGGGAAGTGGGTGGCCTTCCAGGAGTCGGACAACGTGTGGGTCGCGCCGTTCCCGATGCAGGCAATGGCCGGCACCCCCATGCGGCTGGACCGCAACCGCCCCGCCGTCCCCGCCACGCGCCTCACCACGCAGGGCGGGCTATTCCCCACCTGGCGCACGGCCACGGTGCTGGACTACGGCAGCGGCACCCGCGCGTACGCGTATGACGTGGCGGCGCGTCGGGCCGACACCGCCTCGATCGCCCTGCGCGTGCCGCGCGACATCCCGGCCGGCACCGTGGCCTTCACCAACGCCCGCCTGGTCACGCTGGACCGGCGCCAGGTGCGCACGGGGACGCTGGTCGTCACGGGGAACCGGATCGCCTGCGTGGGCGACTGCCGCGTCCCCGCGGGGGCGCGCGTGTTCAACGCGAAGGGCACCACCATCGTCCCCGGCTTCATCGACGTCCATTCGCACAACTACCGCGAACACCGCGGCATCATCCCCCAGCAGAACTTCGAGGGGGCGCCCTTCCTCGCCTACGGCATCACCTCCACCATGGACCCGTCCATGTGGTCGCAGAACCTCTTCCCCACCGCGGAGATGGTGGAGGCGGGGGTGATGGTGGGCCCTCGGGTGTTCAGCACGGGCGACCCGCTCTACGCCGGCGACGGCTCCCGGCAGGAGGAGTTCACCAGCCTCGAGACGGCGGAGCACGGCATCCGCAAGCTCAAGGCGTGGGGGGCCACCTCGCTCAAGCAGTACCTGCAGCCCCGCCGCGACCAGCGGCAGTGGGTCACCGAGGCGGCGCGGCGGGTGGGGATCAACGTGACCTCCGAGAACGATGCGCTGGAGTACGTGCTGGGGATGGTGATGGACGGCCACACCGGGTTCGAGCACCCGCTGTCGTACGCCCCGCTGTACGCCGACCTCACCACCTTCCTGGGGAAGGCCAACGCCACCTATTCGCCCACGTTCATGGTGGGCGGGGCCGGCCCCTGGAACGAGGAGTACTTCTACGACGAGCAGGAGACGTGGAAGGACGCCAAGACGCGGCGCTTCGTGCCCTGGCGGCAGTTCGTCCCCCAGGGGCGGCGGCGGATGACGCGCCCGGCCACCGACTACTCGTTCCCGCTCATCGCGCAGGGGCTGGCCGACATCATTGCGGCCGGCGGCTTCGGGGCCATCGGCGCGCACGGGCAGCACAACGGCCTGGGGTCGCACTGGGAAATCTGGATGGCGGCCAGCGCCCTGGGGCCCATGGGGGCGCTGGAGATCGCCTCGCTGCACGCGGCCCGCTTCATCGGGCGCGAGCGGGAGCTGGGTTCGCTCACCGTGGGGAAGCTGGCCGACTTCGTGGTCCTGGACCGCAACCCGCTGGAGGACATCCGGCACACCACGGCCATCCGGTACGTGGTGAAGGGGGGCGTGGTGTACGATGACGACACGCTGGACGAGCTGTGGCCGCGCCAGCGCCCGTACGGCACGCCGTACTGGGCCGCGCCGGAGGTGCTGCGACAGGGGACGGTGCCGCTGCGCCCCGAGGCCCCCGCGCCCCGCCGGTAGCGGGGACCGCGGCCGCGGACACGGGACACGGCCGCGGCCGCGGCCGCGGGGAAAACACCACGGGGGGGCGCCGCAGCTGCGGCGCCCCCCCGTGTGCATGACGGGTGATGCGACTTACGGGTTCCGGTCCAGGCAGCCCTTGAAGTTCGGGTTGTTCTTCTCGGAGATCGGGACGACGATGTTCGCGTCGCCGCCACGGGCGAGGTTGTCCTTGTGGTAGGGGCCCGTGGGCCACACCGACTCCTTCGCACGCCCGTACTGCCGGGTCAGGCGGCGGAGGTCGCCCACGCGGTGCGACGTGCCGAACAGGGAGAACGCCCGCTCGCGGAACATCAGGTCCACGCGCCCGGCCGCCGTCCCGGGGTCCTCAGGCGCGGCCATGTTGAACTTGGCGCGGGCCTCCCCCAGCTTGGCCAGCCACCCGGGCACGTTGGACGCCTGCAGCGCAGCCTCGGCCTCGATGAGGCGCGCCTCCACGCCGCTGGCCACCATGACCGTGTGGTTCTGCACGTTGTACGTCCGGAAGAAGTACCGCGGCGTCACGTTGTCAAAGGTGGACGGGCGGCCATCCCCCTCCACCGGCAGGCGCGGGTCCTGCGCGGTGGCGAAGTCCAGGCCGTTGGTCCCCTCGCGGTTGGCCACCAGCAGCGCCTGGCTGTTGTACATGTACGACCAGACGAAGCTCTGCTGGCGGGCGGTGGCCAGCCCGTGCGACGCGCGGTACTCGAAGGCGGTGGGGACCGACGCCACCGCCGTAGCCGCGGCGGCGTACTGCCCGGCGTTGAGCAGCGCCCGCCCCTTGATGACCGCCGCCAGGTTGCGCGCGGCCGCATTGCTCCCCGAGCCGGCGAGGGCCGCATCGGCCCGGGTGACGGCCAGCGCAAAGGTGGCCGCCGTGGTGAGCGGCTCCCCGTACTTGAGCTCCGGCTGCGTGGTGCTCAGCGGCGCCCCGGAGCAGTAGTTCTCCCCCTGGATGGTGATGAGCGCCGCCTGCAGCCCGAGCAGCTCGCCGACGCGGCTGTCGGTGGGCGCCACCGCCTTGAAGGCGGTGATGGCCCGCTCCCCGGCCTCGCGGGCGCGGTGCAGATCGATGTACGTCTGCAGCCAGGCCCCGTTGGCCTCGCGGACGTTGCGCGCATCCATCTCGCGCAGCTCGGGGGGGGTGCCCCCGAACATGAACTCGTCGGACAGGTAGCCGCTGGCCATGACCTGGCCGTTGCCGGCGCCGCCGCCGCTGCCGCCGTTCAGGGCCACGGTGAAGTCGCCGATGGCGCCCGCGTGCAGGGCGCCCGCGCCCTGCAGGTTGGAGGAGAGCTCCGCCGGGTCGATCTGGTCGGGGCGGTCGGCCTCCAGGAGGGTTTCGGTGGAACACCCCGCCAGCGTGGCGGCGAGGAGGAGAGGCGCAACGCGACCGATGGTGCGGCGCGTCGCCCGGACGGAATGCGTCGAGGACACGATCGGTCTCCTAGAAGGTGAGGTTGAGACGGAGGAAGAACTGCCGGGGCTGGGCCTGCGCCACGAAGTTGTAGTTCGGACCGTCAGAGCCGGAGGTGTTGTTCTCCGGGTCCCAGGCGGTGAACTCCTTGGTCCACGTCCAGAGGTTGCGCCCCGTGAACTGTGCGTTCGCGGAGGACGCGCGGAGCACCCGCGCCACCGACCCCGGCAGCGTGTACTGCACCGAGAACTCGCGGAAGCGGAGGAAGTCCGCCTGCTCGCCGTAGGCGCCGAAGGCGCGCGGCCCGGCCACCGCCTTGGCCTGCTCCTCCAGGTCGTACCCCTTCACGTGCAGCGCCGCGCAGTTCTGCCGGAAGGCGCACTGGAACAGCCCGTTCACGTTGTGCGACACGAAGCCGGCCCGGTAGTCCAGCAGGCCGCTGAGCCGGAGCTTGTCACCGAACAGGCTCACCGAGTTGGAGAGGCTGAGGGAGCGCACCGGGATGGTCGCGCCGATGAAGACGGCGGTGTCGGTCACCACCACCTCGCCGGGCTCGATCGTCTGGTTGTTGTTGGCGTCGGCGTAGCTCACCAGCTTGGGCCACCAGAGGCCGAACAGCGGGTACCCCGGGCGGTTCTGGAAGCCGAAGCCGGTGAGCGGGGGGATCCCCGGCGCCAGCGACACCAGCTTGTTGTTGTTCTCCGACGCCTCGATCCCCACGTCCCAGCGCACCTTGTCGGAGTCCCAGGCGCGCACGTTGAGCGACAGCTCGGCCCCCTTGTTGGTGACCACGCCCACGTTCTCGATGCGCGACGCGCCGGCGCCCAGCGAGCCGGGGAGCGGGCGGTTGACCAGCGCGTCCGAGGTGGTCTTGGAGTAGTACGTGGCCTGCACCGACACGCGGTTGCGCCAGCCGGTGAGGTCGAAGCCCAGCTCGGTCTCGGCCGACTGCTCGGGGCGGATGCCGTCGTTCCCCAGCGCGCCGAAGGTCACGGCGGGACGGTCACCCGCGCCGAAGATCGTGCTGGTCACCGGCGAGAGGAAGGTGATCGCCGCCGTGGCGGTGGGCTGCTGCCCCGACTCGCCGAAGGCGACGCGCGGGCGCAGCTGGTTGATCCACTTGGCGTCGGGGTTCTCCATCGCCACCCACGAGACCGTGGCCTTCGGGTAGACGATGGCGCCGAAGTTGAGGCCGAACGCCGAGTTGCGGTCCTGCCGCAGCGCGCCGGTCAGGAACAGCTTGTCCTTCCATCCCAGCGTCTCCTCCACGTAGACCCCGAGCGACGCCGTCTCGATCGTCGCCTCGCCGGAGGTCTTCTGGGCGCCGGCATCGATGGTGGAGCCCCCCGGCGGGAGGATCTGCGACGTGCTCAGCGCCC
>JBILKP010000300.1:0-3521 GCA_044376625.1 Gemmatimonas sp. | reverse complement strand
CCTCCCGCAGCGGGGGGCGGCGAGGCCACCTGCTGGAACTCGGCGGTGGCGTACCCGCCGGACGCGTCCTCCACCCAGTAGCCCGCCACGCCGTCGCCGTACTGCGTGCCCGCGCCCACGCGAACCGGGAAGTCCACGGCGTCGAAGGCCGTGGGATCGGCGGGGCCGTTGGCCACCCGCGCAAACAGGTCGGGGCACGCCTGCGACTGCGCCGGCGGACCATTCAGCTCCACCCCCACCTGGACGCGCACCAGCGCCACCGGGCGGCTGACCAGCATCTGCAGGCTGGTGTGCTGCGCGAAGGTGGCCGGATCGATGGCCCCCAGCGCGCCATCCAGCGTCTGGAGGAAGGTCGACAGCACCGCCGAGCCCCCGGCCCCACTGGCTTGCGCCACCAGGTGGCTGACCATCTGTGCCAGGTGCGGGTTGTCGATCAACATTGGGTCGGGCACGCCACGCCCGCCCGGGGCCGGCTGCCATGGCCGTTCCGCCACCACCGAAATGGCGCCAAGCGCCGTCCCGGCGCTGTCGTACACCATCAGCGCCTCGTCCAGCAGGTTGGGGAGCAGCCACCCGCAGATGGGGGTGGTGGCCGGATGGCTGTTCATCTCCACGGTGCCATCGGCGGCGGAGAGCCAGCGCAGCGACAGTCGCGTGGGCTGCGGCAGCCGCGGGGGCAGCCACGCATGCCCCGCACCGGCGGGCGGGACCAGTCCGGCGGCGGCGCGCACCGTGCCCGGCAGCGTGGGCGCGACCAGCTCCTTCACCTGGCCGAAGCTGTCCACCACGCGCAGGCGGCTCAGCGTGAGGCGCCCACTGCGCAGCGGCACGAAGCGCTGCAAGGGTGCGGCTCCAGTGACCGTGGCGCTTCCCACCGCCTGTGCCACCGCCGACACGAACGCCTGGTCGGCGGCCAGGGGATCGGCCACCGGGAGTTGCAGCCCCACACTGCGGGTGAGCAGCCCCTCGTTGAAGCCGGAGAGCGCCTGCGAGAGCACCGGCGCGTCACTGAGTGCGCGATAGGCCACCAGGGCGGTGTGCTCGGGGGTTGGCATCGCGGCGCCGGACACGCGCATGGCGGCCTGCCAGGCGATGGCACCGGTGAGATTGGTCTCGAAGTCCTGGGCGCCCTGTTGCGTGACCGGGATGGCCTTGGCGGTGAAATAGGCCGGGAGGACCTCCTGCTGGACGTACTGGCGCAGCCGGTCCAGCAGGACGTCGCGGGCCCCTCCGGTGAGGAGACTGCGCCCGCTGTAGGTGGCCGGCGCCGACAGGGCGGGGTGGGCGCCGGGCGTGACCGCCAACTCGGGGCTGCCGCCTCCCAGGGTGAACGACTGCGTGACCGCCGACGGGAGGTACGCGCTTCCGTTCCCCGGATCCAGCGGCTCCAGCATCACCTCCCACTCCAGCAGCAACGGGTTCCACGGCTGCACGCTCCAGGTGCGCACCCCGGCGGGAGATGCGGCCGCCGTGGTGGCGTCGCGGATGGCCTGGTCGATGGCGCCCTGGTCCGGCCTCGTGCCCCCGCCCGGCATCGCCGGGAGCGTCGCCACCAGGCAGGGGAGGACCCCCGATGGCTCCTCGGGCGCCGAGGCCGCGTCGCCGATGAGTGCCACCACCGGGTTGTTGGGCACCCAGTAGCGTGGCGCACCCACCGGCTGCGTGGTGTACCGGGCTGCCGGGTCCTGCACCCCGGCATTGTGGGCAGCCACCGCCGCCAGCACCGCGCGCAACTCGCTGGCCACTGCCGCGGCCAGCGAGCCGTCGTCGGTGGTGGGGGAGGCACCCGACACCTCGCCTGACCCCGTGCGCTGCACCGCGAGCACGCCCGCCAGGCGGGCTTGTGCCGCCACCTGCGGCAGCAGCGTCGTGGCCAGCCAATCTCGCACCACCGTGGGCGCCGGGGCGGCAGACGGGGCGGCGGTGGCCGCGTACTCCAGCGACACCCCCCATGCGGAATACAGCCGGCGACGGAGCGCCCCCAGCGTGCTGGTGGCGCGATCGTACGCCAGCTGGCGGGTGTTCAGCTCATTGAGGGCGGCGGCCAAGGGTCCGGGGAGCGTGACCGTGTCGTCCTCCTCCCCCGCGGCGCCGGTGGCGGGCGGGGCGCCACTGGGGCGCACCGTCCACACGGTGCCCCCCGACTCGGCGGAAAACCCCTGGTCGTGCCGCGCCTCCAGGAACTTGGCCCCGCTGTCGATGGTGAGGTGCGCAAGGCTGGGGAGCATGCGGAGCGCCTCCAACTGCTCCTCGATCATCGCGACGTCGGCCGGCGCGCTGCCCACCCCGGGGATGGCCTGCGCCACGGTGCCCGCGAGCCATGCCGACACCGCCTCGCCCCCCGTGTTGCCGATGGCCAGGGTGGTGTTCGTAGACGCCAGCGCGGGATTGTTCGGCACCTGGTCACTGGTGAACACCAGGCGCGCATAGCACAGCATCTGCGTCGGGGTGCCGGCGCCGGGGCCCACGCTCCACCCGAAGCGCTGCTGGATGGCCTGGGCCACCGCCGCCGCGTCGGCGGATGGGGAGGTGGCGGCGAGGGTGGCCAGGAGCTGCGCCAGGGGCGAGTCGCCCGGCGTGTCGTACCACCCCACCAAGTCGTACTGCAGCCCGGCTGACGGCATGGTGCCGGCGTCCAGCGCGCCGAACACCCGCGCACAGTTGCCGTAGAGCGACCCGAAGGTGGGGTCGCCGTAGCCGGCAGCGGTGAGGCGGTCGATCCGGTCTCCCATGGGCGGCGGCGCGCCCGTGGTTGACCACTGGCGACCCAGGTGGCGAAACGGTGGCGCGCCGGGCGGGGTGGGAAACACCGGGTACGTCACCGGCGGCTCACCGGGCGTCAGTGGCTGCCCCGCGGGGTGCAGGTAGTCGCTCTCCACCACCCACTGCGCGAGGGGGCCACCCCCCGATCGGGTGACCAACCAGCGATTGGGGAGCGCCGGGAATCCCGAGGCCCCGTTGGCCACCGCACTCCGCGTGAGCACCTCGGGGAGGCTCCAGTGCAGGTGGATGCCCGGAGCCAGCGTCAGGGCCGGTGTTGCCAGCGGCGGCAGCGTGCAGCTGCTACTCAGGAACGGGACGTCGGCGTTATGCTGCACGCCGCCGCTGGTATACGGCAATCGGCTGAAGTCCGCCAACGCGCCGACCACGCGCTCCGGCGTCTGCACCACCAGCGCGTCCAAGCGGACCGGAACCAGGAGCAGCGCGGCCATGGGGCGGGGAGAGGGTCCAAGTGCGCGAGGATGGGTGGACCCGCAGGATCCGTCGGTCCCGAGGGGTCAACCCGGGCAGAATATATGGCGTCCCGGTCGACTGCACTTGCCCTCACCGCCCCCGTTCAATCAGCCGGTATCCGCGCTTTCTGATGGCCACCTGGCAGGGCGGGGGCGGAGCAGATCGACCCCTGGGTTGCCAACCCCGCTCGCCCCCCCCGCGCCTACTTCGCGTTCAGCAGCGACGCCGGAATGGGGTTGCCCGGCGTCTCGGCTTCCCAGTAGATGGTCACCACATACCAGCGCGTC
>JBILKP010000299.1:0-3531 GCA_044376625.1 Gemmatimonas sp. | reverse complement strand
CGCAGCGTGAGCGTGAGGAAGGTGTCCACCCCCGTCCCGCGGTCGGTGGCGGCCATCGTATCCACCTCGTGCCGCGCGCTGCGCAGCCGCGCCTCGGTGCGCTGCATCGCCTGGTACGACCGGAAGCGCGCCACCGCCTGCGACACCCGCGCCAGCAGCTCGGGGAAGTGGACGGGCTTCACCAGGAAGGCCGTCACCGGCAGGTCGATGGCCGCCACCGCCGACCGCACCGACGGAAAGCCGGTGATGACGATGATCGGCAGCCCGCCGCTCAGGTGCGCCACCTGCCGCACCAGGTCGAGGTCCGCGTTCCCGGGCATCTCCAGGTCGGTGATGAGCAGGTCGTATGCGGCGGCGGTGATCGCCGCCACCGCGCCGGCGGCGTCGCTCACCGTGTCCACCGCGTACCCCTCCTGCCGCAGCAACGCCGCCGTCGCCTCCAGGAACGTGGGCTCGTCGTCGGCCATCAGGATCCGTCCGCGCATCGTCACGCCATCGCCTCCGCCAGCGGGGTCAGGGGAAAGGTCACGTCATAGCAAGTGCCGCCGCCCGGGACGGCGTGCGCCGTGAGCGTCCCGCCCACCGCCAGCACCGACTGCCGCACCAGCGCCAGCCCGAGGCCCCCACCGCTGGGGCGCTGCCCCCGCGCCACGGGCCCCACCACCGGCTCGAACAGCTGCGCGCGCTGCGCCTCGGTGAGCGTCGGGCCCCCGTGCTGCACGTGGATCCGGCAGGCGTCCCCGTCGCGCGCCACCCGCACCGCCACCGTCCCCCCGTCGGGGACCTGCTCCGCCGCCTGCTGCAGGAGGTTGTACAGCGTCTGCCGCAGCAGCGCGTCGGGCACCGCCAGCATCGTGGGGGCCTCCGCCAGGTCGGTGGTGACCGCCGGCGGCCGCCCGGCGTGCAGCTGCCGCAGGAAGTGCACGGCATCATGCACCGCCAGGATCACCGACGACTCGGCGTGCATCGCCTGGTCGGGGCGGTAGGTCTCCACCAGCTGCCGCGTGATCGCGGCAATCCGCGCGATCTCCCGGTCGATCGCGTCCACGAAGCGGGCGTGCGGATGGTCGGCGGGGATGGCGCCACGCACCAGGAGGAAGGCGTTCTGGATCCCGGCCAGCGGGTTGTTGATCTGGTGCGCCACCCGCGCCGCCATCTTCCCCATCGTGGCCATCGCCCCGATCTCGCGCCGGGCGCCTTCGGCCTCCAGCCGGCGCGTCTGGTCGCGCCCTTCCAGCAGCACGCACTCCACCGCGCCCGCCGCGTCGCGCAGCGGGGTGGCGGTGAACTCCACCCGCCGAGGAACGTCGTCCGCCAGACGCACGACCACCTCCAGGCGCCCTCGCACGCCGGCCACGGCCTGCGCATGCAGCTGCCGCACCCCCGCCCCACCGTCGGCCAGCAGGTGCCAGAAGGGGAACGACGATGCCTCCACCCCTGCCAGCACCCCGCGCGGCTGGCCCACCGCCGCCGCCATCAGGGCATTGGCCGCGCGGATCCGGCCATCCGGGTGCAGCAACAGCATGAGATGCGCAGCCTGGTCAAAGGCCTGTTCGAAGATCGACGACACAGTCATGGACCGTCCATTCTCGCCACGAGGGAACGCGTGTGCCAGATGCAGCCGCTGGGCTGCACCACCCCGCGGCCGACTTACGTCTCCCCCAGGCGCAGCCACCGCCGCACGGCCGGGGGCGCCAGCTGCGGCAAGCCGGCCACCACCGCCTCGGGGGTGTCGTACACCCGCAGCCACGCATCCAGCGTGCCGCGCAGGAACCCCTCCGCTTCGGCGTGGCGCAGCATCGCCACCAGCGGCGCCCAGTACCCGGCCACCTCCAGCAGCGCCACCGGCTTGCGGTGTACCCCCAGCTGCCCCCAGGTCCACACCTCGAAGAACTCCTCCAGCGTCCCGATCCCGCCCGGGAGGGTGACGAAGGCGTCGGCCAGCTCGGCAATCATGGCCTTGCGGTCGTGCATCGAGTCCACCACATGCAGCGCCGTGAGGCGGTGGTGCGCCACCTCGCGCTGCACCAGCCCATGCGGCATCACGCCGATCACCTCGCCCCCGGCCTCAAGCGCGGCATCGGCCAGCGCCCCCATCATGCCCACCCGGCCACCCCCGTACACCACGGCCCACCCGCGCCCCGCCACGGCGCGCCCCAGCGCGGCGGCCGCCTCCAGATAGTCCGGGCGGGCGCCGGGGTTGGAGGCGCAGAACACGGCCACACGGCGGATCGGCGGCGGCGGATCCCCGGCCGCCACCTGGGGAAGGTCCAGGCGGGTCACCATGCCCCAAGCTACCCCGCATTCCGCCCGCGTGCAGTGCCCGGTAGTTTGGCCCCATGGCCGCCACCCGCCCCGACTTCCCCACGCTGCAGCTCATGGACCACCCGCTGGTCCACCACAAGGTCACCCTGCTGCGCGACCGCGCCACCTCCACCAAGCAGTTCAAGGAGCTGGTCGACGAGATCGCCATGCTGATGGCCTACGAGGCCACGCGCGACCTGGCGCTGGAGCCCGTGCCGGTGGACACCCCGCTGGAATCCACCACGGGGTACGCGGTGCGCGGCAAGAAGCTCACGCTGGTCCCCATCCTGCGCGCCGGGCTCGGGATGGTGGAGGGGATCCTGCGCCTCATCCCCTCGGCGCGCGTGGGGCACATCGGCCTGTACCGCGACCACGACACCCTCGAGCCGGTGGACTACTACTTCAAGGTCCCCGGCGACGCCGCCGAGCGCGACTTCCTGCTGCTGGACCCCATGCTGGCCACCGGCGGGAGCGCGTGCGCGGCGGTGCGGTCGCTGCAGCGTGCGGGGGCGCGGCGCATCCGGTTCCTGTGCCTGGTGGCCGCCCCCGAGGGGGTGCGGCGCCTGGCGGCGGAGCACCCCGACGTCCCCGTGCTGGCCGCGGCGCTCGACCGCGAGCTGAATGCCAACGGCTACATCCTCCCCGGGCTGGGCGACGCCGGCGATCGGCTCTTCGGCACGCGGTAGCCCCGCATCGTTTCACGGGCGGCCGCATGCGCGGCGTCTTGCCTTGTTGGCTGCCGGGTGCATCGGTATGTTGCGGCACGCATGCTCATCAATCTTGTCCCGGATTTCCTGGCGGTCCTCGAGGCCCCCGATCGCGAGGCCGCGTACCGCGCGTACTTCGAGCGGCACCGCCCGCTCCTCGCCGCCTACTGGGACAACTACGTCGTCGAGCCCGAGGGGCCGGTGTTTGACGAGGTGGTGCGCACCACGGTGCAGGCGCGCCGCGAGGACCTGCAGGCGCTGCTGCGCACCACCGACGTGCTGGCGCTGGCGGCGCGCACCGAGGCCGAGGTGCGCGCGCTCCTCGCCCCCGACGCGGACTTCGACGTCGTGCTCATGGTGGGGGTGGGGGCCGCCAACGCCGGCGAGCTGGTAGTGGACGGGCGGGGCGTGGCCTTCGTCTGCCTCGAGCACTTCACCGGCGTGGTCAACCCCGACGTGCAGTCGCTGGGGCTGGACGCCGAGCTGCTCCCCCTGTGGATCGCGCACGAGCTGGCGCACG
>JBILKP010000298.1:0-3561 GCA_044376625.1 Gemmatimonas sp. | reverse complement strand
CGCCCCGCCAGCGCACTGCGCACCGGCCCCCAGATGGAGCGGTCGTGCGGGAAGCCGTGCAGCAGCAGCAGCGGCGCCCCGCGCCCGCTGTCGTCGTACCCCAGCCACACCCCCGGCAGCCGCGCAATCATCGCGGCGCCTCGGCGCCCGCCCCCAGCGCCCGCTCCCGCGCGTCCTCCCGCTCGGCGCGCATCCGCAGCGGCACCAGCACCGCCGACGTCAGCGGCACCGCCACCATCAGCCCCAGGAAGCCGAACAGGATCGTCATCAGCGCCTGCGCCACCAGCGTGATCGCCGGCGGCAGGTCCATCTCCCCCCGCATCAGGTACGGGATGAGGAGGTTGTTCTCCACGAACTGGATCCCCCAGTACGCCGCCGCCACCGCCAGCGCCTTCTCGGGGGAATCCACGAAGCCCATCAGCACCGCCGGAATGGCGCTCAACAGCGGCCCCACGGTGGGGACGAACTCCAGCAGCCCCGCAATGAACGCCAGCGCCGCCGCCCCCTTCACGTCCAGCAGCAGCAGCACCACCAGGCTCACCGTCCCGATGGCGATCATGGCGATGAGCTGCGTGACCAGCCACTTGCGCAGCACCGCGGCCATGCGCGCCAGCACCTCGCGCACCCCGGCGCGCGACTCCGCCGGCACCCCGGCCAGGATCCAGCCGTGATACACCTCGGGCTCGGCGCCGATGTAGATGGCCAGGAACAGCACCAGCACCAGCGCCCCCAGCACCGCCGCCGTCCCCGACACCAGCGACAGCAGCAGCCGCGAGGCGCCGGCCAGCCCGGTGGACAGCCGGTCGCCGATCGCCGCCAGCATCCCGGGCGCGGCCGGTGGCGCCTGCCGGAGCGCGTTCCCCCCCCCGGCCGAGTCGGCGGCAACGGTCGCCGTGTCGGTGGCTGGCGTGCCGGGCAGCAGCTGCCCCACCCAGCCGCCCTGATGCGCCGCCACCCACCCCTGCAGCTTCCCCAGCGCCGCCGGCACCTCGGTCTCCAGCACCCGCGCCTCGCGCACCAGCGTGGGCGCCGACACCCCCAGCACCCCGCCAATCGCCCCCACGGTTCCGAACACCAGCAGCGCCGAGGCCACGCCGCGGCGCACCCCCAGCCGCGCCAGCCGGTCCACCCCCTGCGCCACCGCCAGCCCGAACAGCGTGGCCAGGAACACCAGGAACATCAGCGAGCTGGTGGCCCACAGCAGCTGGACGCCAAACCACACCGCCAGCACCACCGTGGCCCCGCGGGCCAGGTCGGCAGTGCTCCACCCGCGCGCGGGGGGCGGAGAGGGGAGGGGAGGGGTCATGGCCACGGAAACTAACGCGGGGACCCATCCCCGGGGTCCGGTGCCCTTGGCTGGCGGTGTATCTTGTCCGTACTCATGTCCTCCCCGGTTCCCCAGTACCTCGACACCCCCGACGCCGTCGAGCGGTTCCTCGCCTCCCTCACCGAGGTGCGGGCGCTGGCGCTCGACACCGAGGGGGCCAGCTTCCACCGGTTCGTCGACCGGATCTACCTCCTCCAGCTGGCCACCGACCGCCACGAGGCGGTCATTGACCCGCTCCCCATCGGCACCCCCACGCGGCTGGGCGCCCTGCTGGCCGACCCCGGCGTGGAAGTGGTGCTGCACGACGCCGACTACGACCTGCGCCTGCTGCGCCAGGACTACGGCTGGCAGGTGACCGGGCTGTTCGACACGCGCGTGGCCGCGCAGCTGCTGGGGATCCGCGCCTTCGGCCTCGCGGCGCTGCTGGAGCAGTTCTTCGCCCTGCGCCTGGACAAGAAGCATCAGCGCGCCGACTGGAGCATGCGCCCCCTCACGGCCGACATGCTGGACTACGCCGCGCAGGACACGCGCCACCTGCTGCCGCTGCGCGACCGCCTGCGCGAGGCGCTGGTGGCCAAGGGGCGGCTGCACTGGGCGCAGGAGGAGTTCCGGCGCACCGAGGGGGCCCGCTGGGAGCCCGACACCGCCGACGCGGCGTGGATGCGCCTCAAGGGCGCGCGCGACCTCACCCGCCGCGAGCTGGCGCGCCTGCGCGAGCTGCTGCAGTGGCGCGACGCCATTGCCGCCGAGCTGGACCGCGCCACCTTCCGTGTGGCGGGGAATGACCTGCTGTTGGACATCGCCCGCACCGCCCCGGCCACCCGCGAGCAGATCGCCGGGCTCAAGGGGTTCCCCCGCGGCATGTCCGAGGGGCGCATCGCCGAGGCGCTACAGGGGATCGCCCGCGCCAACGCCCTCCCCGAAGCCGAGCTCCCCCGCTTCCCCAAGGCGGCGCGCTGGGACCGCGACCCCGACTTCGACGACCGGGTGGCGCGCCTCAAGGCGGTGCGTGACCGCGTGGCCGCCGACCTGGACCTGGATCCCGGCGTCCTCTGCTCGCGCGACCGCATGGAAGCGGTGGCCCGCCGCAACCCCCGCCACCTGGATGAGCTGGCGGAGCTCCCCGATCTCCGCGCCTGGCAGGCCGAGGTGTTGGGGACCGGGTTCATCAAGGCGCTGCACGGCAGCGTCCCCTCGGACTCTCCCTACAAGGGCGACTGACCGGCCGCTGCCGGTTGGGGTGCCCCCCGGAACGGGGGCGCCACCGGTGCGGCCGAGTGCAGGGGGTGTGGCGTTGGCGCCGCACCGGGTGCTGGCGGGCGTGGTGTTCGCGCCACAGCTTCTCCCGCAGCGGGCGCCGGCGCGCGCTCTCGCCCCGGGGCATCTGGCAGGGAACAGCGGGCGGCGGGGGAGCCGAGCACGGCGGCACGCCCTGTGCAGTAGAGCGGTGCGTCGGGAGCGATGGCGCTGCCGACCTCCCGCCTCGATCGCTTCCCGCCCCGCCTCGCGATCACCATGCCCCTCGCCGGCCCTCCCATCCTTGCCCGCTTCGCCCTGGTGATGCTGCTCGTGGCCGGCATGGACCTGGCCACCAAGCAGGCGGCCACCCTGCTGTTGGTGGGGCCCACCTCCGTTGTGCACGTGGCCGAGCGGCTGTCGCTGCTGCTGGTGTACAACATGGGGAACGCCGGTGGCGGCAGCGTGGGGCCGTACACCTGGCATGTGAATGTGGCGATCACCGTGCTGGCCCTGGCGCTCATGGCCGCCGTGGTCACGCACCTGGCGGCGGTGGACCGCCGGGCCACCTGGGCGCTGGGGACGGTGGGTGGCGGGGCGCTGGGGAACCTGGCCAGCCTGCTGTTTGGTCCGCCCGGGGTGGCGGACTTCCTGGGGATCCACCTCCCCGGCGGGGCCATGATGGTGGCCAATGTCGCCGACCTGGCACTGTGGATGGGTGCCGCGGCGCTGCTGCCGGTGGTGTGGTCGATCGTGCGGGTGCTGCGTGACGACCCCCGTCCGCTGCTGAAGGTCCCGGCTCCCGCCCCCCTTCAGAACCCCATGTAGGCCCGCACCCGGGGCTCAATCCGCTCCGGGGTCCAGGGTGGGCTCCACACCAGGTTCATCGTCACCGTCCCCACCCCCGGGATGGTGCGCAGCTGCTCCTCCGCCTCCCCCATGATCTCGGGCCCCGACGGGCACCCCGGCGAGGTGAGGCTCATGTCCACAGTGATCGC
>JBILKP010000297.1:0-3562 GCA_044376625.1 Gemmatimonas sp. | reverse complement strand
GAACCCGTGGGGGCTGGCGTTCCTCCCCAACGGCGACCTGCTGGTGACCGAGCGCCCCGGGCGGCTGCGCCTCGTGCGCAAGGGGAAGCTGCTCCCCACGCCGGTGGGCGGCGTCCCGGCGGTGCTGTCGCGCGGGCAGGGGGGGCTGCTGGACGTGGCCGTCCACCCCGACTTCGCCAGCAACAAGCTGGTGTACCTGAGCTTCTCCAAGCCCACCGGGGAGCGCGAGAACGGCACCACCGCCGTGGTGCGCGGCACGCTGGTGAACGACCAGCTCACCAACGTGCAGGAGATCTTCGTCGCGCAGACGCGCGGCGCGCCGGGACACTTCGGGTCGCGGCTGGTGTTCGACGGCAAGGGCTACCTGTACGTCTCCGTGGGTGACCGGCAGGTGCCCCCCACCGGCAACCTCCCGGCGCACCCGGCGCAGGACCTGGGGAACCACCACGGCAAGATCCTCCGCCTCTTTGACGACGGGCGCGTCCCCCCCGACAACCCGTTCGTGGGGCGCGAGGGCGCGCGCCCGGAGATCTGGAGCTACGGGCACCGCAACCCGCAGGGGCTGGTGCTGCACCCCGAGACCGGCGAGCTGTGGGAAACCGAGCACGGCCCGCAGGGGGGCGACGAGCTCAACCGGATCAAGAAGGGAGCCAACTACGGCTGGCCCGTCATCGGCTTCGGCGTGAACTACGTCTCCGGGTCGGCCATCCACGCGGCCACCACCAAGGAGGGGATGGAGCAGCCGCTGGCCGTGTGGGTCCCCTCCATCGCCACCGCCGGGATGCTCATCTACACGGGGAACGCCTTCCCGCGCTGGAAGGGGAACATCTTCGTGGGCGGCATGGCCGGCGAGCAGCTGGCGCGCGTCACGCTCACCGGCGGCAAGGCCGAGATCAGCGAGGTGCTGGTGCGCCGCAAGGGGCGCATCCGCGACGTGCAGCAGGGCCCCGACGGCTTCCTCTATCTCGCCATCGACGACCGCGCGTCGCAGCCGTCGGCGATCCTGCGGCTTGAGCCCGTGGCGCGGAAGTAGGCCGGCGCCATGGATCGCCGCGACTTCCTGGCCGACCTCGCCCGCCTGGCCGCCCTGACCGCCGTCATCCCCAACGACTGGCGCGTCACGCTGCGCCCGCGCTTCGCCGACGACCCGTTCACGCTGGGCGTGGCCTCGGGGGACCCGACGCCGGGGGGCGCCGTGCTGTGGACGCGCCTGGCGCCGCGCCCGCTGGACCCCGACGGCGGCATGCTGACGGCCAAGGCCGCGGTGGACTGGGAGGTGGCCGAGGACGACCGCTTTGCGAAGGTGGTGCAGAAGGGGCGCGCCACCGCCGCGATCGAGCTGGGGTACAGCGTGCACGTGGACGTGACCGGGCTGCAGCCGGACCGCTGGTACTGGTACCGCTTCCGCAGCGGCGAGGCGACCAGTCCGGTGGGGATGCTGCGCACCACGCCGGCCGCGGGCGCCGTGGTGCCGCTGGCCTTCGCGTTCATGTCGTGCCAGAAGTACGACGACGGCTTCTTCACCGCCTACGGCCACCTGGCGCGCGAGGCGCAGCTGGACCTGGCGGTGCACCTGGGGGACTACATCTACGAGGGGCCCAGCGGCCCGGCCGCGGTGCGTGCGCACGTGGGAGGCGAGATCCGCGTGCTGGACGACTACCGGCGCCGCTACGCGCAGTACAAGAGCGACCCGCTGCTGCAGGCGGCGCACGCGCGCTGCCCGTGGCTGGTCACCTGGGACGACCACGAGGTGGACAACAACTACGCCGCGTCGGTGGGGGAGAACGAGATGGAGTCGGAGGAGCAGGTGCGCGCGCGGCGCGCCGCCGGCTACCAGGCGTGGTGGGAGCACCAGCCGGTGCGGGTCCCGCGCGTGCGCTCCTGGGCCGACCTCACCATCACCCGCTCGGCCGACTGGGGGGCGCTGGCGCGGCTGTGGGTGCTGGACACGCGCCAGTACCGCGACGACCAGGCGTGCGGCGACCGCATCCAGCCCTACGGCTGCGGCGCGCACCTGGACCCGTCGCGCACGCTGCTGGGGGCGGCGCAGGAGCGGTGGCTGGTGGACGGGATCGGCGCGTCGACGGCGCGGTGGCAGGTGCTGGCCAACCAGGTGATGCTGGCGCCGGCCGACAGCGCGCCGGGCCCCGACGTGACCACGTCGATGGACCAGTGGAGCGGCTACCCGGTGGCGCGCGACCGGCTGCTGGCCGCCATCGCCGAGCGCGCGCCCAACCGCACGGTGGCGATCACCGGCGACATCCACACCAACTGGGTGAACGAGCTGCGGCGCGGCTTCCTGCGCCCCGACCAGCCGGTGGTGGCGGCGGAGTTCGTGGGCACGTCGATCACCTCCGACGGCGACGGGCGCGACATCCCCGCCGAGCGGTGGGCCACGATGCAGCGGGAGAACCCGCACGTGCACTGGTACCAGAGCCGCCGCGGCTACGTGCACTGCCGGGTGGACCAGGGGGCGTGGCACACCGACTACCGCACCGTGCCGTACGTGCGGCAGCCCGATGCGCCGGTGGAGACCGCCACCCGGTGGCGGCTGGAGCACGGGCGGCCGGGGATCGTGCGGGTGTGACCGCGGTGGCGGCGGGGCCCGGCGCGGGCCCCGCCGCTAGTCCTGCCGCTACTCCTGCTGCTAGTCCTGCCGGAGCAGGGCGCGGAACTCGGTGGTGGCCATGCGCCCACCGTCGCGCAGCTCGTCCAGCACGTGGTCGGCATGGTCGTCGCTGCACCCCATGGCGCGCAGGCTGTGGTACGCCATGGCGTAGGCCAGCTCGCGCTCTCCCATGAGTGCGCGCTGCACCCCCATCCGCTCGAACAGCGCCTGCTCCTCGTCGCCGTGGGTGCGCACCACCACCTGCAGCGCCGCATTGGCCTCGCGGGCGCGCTCGATGACCACCTGCGCGTGATATGGGTCGGGGGTGGCCACCACCAGCAGCCGCGCCGTGGCCGGGTGCGCCAGCTGAAGGATGTCGGCGCGCGTGGCATTGCCGTAGATGGCCGGCACCCCCGTCCCCCGCATCACCTCGAGGGTGCGCCGGTCCTGCTCGATGGCCACGAACGGGATGCCACGCCGCTGCAGCGCGTCGCCGATGGTGCGCCCCACGCGGCCGTACCCCACCAGGATGACATGGTCGCGCGGGACGGCCTGGAACAGCGCCGTGGTGGCCACGCGCGGCTCGCGGGTGCGCTCCATGCGGTCGATGAGCGCCGGGAAGCGCGCCAGCCACGCCGCCAGGCGCTGGGCACCGCGGTACAGCAGGGGGTTGGCCACGATGGTGACCAGTGCCGCAGCCAGCACGAGGCTGCGCCCCGCCTCGGGGAGCACCCCCAGCGACACCCCCAGCCCGGCCATGATGAAGCTGAACTCCCCCACCTGTCCGAACGCCGCCCCCAGCCGCAGCGACGGCCCCACGGGGTGGCGCAGCAGCACCAGCAGCAGCGTCACCAGCACGCTGTTGCCCAGCAGCACCACGCCGGCGGTGGCCAGCACGCGGAGCGGCTGGTCCATGAGCACGCGGGGGTCGATGAGCATCCCCACCGACACGAA
>JBILKP010000085.1:0-11199 GCA_044376625.1 Gemmatimonas sp. | reverse complement strand
CCGGGTGTTGGCCGCGCTGCCGATGACGAGGTTGTTCTTGCGGACGGCGGTGAGCACGTCCACGGACGAGGAGATGACCGAGTAGTACCCCTGCCAGTACGCGATCATCGTGGTGCGCTCCGACGACGCCAGGTCGTTCTTGAAGGCCCGCGTGTTGCGCGTGCCGTCGGCGTCGATGGAGGAGTAGAAGTTCATGTTGTAGTTGTTCCACGAGGCCGAATACGCCTGGGCCATCGTGTTGAGGGGGCCGCCCCCCTCCATGCCGTCGAACGTGTTGAACCAGGTGCGCAGCGTCCCGGCGGCCACCTGCTCGATGGCGGCCGGGTCGGCCAGCGCCCGGGAGGCGTCCGGGGCGTTGGGGTTGGCCACGTCCAGCGAGTTGCAGGCACCCAGGAGGAGGGCCCCCAGGGTGGCCGCCGCGGCGCGCGTCCGCATGGCAGGGATGCTCCGGTTGAGGGGGCTCACAGGCCGAGCTCCAGCATGAACGTGAACGTCTTGAAGATCGGGTAGGTGAAGTAGTCCACGCGGTAGGCGAACGGGTTGTTCCCGCCCCCCGACACGTCCGGATCATACCCGGAGTACTTGGTGGACGTGAAGAGGTTGCGCCCGACGACCCCCAGGCGGGCCGAGCGGTCCTCGGAGATGCCGAGCTTCCGCACCAGCCCCTTCGGCAGCTGGTAGTTCACCGCCAGCTCGCGGAGGCGGACGTAGCTGCCGTCCTCCACGAAGTACTCGTTGGCGTTGAAGTTGTTGTAGAACGTGGCGTAGTACGTGGTGGGCTTCTTCTCCGCCGCCGGCTTCGCGCGCTGGTCGTACACCGGGTCGCGCTCGTCGAAGAACGGCCACTGCCGCGTGTAGTTGTAGATCTGCCCGCCGTTCACCCAGTTCACCACGGCCGTCACCGCGACACCCTTCCAGTTGAGCTGGGTGTTGAAGTTCAGGTTGAAGTCGGGGTTGACGTCGGCGATCTGGAACAGGTCGTTCCCCTTGGCATCGCGCAGCTTGATCGGCTTCTCGTTGATCGTGCGCCAGTCGGCCTTGGGGACGTAGTACCCCTCCTCGTTCACCACGTAGTCCGCCGCCGTGCCGGTGAGCTGCTTGTCGGTGAGCATCTGCTGCAGCTGCGCCGCCGACTGCACCCACTTGCCGCCGTACACCACGCCGAACCGCTCCCCGGGCGCCAGGCGGAAGATGGTGGTGTTGGCCACCGGCCCCACCAGGTACGGCGGCACCGCCAGCGCCGTCACCGTCTGGCGGGTGCGGTCACCGGCGATGTTGAGCCGCCAGAGGAAGTCCTTGGTGGAGGCCAGCACCGCGCCCAGCAGCACCTCGTGCGTCTTGCCGGCCAGCGACCCGCCGTTGATCCACTGGTTCTGGAACCCGGTGGCCGACGACACCGGCACGTTCAGGATCTGGTCGTCGGTGATCTTGCTGGAGTAGCTGTACTCGAAGGTGAAGTTCTTCAGGAAGTTCAGGTTGAAACCGGCCTCGATCTCGCGCGAGAAGGCCGGGCGCAGGTCCGGGTTCCCCAGCGTGATCTTCACCGGGCTCCCGCCCTGGATGGCGAACTGCTCGTACTGGGCGTCGAACACCGGGCGCAGCCCGGCCTCGCCGTACGAGGCGCGCACCTTGAACTCGTCCACCCCGGGGATCGTGAAGTCCTCCGACACCCGGTACGCGCCCGAGAGGCGCTTGAACAGCTTGTTGCGCTGGTCGGCGCCGAACAGCGACGACTGGTCGCGGCGGACGAGCCCGTCGATGATGAGCTTGTCCTTGATGTCGAACGTGGTGATCGCGAAGTAGTTCTGGTTGCGGATCGGCTGCGTGAACGAGCCCGGGATGATCGGGTTCTCCGGGTCGCGCGAGGCCGCGGCGAACTCCGTCACGCGGGGGACGGTGAGCGCCGTGGCCTGGACGCTGGTCCCGCGGTTCTCCTGGTCCTCGTACACCCAGGCCAGCTTGGTGGTGTTGGTGAACCACGAGGTGGACTTCACCGCGGTGAGCGTGCCGCCCAGGTTGTAGGCGCGCGTCTCGTTGCTGCTGCTGAACAGCGAGCCCCGGCCGACGTTCCCCGTGGAGCCGATGAAGCCGGTGGGGACGAACGACTTGAACACCGCCGAGCCGCGGTCGAAGTTCGTGTTCGCCTCGGCCGTCAGCCACCCGGTCGGGCGGTAGCGGACCTTGAGCGTCCCGGTGAAGCGCGACCGGTCGTTGTTGTTCTGGATCGTGTTCCAGCGGTACAGCGGGTTGCTCACGTTCCCCGAGGCCGGCGTCTGCCGGATCGCCGCCTTGTAGGGCGAGCCGTCGGGGTTCTTCTCCAGCAGGTTGATGTTGGGCTCCAGGAAGCGCAGCCCGAACCACTCGTTCCCCGAGCTGTCATCGGCCTGGTCGGCGCGCGACTGCCCGTAGAACGCCCCGGTCTGCACCTCCAGCGTGGGGTGCAGCGACAGGTCCAGGTTCATGCGGAAGTTCTGGCGCCGGAACCCGTCCAGCAGGTTGGCAATCCCGCCGTCCTTGGTGTTCTGGAACGACGCGCTGAAGTTGGAGGTGGCGTTCCGCTGCCCGACCGAGATGTAGTTGGTCATGAACGTGCCGGGGCGGAACACCTGCCCCAGCTGGTCGAACACCTCGGGGTACGCGTTGTCCGAGATGAGGTCCGCCTCGCGGATGCGGTTGCCGTTGGCGTCGCGCCGGAACTGCCCGCTCGCGTCCACCTGGAAGGGGTGCGAGAGGTTGTTGGGGATCACCTTGCGCAGCTCGTTGGAGCCGACCTCGTTGCGCACGGTCACGCTGGTCTGCCCCTGCGCCAGCGACGCGCCGCGCTTGGTGAAGATCTGCACCACCCCGTTGGCCGCGTCCGACCCGTACAGCGAGCTGGCCGCCGCCCCCTTGATGACCTCGATCCGCTCGATGTCCTCGGCGTTGATGTCGGCCAGCGAGATCCGCGCGATCGTCCCGTCCACGATGATCAGCGGGTCCTGCCCGCCCGTGAGCGACGTGGGGCCGCGCAGGCGGATGCGGGGCGCCGAGCCCGGCTCGCCGTTCACCGCCGTCACGCTCGCCCCCGCCACGCGCCCGTTGAGCGCGCCCAGCGGCGAGGTGGACGGCGCCTCCTTGATCTGCGCGTTGTCCACCGCCGCCACCGCGAAGGTGGTCTTCTTCTGCGACGTGGCGTCCGACACGCCGGTCGTCACCACCGCCTCGAGGTTCAGGATGTCCTTCTCGAGCTCGAAGTTCTGCTCGCTGCGCCCCGCCGCCAGCGTCACGGCCCGGCGGATGGGACGGTACCCGATGAAGCGCGCCACCAGCGTCACGGGCTTGCCCGCCGCGCGCGCCGCGTCCACCGTGAAGGTGTACCGCCCGTTGGCATCGGTGACGGCGCCGGCCGCCAGCTCCGCGATCCCGACGCTCGCCCCCCCCAGCGGCTCCCCGGCCGAGGTGACGCGCCCGGTGACGACAACCTGCCCCTGCGCCCAGGCCCCCTGGGGGGCCAGCAGCGCGACCAGTGTGGCGGCGACGGCAACCAACCGACGCACGAGGTGTGACATTCGTACTCCTGTCCGTGTAAGGGTCCATCGTCGGGACCATCCCGAATCCGCCCCGCCGGCGTCCGCACGGGAGGCCGAGGGGGATCCCTCGAAGCTGCATCGGAAAGGACGAGGCTGCAACTTTTCCGTGACGATCCCGTCGCATTTCACGACCGGGATTCCCGACGTGATCATTCCCGTATCCCCTACCTGCGTGTTCATTCTCACGAAGCTCCGGCCTGGCACGGACGTGGCGCGCCAGCACGCGCGCGCCACGTCCACGCTGCGCGCCCTCGCCGCGCTGCCCGTCCTCACCGCGCTGCTCGTCCTCACCGCGCCGGGGCTGCTGCTCGCCCAGCGCCCCGGGGCCCTGGCCGCCACCTTCCAGGGGCGGGTCTACGATGCCGTCACCGGCACCCCCCTGGTGGGCGCCACCGTCACCGCCACCTCCGCCGGCCTCAGCACCCGCACCGACTCGCTCGGGCGCTTCCTGTTGGCCGGACTCCCCCCCGGCCTCGTGCGCCTGCTGGTCACTGCCCCGGGGTACCAGCGCGGGCCGCTCACGCTTCCGCTGGCCCCGCGCGAGGTGCTCGAGCGCGAGCTGGAGCTGGAGCCGCTGGGCGCGGGGGCCGCAGCGGCCGATACCGGCCCCCGCGCCCAGCGGCTCCCGGCCGTCCCGGTCACCGCCATGCCGGGGATGGGGAGCCGCTTCCTCGACTTCGAGCGCCGCCGGGCCACGGGGCGCGGGCAGTACCGCACCCGCGACGAGATCGAGGCGGGGCAGTTCAACTCGCTGCAGGACGTGCTGCGCACGCTGCGCGGCGTGCAGATGGTGTGCAGCGGGGGCTACTGCCAGGCGCAGATGGTGCGCGCCACCCTGGGCTGCCCCCCGCAGTACATCATCGACGAGCGCGAGGACAACGACTTCGGGCCGGTCGTCCCCGTGCGCGACATCCAGGGGATCGAGGTGTACACCGGCGCCGGCGACGTGCCGGGGGAGTTTGCCGGCTCCACCGCCGCCTGCGGCGTGATCGTGGTGTGGACCACCAACGGTCGGGCCCCGCGCCGCAAGTGACGGCGCACGGGCACCTCCCAAGGGCGCCCTACGCCGCCGCGGGCGCCCCGAACCGGTGGTCGCGCCGCACCAGCGTGAGGATGGTGTACACCGCCACCGCCTCCCCCCGCTGGTTGCGCACCTCCACGTCCCACGCCACCACCCCCTGCGGCACCACGTCGGCCGGCAGCTCCTTCACGGTCTTCGTCTTCACCGTCAGCCGCACGTGGATGCTGTCGCCGGGGTAGACGGGGGCCGTGAAGCGCAGCCCCTCCAGCCCGTAGTTGGCCATCACCGGCCCCAGCACCGGGTCCACGAACAGCCCCGCCGCCGCCGACAGCACGAAGTAGCCATGCGCCACGCGCCCGGCGAACACGCCGTGCGCCTGCGCCGCCTCGCCGTCCATGTGCGCGTAGAAGGTGTCGCCGCTGAGCCGCGCAAAGGCCTCGACGTCCTCCAGTGTGATCAGCCGCGACGCCGTCACCAGCGTGTCCCCCACCGCCAGCTCGTCAAAGCTCTTGCGGAAGGGGTGCACCGCGTCGCCCCGCTCGGGGGCCCCCCTGGTCCACTCGCGCGTCACCGCGGCCACCACCGCCGGGCTCCCCTGCAGCGCCACCCGCTGCAGGTAGTGCGACGCGCCACGCGCGCCCCCCAGCTCCTCGCCGCCGCCGGCGCGCCCGGGGCCGCCGTGCACCAGCCCCGGCAGCGGCGAGCCGTGCCCGGTGCTCTCCTTCGCGCAGTGGCGGTCGAGCACCAGGAACCGCCCGTGCGCCGACGCCGCCCCCAGCACCACGTCCCGCGCAAACGCCGCGTCGTGGGTGACCACCGATCCCACCAGCGACCCGCGCCCCATCCGCGCCAGCGCCACCGCCTCGTCGGCGCCGCGGTACGGCATCACGGTGTTCACCGGCCCGAACGCCTCGATCTCGTGCGGCTCCAGGCGGCGCCGCGGCTCGGCGCAGTACAGCAGCTCGGGGGCGTAGAACGCCCCGGCCTCGCGGTCGGCCCCCACCACCGCGAAGTCGCCGCCTCCCGCCACCCGCTCCGCCCCCTGCCGGATCCGCTCGGCGTTGGCGCGCACCGCCCCCACCTGCCGGTGCGACGCCAGCGGCCCCATGCGCACCCCCTCCGCCGTGGGGGCGCCAATCGTCGTCCCCGCCAGCCGCTTCCCCAGCGCGGCGATCACCGCCTCCTCGAGCCCCGCGGGGACGAGCGTGCGGCGCACCGCCGTGCACTTCTGCCCCGCCTTGGAGGTCATTTCCCGCGCGACCTCCTTGATGAAGAGGTCGAACTCCTCGGTGCCCGGGACCGCGTCGGGGCCCAGGATGCAGCAGTTGAGCGAGTCCGCCTCCATGTTGAAGCGCACCGCGTGCCGCACCACCGCCTCCCCGGCCTTGAGCCGCTGCCCGGTGGCCGCCGAGCCGGTGAAGGCCACCACGTCCTGCTCCTCCACGTGGTCCAGCAGGTCGCGCGGCTCGCCGCACAGCAGCTGGATGGCCCCCGCCGGCAGCTCGCCGGTGTCCAGGATGGCCCGGAACACGGCGGCCGCCAGGTGGCTCCCGTCCGTGGCCGGCTTGACCACGCAGGGCACCCCGGCCAGCAGCGCCGGCGCCATCTTCTCCAGCATCCCCCACACGGGGAAGTTGAAGGCGTTGATGTGGACGGCCGCGCCCTCCAGCGGCACCAGCAGGTGCCGCCCCACGAAGGTGCCCCCCTTGGAGAGCGGCTCGGTGGGGCCCTCCACGTGGAAGCGCTCGTTGGCGAACTCGCGCCGCCCGCGGCTGGCAAAGGCGAACAGCGTGCCGATCCCCCCTTCGATGTCCACCCACGAGTCGGGGCGCGTGGCGCCGGTCTGGTACGACAGCGGGTAGAACTCCTCCTTGCGCGCCATCAGCGCCGTGGCGATGCGCTTGAGCATCAGCGCGCGCTGGTGGAAGGTCATCGCCCGCAACGGCGGCCCCCCCACCGTGCGCGCATGCGCGAGCACCGCGCGCAGGTCCAGCCCCTCGGTGGAACTCTCCGCCAGCGGCGCGCCCGTGACGGCGTCCAGCAGCGGCGTGAACGCACCGGTCCCCTCGATCCACTGGTCGAAGGCGTAGTTGGCGAGGCGAAGCATGGCGGAATCCCGGATGGCGGAGTGAACGGCGGTCAGGCGCGCTCGAGGAGGAGGGCGTACCCCTGCCCCACCCCGATGCACATGGTGCAGAGGGCGTAGCGGCCGCCGGTGCGGCGGAGCTGGCGCGCGGCGGTGAGCGCCAGGCGCGCCCCGCTCATCCCCAGCGGGTGCCCCAGGGCGATCGCCCCGCCGTTGGGGTTCACCCGCGGGTCGTCGTCGGCCACCCCCAGCTGCCGCAGGCAGGCCAGCGCCTGCGCCGCAAACGCCTCGTTGAGCTCGATGACGTCCACCTGGTCCAGCGTGAGCCCCGCCAGCGCCAGCACCTTGCGCGTGGCCGGCACGGGGCCAATCCCCATGACGCGCGGCGGCACGCCGGCCGACGCCGCCGCCACCACGCGCGCCAGCGGCGCCACCCCCAGCGCGGCCACCGCCGCCGTCGACCCCAGCAGCAGCGCGGCGGCCCCGTCGTTGAGCCCGCTGCTGTTCCCGGCGGTCACGCTCCCCTGCCCGTCGTGCCGGAAGGCGGGGCGCAGCGCGGCCAGCCCCTCCCGCGTGGTGTCGGGGCGCAGGAACTCGTCGTCCGCCACCACCACGGGCGCCCCCTTCCGCTGCGGCAGCTCCACCGGCCAGATCTCCTCGGCCAGCCGCCCGGCGGCGCGCGCGGCCGCCGCCTTCTGCTGCGAGCGCAGCGCAAACGCATCCTGGTCGGCGCGGCTGATGCCGTGCTCGGCGGCGACATGCTCGGCGGTCTCCCCCATGCTGTCGGTGCCGTGCGCGGCCTGCATCCGCGGATTCACGAAGCGCCACCCCAGCGTGGTGTCCGCCAGCTGCTGGTCCCGCGCAAAGGGGGCGCCTCCCTTGGAGAGCACGTAGGGCGCGCGCGTCATCCCCTCCACGCCCCCCGCCACCACCAGCGCCATCTCGCCGGTGCGGATGGCGCGCGCCGCGTGCCCCACCGCGCTCAGCCCCGACGCGCACAGGCGGTTGACCGTCTCTCCGGGCACCGTGACGGGGAGCCCCGCCAGCAGCGCCGCCATGCGGGCCACGTTGCGGTTGTCCTCCCCGGCCTGGTTGGCGCACCCCAGCACCACGTCATCAATGGCGGCCGGATCGAAGGCGGGGGCGGCGGCGGCCACCTGCGCCACCAGCCGCGCAAGGGCGTGCGCCGCCAGGTCGTCGGTCCGCACGCGGGACAGGGCGCCCCCGAGGGCGCCAATGGGGGTGCGCCCCCCGTCGATGAGGTACGCGTCAGTCATGCCGTGCCGTCCAGTCAAGGGAAGTGCCGGGTCAAGCCGTTGGGCGGGGGGTCAGCAGCGAGGCCCCGGCGTGCACCAGCTGCCGCAGCCGCACGCTGGGGCGGTAGCGGGGGTCCCCCGTTTCCGCCTGCAGCGCCTCCAGCCGCGCCAGCACCGCCGCGGGGCCCAGCGCATCGCCCCACGCCAGCAGCCCGCGCGGGTAGTTCACGCCAGTGGTCATCGCCAGCTCCACATCCTCCACCGAGGCGAGGCGCAGGTGCACCGCCTCCACCGCCTCGTTCACCAGCATGGCCACCACCCGGTCCACGATGCCCTGCCCCAGCGTGGCGTCCTCCACCGGGGCGGGGGGCTCGGCCCCGGGCGCGTGGTCGTAGAAGCCGCGCCCGCTCTTGCGCCCCAGCCACCCCGCCTCCACCAGCCGCTGCTGCGCCAGGCTGGGGCGGTAGCGCGGGTCACCGAAGGTGCCGTCGTACACCGACCGCGTCACCGCGAAGTTCACGTCCAGCCCGATGAAGTCCATCAGCGCGAAGGGACCCATGCGGAAGCCGCCCAGCGTGCGCAGCGCCCAGTCGATGGTGGCGGCATCGGCCACCCCCTCCTCCAGCAGCCGCAGCGACTCGCCGTAGAACGGGCGCGCCACCCGGTTCACCAGGAACCCGGGGGTGTCGGCCGCCTGCACCACCACCTTCCCCCACGCCAGCGCCAGCGCGCGCGCCTGCGCCACCACCGCCGGCGCCGTGGAGATGGCCGGGATCACCTCCACCAGCGGCATCACCGGCGCCGGGTTGAAGAAGTGTACCCCCACCACCCGCTCCCGGTGCGTGCAGCTCCCCGCCAGCGCGGCAATGGACAGCGACGACGTGTTCGACGCCAGCAGCGCCTCGGGGGCCGTGATCCCCTCCAGCGCGCGCAACAGCGCCTGCTTGGCCTCCAGCCGCTCCACGATCGCCTCGACCACCACCCCGCAGGCGGCAAAAGGTGCCAGGGCGGCCGCATCGGCCCCGGCCACGTAGGTGATGCGCTCCAGCACCGCCCGGGCGTCGGCCTCGGCGCGGCGCCCCTTGGCCACCTCGCGGGCCATCGCCTCGGCGTGCCCGTCGCGCGCCCGCGCCAACGCGCCCGGCGCGGCGTCGGCCAGCAGCACCGCATGCCCATGGGCGGCCGCCACCTGGGCAATCCCGGCCCCCATCGCCCCGGCGCCCACGACGCCGATGACCGCCGGCGCCATCACCCCGCCCTCAGCAGCCACGGTACACCGGCGCGCGTTTGGCCAGGAACGCCCGCACCCCCTCCTCGTAATCCGCCGTGCGCCCCGCCTCGCGCATGGCTGCCGCCTCGACCGCCAGCTGCGCCGCCAGCCCGTTGGTGGCGCTGGCCAGCAGCGCGCGCTTGGTGAGCCCGAAGCCGCGCGTGGCGCGACCGGCCAGCCGCTGCGCCATCGCCCGCACCACCTCCGCCAGTTGCGGCCCGGGGACCACGTCCCAGATGAGCCCCCACGCCTTGGCCTGCGCCGCCGGCAGCTTCTCGGCCAGGAAGAACAGCCCCGTGGCCCGCTGCAGCCCCGCCAGCCGCGGCACGAAGTAGGTCCCCCCCGTGTCGGGGATCAGCCCCAGGTTGGCGAAGCTCTCCACGAACGCCGCCTCCTCGGCGGCAATCGTGAGGTCGCAGGCGAAGGCCAGGTTGGCCCCCGCCCCCGCCGCGGTGCCGTTCACCGCGCACAGCACCGGCTTCTCCAGCGACCGGATCGCCAGGATGAGCGGGTTGTAGCACTGCTCCACGAAGTCGCCGATGTCGGGCATCGGCCCGTCCCCGTCGGGGAGCGCCTCGGCCAGGTCCTGCCCCGCGCAGAAGGCGCGCCCGGCCCCGGTGAGCACCACGCAGCGCACGGCCTCGTCGCGGCGCGCCTCGTCCAGCGCGGCCAGCAGCGCCTCCGCCATGGCGCGGGTCACGCTGTTGAGCACCTCGGGGCGGTTCAGGGTGAGCGTGAGGACGCCGCCGTCACGCGCCACCAGCAAGGGAGGGGTCGTCATCCCCCAAAGCTAGCAGCGCGCGCCCGGCCACACGACGGCACCACCACGACGCGCCGCCACGACGCCCGCCGCGACTCCCCCCGCGCCGCGCAGCCGCCCAGATTTCCCCCCATGCCTGCCAAGTCCCCGTCCCGTCCGCGCCCGACCCCCGCGCCTGCCCGTCCCACCCCGCTGGCCGGGATCGACTGGCGACGCGTGGCGTACCACGCCCTGGCCTCCCGCACGCTGGACGACGTGGAGGAGGCCACCAACCGGCAGCGCGCCAGCGTCCCGCGCGATCACGTGGTGCTCTACCAGTTCTCCGCCCGGGGCCACGATGTGACCCAGGCCATCCTGGGGGCGCTCCTCACCGGCGAACGCGACGGCGTGGGGGCGTACTACCGGGCCCGCCCGCTGCTCCTCTCCGTGGGGCTGCCGCTGGCCGACGCGGTGGGGAGCCCGCTGGGGCGCGCCGGCGGCTTCAGCGACGGGCGCGACATCGGCGTGGTGTGCAACCTGCCCCGCCCGGCCGGGTGCGTGGTCCTTCCCATGGCCGGCGATGTGGGCTCGCAGTACACCCCCGCCGCCGGGTGGGCGCAGGCCATCCAGTACCACGCCGGGACGCTGGGCGACGCGCGCTGGCAGGGGGCGGTGGCCGTGGCGCTGGGGGGCGACGGCTCGGTGGCCACCAGCGGGTTCTGGGCGGCGCTCACCATGGCCACCACGCTCCGCCTCCCCCTGCTCTTCTGCATCGAGGACAACGGGCTGGGGATCAGCGTGCGCGGCGACATGCAGACCCCCGGCGGCGACATCACCCGCAACCTGGCCAGCTTCGGCAACCTGTGGCAGCAGAGCGCCGACGGCAGCGACCCGCACCAGACGGCCTCCGCACTGGCCAGCGCCGTGGCGCGCGTGCGCGCCGGTGAGGGGCCGGCGCTGGTGCGCCTCACGGTGCCCCGCCTCTCCAGCCACTCCGGCCCCGACAACCAGCGCGGCTACCGGACCGACGAGGAGATCGCCGCCGACCAGGCACGGGATCCCCTCCCCCGGCTCAAGCAGTACCTGGTGCCCGCCCTGCTGGATGAGGCGGCCTGGGCGGCACTGGAGGCAGAGGTGGCGCGCGACGTGGCCGACGCCCTGGCCGAGGCGCGGGCCCGCCCGCACCCCGTCGCCGACACGGTGGGCGATCACCTCTACGCCGACGACCGTCCCGGGGTCCCCGAGGCCATGGGTGGGC
>JBILKP010000296.1:0-3585 GCA_044376625.1 Gemmatimonas sp. | reverse complement strand
GGGGCCGGACACGTCCGGGGCGGGGGGCGGCGGGAGCACGGGGGCGTCGGGAGGCAGGAAGGGCACCATGGAAAGCTGTACCCGCCACCCCGGGGTGGCGATCCCTCCGGACGGGACGCCCCCTCACGGGCGCCCCGTGACGGGCACCCCGTGACGGGCATCCCGTGACGGGCGCCCCGGTTTCGGCGTCCTTCTGGTGATGCGGCGCCCCCCTCCCACCCCTGCCCTGTTCCGCCCATGGGCGTGATCGCCACCCTGCTGGTGCACGAAGGCCGCCTGTCCCGGCTGCGTGCCGCCGCGCGCGACCGGTACCGGTTCGTGCCGTGCGAAGACTGGACGTCGCTCACGCGCGCCTGCGAACGGGGGGCCGTGAGCCTGGTGGTGTTCGACCTGTACGTGGACGGCCGCGCCGACTTTGAGCGCGTGCGCCAGCTCCGGCTGCGGGTGCCCCGCGCCGCGCTGGTGGCCTACGTGGAGGTGACCCGCGAGCGGGCGCGCGAGATGTTTGACGCGGGGCGCGCCGGGATCGACGCGCTGGTGGTGGCCAACGAGACCGACACCCCGCAGCAGCTGGCGGCGCTCCTGGACCAGGCCGAGGCGCGCAGCGTGTCCAGCCTGCTGCGCCCGCACCTGGCGGAGCTGCGCAGCGTGGTGCGCGACGCCGTCATGCTGTCGGTGACGCGCGCCCACGAGCGGCTCACCCCCGACGCCCTGGCGCGCCAGATCGCGGTGTCGCGACGGCTGCTCTCCAAGCGGCTGGAGGGGGCGCAGCTGCCGCCTCCGCACCAGCTGCTCACCTGGGGGCGGCTGATCGTGGCGGCCAGCATGCTGGAGCACGGCACCCGCAGCGCCGACAGCGTGGCCGGCGCGCTGGACTTCCCCTCGGGGAGCGCCTTCCGCAACACCTGCCAGCGGTACCTGGGGTGCACGCCGCACCAGATCCGCCTGCGGGGCGGCGCGGCCTGGGTGGTGCAGGAGCTGCTGGTCAACCGGGAGAAGCGGCGCGTCATCCACGAAGTGGACGACGACGCGCACGACATCGCCGCGGCCTGACGCGCCGTCGGCCGCCCCCGCACGCCCCCCCCTCGCCCCGCGCCGTGCGGGGTGAGACGTTTCGGGGGATGCCCGTCCCGCTCCCGCCCCCCCTGCACGTCGCGCTCACCGGCAACATTGCCAGCGGCAAGAGCACCGTGGCCCGCCTGCTGGCGGCGCACGGGGCGGTGGTCATCGACGCCGACCAGTTGGCGCGCGAGGCGGTGGCCCCCGGCACCCCCGGGCTGACCGCCGTGGTGGACACCTTTGGCCCGGGGGTGCTGGCCGCCGATGGCACGCTGGACCGGGCGGCGCTCCGGCAGCGGGTGTTCCGCGACCCGGCCGCGCGCCAGGCGCTCAACGCCATCGTGCACCCGGCGGTGGCGCGGTTGCGGGAGGCGCGGGTGGCCGAGGCGACCGCCGTGGGGGCGCGCATCCTCGTCTCCGAGATCCCGCTGCTGTTCGAGGTGGGGCTGGAGCACGCCTTCGCCGGGGTGATCCTGGTGGATGCCCCGGTGGCGGTGCGGCTGGACCGGCTGGTGCGCGACCGCGGGCTTGCCGCGGCCGAGGCGCAGGCCATGATCGACGCCCAGTGGCCGGCCGACCGGAAGCGGGCCGGCGCCACCTGGGTCATCGACAACGACGGCCCGCCTGCGCAGCTTCCAGAGCGGGTGGCCGCCCTCTGGTCCGCCCTGCTGGCGCATGCCGCCGTTTCCGCCCCTCCACCCGGAGTCTCGTCCGTGTCGAACATCCCCGGCCACCTGCAGTTCACCAAGGACCACGAATACGTCACGGCGGCCGACAGTGACGGCGTCGTCACCATCGGCATCACCGACTTCGCGCAGGGGGAGCTGGGGGACATCGTCTTCGTGGACCTCCCCAGGCCCGGCGCGTCGTTCGGGGCGCACGACGTGTTCGGCACGGTGGAGGCGGTGAAGGCCGTCTCCGAGCTGTACATGCCGGTGGCCGGCGAGGTGGTGGCGATCAACGGCCGGCTGGACGGCGAGCCGGCGCTCATCAACAGCGACCCGTACGGGGACGGCTGGATGATCAAGGTGCGCCCCACCGGGGGCGACGACGGCCTGATGGACGCGGCCGCCTACCGCGCGCTGCTGGGGGGCTGACCCCGGGGGGCGCGGGTGCGGGGGTCACCCCCCGCACCCGCGTCGTCCCTGCCGGCCGCGCCTAGTCGGCTGCGGCGGTGCCCGCGTACGCCTCCAGCGGCGGGCAGGCGCACACCAGGTTGCGGTCGCCGAAGGCGCTCTCGATGCGGCTCACCGCGGGCCAGAACTTGCGGGCCCGCGTCCACGGGGTGGGGTAGGCCGCCTGCTGCCGCGAGTAGGGGCGCGTCCAGGCGTCGGCGGTCACCACCGCCGCCGTGTGCGGCGCATGCGACAGGACATTGTCGCCGCGCGGAACCTCCCCGCGCTCCACCGCCGCGATCTCCTCGCGGATCCCGATCATCGCCTCGATGAAGCGGTCCAGCTCCGCCTTCGACTCGCTCTCGGTGGGCTCCACCATCATGGTCCCCGCGACCGGGAACGACATCGTGGGGGCGTGGAAGCCGTAGTCCATGAGCCGCTTGGCGAGGTCCTCGACCTCCACGCCGGCGGAGGCCTTGAAGCCGCGGGTGTCCAGGATGCACTCGTGCGCCACCAGCCCGTTCTGCCCGCGGTAGAGCACGGGGTAGTGCTCCTCGAGGCGCTTGGCCACGTAGTTGGCGCTGAGGATGGCCACCTTGGTGGCCTCCGCCAGCCCCTCGCCCCCCATCATCCGGATGTAGGCGTACGAGATGGGGAGGATGCTGGCGCTCCCCCACGGCGCGGCCGACACGGGGCCGATGGCCTGCGCCCCGCCGGTGGCCACCACCGGGTGCCCGGGGAGGAAGGGGACCAGCTGCGGCGCCACGCCGATGGGGCCCATGCCGGGGCCGCCGCCGCCGTGCGGGATGCAGAAGGTCTTGTGCAGGTTGAGGTGGCAGACGTCGGCGCCCAGGTCGCCGGGGCGCGACACGCCCACCATGGCGTTCATGTTGGCGCCGTCCATGTACACCTGCCCGCCGTGGGCGTGGATGAGCGCCGTGATCTCGGTGATGCGCGCCTCGAAGACGCCGTGCGTGCTGGGATAGGTGACCATGAGCGCGCCCAGCGTGTCGCGGTGCTGCTCCGCCTTGGCCCGCAGGTCGTCGACGTCGATGTTGCCGTCGGCGTCGGTCTTCACCACCACCACCTGGAAGCCGGCCATGACCGCGCTGGCGGGGTTGGTGCCGTGCGCCGACTGCGGGATGAGGCACACCGTGCGGTGCCCCTCGCCGCGCGCGCGGTGGTACGCGCGGATCACCAGCAGCCCCGCGTACTCCCCCTGCGACCCCGCGTTGGGCTGCAGCGACACCGCGGCGAACCCGGTCACCTCGGCCAGGTCCCGCTCCAGCCGCGCGAACAGCGCCGCGTACCCCTGCGCCTGCGCCGGCGGCGCGAACGGGTGCAGCCCGCCGAAGCCGGGCCACGTCACCGGGATCATCTCGGTGGTGGCGTTGAGCTTCATGGTGCACGA
>JBILKP010000295.1:0-3589 GCA_044376625.1 Gemmatimonas sp. | reverse complement strand
GGGGCGCGCCACGGTGCGGCTGGCCGGCGAGGTGCGCACCGGGCGCGAGGGGCGCCCGCTGGCCGACGCGGTGGTCACGGTGGGCGGGCAGTCCGCGCGCACCGACGCCCGGGGCATCTGGCGCCTCCCCGCGGCCCCCGCCGGCACACGCACGGTGGAGGTGCGCGCCGTGGGGTACTTCCCTGTGCGCCAGGTGGTGCAGGTGGCGGAGGGCGCGCCCGAGGTGCGCACCACGCTGGTCACCTTCCGGTCGGTGCTGGACACCGTCAAGGTGCTCGCCAACTACAACCGCTTCAGCCAGCTGGCGGAGTTCCGCGAGCGCGCCCGCGGCGGGATGGGGCGCTTCCTCACCGCCGAGCAGGTGGCGCAGCGCGTCCCCCTGGTCACGTCGGACCTCTTCACCGCCTTCCCCGGGGTGTACCTGGAGCGGGACAGCGTGGGGATGCCGGTGCTCACCATGAAGGGGGTATTTGCCGACCGGTGCACCCCGGCGGTGTATCTCAACGGCTTCCACCTGGGGGCGACGTCGCTCACCGACATCGACATGCTGGTGAAGCCCGAGCTGCTGCTGGGGGTGGAGGTGTATGCCGCCGGGCTGGTGCCGCCGCAGTTCGAGCCGGGGATGTCGGGGTGCGGCAGCCTGGTGTTCTGGACCCGATGAGCCCGCCCAGCCGTCCCATGCCCTCCCGTCGCGACGTCATCCGCCAGCTGGCCCTCGGCGCGCCGCTGGTGCTGCTGGCCCCCGCCTGCCGGTCGCTGCGCGCGCGCGGGACACCGGTGGGGGGGATGCGCGCTGACCTCGTCATCGCCGGCGGCGGGATGGGGGGGTGCGCCGCCGCGCTGGCCGCCTGCGCCAACGGCCTCCGCGTGATCCTCACCGAGGAGACCGACTGGATCGGGGGGCAGCTCACCGCCCAGGCCGTCCCCCCCGACGAGAACCGGTGGATCGAGACCATCGGCGGCACCGCCAGCTACCGGGCGCTGCGCGAGGCGGTGCGCGCGCGCTACCGCCGCGACTATCCGCTCACGGCGCAGGCCCGCGCGCGCCGGCTCCTCAACCCCGGCAGCGGCTGGGTCTCGCGCCTCTGTGCCGATCCGCGCGCGTGGCTGGCCGAGCTGGAGGCGCTGCTGGCGCCGCTTGAGGCCGCGGGCACGCTGCGCATCCTGCGGCGGCACCGCGTGGTGGCCGCCGACGTGCAGGGGGACCGCGTGCGGGCGCTCCGCGCCCAGTCGCTGGACACCGGGCGCGAGGTCGTGCTGGAGGCCCCCTGGTTTGCCGATGCCACCGAGCTGGGGGACCTGCTCCCGCTCACAGGCACCGAGTACGTGGTGGGCGCCGAGTCGCGTGCGCAGACAGGGGAGCCGCACGCCAAGGACGCGCCCGAGCCCGACAACGTGCAGGGGTTCACGGTGTGCTTCGCCATGGACTGGCGCCCGGGGGAGGACCACACCATCGCGCGCCCGGCGCAGTACGATCGGTGGCGCGCGCAGCGCATGCGCTCCGACGAGGAGGCGGGGGCGCCGCTGCTGTCGTTCGACGATCCCGACAGCCGCCCCATCGGCTTCGATCCGGTGGCGCGCAAGGGGTTCTGGAGCTATCGCCGCATTGTGGACCGCGACCTGTTCACGCGCGGCGCCGCGGGGGGGGCGTTCGACCAGGACTGCACCATCGTCAACTGGATCCAGAACGACTACGCGTGGGGCTCGCTCACGGACGGCACCGCGGCCGATGCCGCGCGCCACCTGGAGGCCGCGCGCCAGCTGAGCCTGTCGCTGCTGTACTGGCTGCAGGTGGAGTGCCCGCGCCCCGATGGGGGGCAGGGGTGGCGCGGGCTGCGGCTGCGCCCCGACGTGGTGGGCACCGCCGACGGGCTGGCCAAGGCGCCGTACATCCGCGAGGGGCGGCGCATCGTCGCGGAGGCCACGGTGCTGGAGCAGCACGTCACGCTGGAGGGGCGCATGGCGGAGACAGGGGCCACCAAGGAGGCGGCGCGAGCGTACCCATGGCCCGACAGCGTGGGGATCGGGCACTACTCCATGGACCTGCACGTCTCCACCCGCGGCGACCGCGGGCGCTACGGCGACACGCTCCCCTTCCAGATCCCGCTGGGGGCGCTGCTGCCGCGGCGCATGGAGAACCTGCTCCCCGCCTGCAAGAACCTGGGGGTCACGCACCTCACCAACGGCTGCTACCGGCTGCACCCCATCGAGTGGAACGTGGGAGAGGCGGTGGGGCACCTGGTGGCGCTGGCAAGGCGGCGTGGCACCACGCCGCGCGCCGTGCGCCACACCGCTGCGCTTTTGGCCGACTACCAGCGGCAGCTGGAGGCGGGGGGCATCCCGCTGGCGTGGCCCGATCCGCTACCGCCGGGGTGACGCCACTACCCGCCGCATCCGAAGGTGAAGCCCTTCTCCTGCGCCCGACCCACGGCCACGATCCCGGTGGCCATCAGATGGCTGTTCGGCACCAGGTTCGCCGCCAACTCCTGCCGCACCGCATCCGCCGTCTGCGCCCCCGACGACGCGCCCGCCATGGCCGCGGCGAGTCCCATCGTCGTGCCATTGCAGACGGCGAAGTGCACCCCGAGGTCGGTGAGCTCCTTCCACTGGACGCCCTGCGCCACCGCCTCGCCGCCAGCCGGGCGGAGGAACGGGTTGAAGGTGAAGGGCTTCCCCGTCGCGGGATCGGGCTTCGTCTGTTGGCCAAGCAGCGGATACTTGGCCCACATCGCGTCGTTGAACGCGAAGATCGTCGCCGCTGCGCGCAGCACGATCACCCCCCCGAGTTGATCCGGCTTCAGGCTGTAGCCGCTCATGTTGGAGCGGAACCAGTTGCTGCAGTACCGCCCGGCGTTCACGGCGCCCGGCGCGGTGTAGGCGTCGAACACCATGCGGTGCCCGCGCGGCAGGGCGTCGAGCCAGCGGTCCTCGGGGTGCACCAGCGGACCCTCGTTCGTCCCTGACGCGCCGCCGCTCGATGCGGGGCGTGGCGTCGGCTGCGCCTCGAGGTCGGCCAGCGCGCCGGCACCGATCGTGGTGCCGCCCACGAGCGCGACAAGGCGGGAGAGGAAGCCGCGGCGTGTGCCGGGTGTGGAGGAAGCCATCATGGGAGATCCGGGTTGGAGTCAAATCCGCGCCAGCCTGCGGGCTTTCCGCTGCCGCGGGCTACCCTGTGGGCGCCCTCCGGTACGCTCCGGCGCACGGGAGGGTTTCAGCCGGGTCATCGCGGGATGGGGTATGCATTCGGGTCGGGTGGCGGGGGCTGCGCCCGCGCGCTACCCTTGCGCGACCGCAGCAGAAGCACGCGCCAGGCAGCCAATCGCAGTCGAGGACCACGTGCACATGCGGCGGACCACCCGACCACCACCGTGAACGGAGGAACACGTGAGCGACGCGCAGGCGAACAGCACCCGCCAGTTGGGATTGGGGACATTCGTGATCATCGCCCTCATCGTGATGGCCTTTTCCGGGGGACGCGACGCGAAGCGGTTGCGGAAGAGCGTCGATGAGCTGAGTGCCAAGGTGGATCGCCTTGAACGGAAGATTGACGGCCTGGCGAAGGCGGCGGCACCGCAGGCGCCTGCCGTGC
>JBILKP010000008.1:0-31710 GCA_044376625.1 Gemmatimonas sp. | reverse complement strand
GTGCTGTTCCTGGGGGCGGCGCTGGACCCGGTGATCCCGGCGTCGCGGGTGAAGGCGGCGGCAGCGGCGACCCCCACGGGGACGTACGAGGAGCGCGCGCAGGAGGGGCACACGCTGATGGTGGGGGGCGGCGTGCGCCGGGCGGTGCCGTGGCTGGTCTCCCAGCCGGCGCGGTAACCTCATGTCGCGACGGTGGCGCGTCACGCATGCGCCACCGTCGCAGCATCGCCGCTAGAGCGAACCCAGCAGGTCGTCGATCGCCTTCGTGTCCGCGTCCTTGAGCGAGTCGGCGCCGTGCAGGATGCGCTGCAGGATGTCCACCGCCTCCGCCGCCAGGTTCTCCCCGTGCCGGCGGTCGCCGGCAAACCGCACGATGTGCCCCAGCAGCACCGTCTCGAACGGGGGCGGCTCCCCCTCCTCGCCCTCCTCCCCCTCGTCGTCGCCCCGGGCACGCCCCGCGCCCCGCGTCGCCTCGTAGCTGGGCACCGACGCCTTCCACGGCTCGGCGGCATGTTCCCCCGCCTCCAGCGCGGCGCGCGGCACCAGCGCGTACAGCCGGCACTGCACCCCGGGGGACTCCTCGAAGGCGAACAGCCCCAGCGGCACCGGCTCCTCGAACAGCCGCAGCTGGAGCAGCCGCGCGATCGCCTCGGCGGGCATGGCGCTGCGCGCCACCAACCGGTCGTCGATGTACGTCCCCATCACCGAGCCATCGGGGGCCCGCGGATCGTCGAGCGCCTCGATGCGCAGCGGCACCGGCTCCCGCGTGGTCACGAACACCGCCGGATGCCCCTCCCCCTCCTCCCCCTCGTCACCATCCTCCGCCTCGTCGGCGTCGTCGTCGGGATCGGGGGTGTCATCCGGCGGGAAGGGATCGGCGGCCATCAGCGGTCAGGAAAGGGGGGCGTCGGGGACGTCGGTAACTTCGGTGCTCTCGAACTGCGTGCCAAGGGCCGCCACCGCCGGTGCCAGTTGCAGCAGCAGCACCACGGCCGCGGCCACGGCGGCGGCCACGGGCCGCCACGCGCCCAGCGCCCCGGCCAGCAGGTAGGTGATCCCCGCGGCGCCGGCGGGGAACACCAGCGCCACGGCCAGCACCAGGAACGAGGCGCCGGCGGTGAGAATCCCCTGGCCCATCGCCTCGAAGCCGCGTTCGTTGGACCCCAGTCGCACCCAGGCGGGGAAGAGCAGCGCCACGCCGTTCTGGATGGCGAACAGCAGCGCGTTCACGGGGACCACCAGCACCACCACCGCCAGCAGCATCGGCACCGTGGCCTTCACCCGCTCGGCGAGCGCCGGATCGAGCAGCCCCTGCACCACCGGCACCACCAGCAGCGAGCACACCACGACCGACTGCAGCAGGGTGACCCCCGCGATTTCGGCGGCCACCACCCGCCACCCCGGGAGGGGCCACGCCTTCAGGATGGCCAGGCGCGGCAGGTCCTGGCGCAGGTCAAAGCGCATCCAGAGCGGCCCGGTGAACAGCAGCATGGCCCCCCAGCCGATGGTGACGGCGGCCAGCACCTGGTCCCCGCGGCCGCCGCTGCGGGAGGCCAGCACGGCAAAGAGCGCGAGGCTCCCCACCTGGAACAGGAGCTGCACCTTGAAGGCCCCGCCGCGGAAGGCGGCGGCCACATTCTTCCAGACGATGGCCACTTCGGGGAGCCCGCGGACGCCCAACCGGGGCACCCGGGCCACCTTGCGGGCGCCCAGCCGCGGGAGGCGCAGCTGACCGGCGCGCAGCTGCTGCAGCACCGCCGCGCGATGCTGCGACGCCTCGATGGCGGCCTCCTCGAAGCGGGCGTCGAGGCGGAGGATCCACAGGTAATGCGCGGCCAGCACGGCCAGCGCCCCGGGGAGCGCCACCAGCCAGCTGCCCAGGTCGGTGGCCACCACCGGGGCCAGCAGGGCGCGCACGGGCCAGAGGGGCACGGCGGCCAGCGGGTGGGTGAGCGCGGTGGTGAGCACCTCGGGGAGGTCCAGCGGGCTGGCGGTGATGGCGGTGCGCAGGGCGCTCCCGTGCCACAGCAGCGCCGTCGCCAGCGACAGCGTGGCCACGCTGAACACCGCCACCGCGCCCCGGCTGCGGCGGCGTCCCTCGGCCCCCTGCTCCAGCAGCCCGGCCCGGACGATGGCCACCCCCAGGCGGTGCAGCGCCAGCGCGGAGAAGAGCATCCAGAGCGCCAGCCCGCGCCGCCATCCCGCCCCGGTGCCGGCGCCACCCCGCAGCAGGATGGAGAAGATGACGGTGTTGAAGAAGATCACCAGCTGCAGGCGGAGCAGCTTGGCGTGAATGAGCGCCCGCCGGGACACCGGGGCCGGGAAGAGGAACTGCACCTCCGCCGGCGTGAAGGCCAGCGTCCCCTTGTCGGTGCCGAAGAGCCACCAGCGGGCGGCCACCAGGTAGAGCGCCAGCGTCCCCACCGCGGCGAGGACCCGGCCGGTGTCCGCCGAGTCCAGCAGGCCGCCGTCCTGCATGGCGACGTTGCGGATGAGCGCCCACCAGAGGTAGAGGGCACCGATGACCACGGCGGCCAGGTAGCGCGGCTCGCGCAGCCGCGCGACCTGCCGGCGCAGGCGATTGGCCGCGCTGTGCTGGTACAGGTACAGCAGCGCGGCGGCAGTGCCCGCCTGCTCGGTGCCCTTGGGCCCGGCGGCGGCGCTCCCCCCGACCGACGCCGGGTCAGCCGGCGGCGTGGGGGGCGGCGGCGCCGTCACCGGTGAGGGCGAGGAAGATGGCCTCCAGCGACTCGCCGGCGAGCTCCGGGCGGTCGGCGACGATCTCGGCGATGGTCCCCAGCGCCACCATCCGCCCGCGGCGGATGATCAGCACCCGAGTGCACAGCTCCTCCACCAGCGTGAGCAGGTGGGAGCTGAGGATGACGGCGGTGCCGGCGCGGGCGCGGGCGGCGATCGTCTGCTTCATCCGGCGGATCCCCACCGGGTCGAGCCCGGTGAGCGGCTCGTCGAGGATGAGGACATCCGGGCGGTGCAGCAGCCCGCAGGCGATGGCCAGCTTCTGCTTCATCCCGCGGGACAGCTCGGTGGGGAGCGCGTCGGCCTTGGGGGTGAGCTCCAGCTCCTCCAGCAGCGGCGGGATCTGCGCCTCGGCGTCCGCCACCCGGTAGAGGCGCGCCGCGAAGCGCAGGTGCTCGGTGACCGTGAGGTAGTCGAACAGCTGCGGTTCGTCGGGGATGAACGCCAGGCGGGCCTTGGCCGCCACCGGCGCGGTGGCCAGGGAATGCCCCGCCACCGTGATCTCGCCGGCGGAGGGGTGGAGGATGCCGGCCAGGGCGCGCAGGGTGGTGGTCTTCCCGGCGCCGTTGGGGCCCACCAGCCCCAGCACCTCCCCCGGGGGGACCGTGAAGGAGAGGCCGTCGACCGCCACGGTGGCGCCGTAGCGCTTGGTGTACCCTGCGACCTCGATCATGCCGGGGGGTGCTGGGGTGTGCCGCGGGAGAAATGGTTGCGCGATGCCGGGGAGGATAGTCTGTGGGATGGCCGGGGCGCCACGTTTGCGCCGGTCCCTGTCCCCGATCCGTCCGAGCTGCAATGTCCCAGACCGCCTCTCCCGTACCGCCGGCCGCCGTCCCGCGCGCGCCCACCCCCGCCAGCGGGGTGGGCGCCCCGCCCACGGTGCTGCCGGTGTACGTCGCCCGGCAGCCGATCTTCGACCGGATGAACCGGCGGGTGGCGTACGAGCTGCTGTACCGGGCCGACCAGCGGGCCACGGCCAGCGGCGGGGACACCCCCGGGGTGGGGGTGCCCGGGGACAAGGCGCTGCACGCGCTGCTGGCGTTCGGGCTGGAGCGGATCACCGGCGGGACCACGGCGTTCGTGAACATCACGCGCGAGCACCTGGTGGGGGGCTTCTACAAGGTGCTGGACCCCAACGCGGTGATGCTGGAGCTGCTGGAGACCATCGAGGCGGACCCGCAGGTGATGCAGGCGTGCCACGAGGCCCGCATGGCGGGGTACAAGCTGGCGCTGGACGACTTCGACGGCCGGCCGGCGGTGCAGCCGCTGCTCCCCTTCGCCGAGCTGGTGAAGATCGACGTGCTGCACGACACGCCCGAGTCGATGTGGGCCAAGGTGCAGTGGCTGCAGCAGGCGGGGAAGCGGGTGCTGGCGGAGCGGATCGAGACGCCGGCCATGCTGCAGGCGTGCCACGCGGCGGGGTGCCTGCTGTTCCAGGGGTACGTGTTCAGCCGCCCGGAGACGCTCAACGCCCGCACGCTGAACGTGGAGCAGGTGACCATGTTCAACATCGTGGGGATGCTGAAGAACCCGGACATCGGCGACGCCAAGCTGGAGAGCGCCTTCCGCATCAACCCGCAGCTCTCCTTCCAGCTGCTGCGGTTCGTGAACTCGGCCGCGGTGGGCGCGCGCGGGGTGGAGTCGATCGCGCACGCCATCCGGATGATCGGGCGCGAGGCGCTGTCGCGGTGGATGCTGATCATGCTGGTGGCGCAGGTGGGGTCGCAGAGCCCGCTGGCCAACGAGAACGTGACGCAGGCGCTGGTGCGGGGGCGCTTCTGCGAGCTGGTGAGCGGGGCCGGGGGGGCGAAAACCGACCCGTCGACCCGCTTCCTGCTGGGGATGCTGTCGCGGATGGACGCGCTGCTGGGGCTGCCGATGGCGGAGGTGCTGGACACGCTGCCGGTGTCGGCGGAGGTGCGCGAGGCGCTGCTCGCCGGGACGGGGCCGCTGGCGGCGGTGCTGCGGCTGGCGGTGTCGTACGAGCGCGGCGAGTGGGCGCAGGCCGACGCGCTGGGGCGCAACCCGGCGGAGCTGGCGCAGGCGTACGGCGACGCGGTGGCCTGGACCACCGAGCAGCTGGCGGCGGGGCAGGCGGCGTAGGGCGCACCGCCTCCCTGACGGCACGATGGGCCGGTGCGCATGGCGCACCGGCCCATCGTCGTTCGCGGGGGCCCGCCGTCAGTTCCCGCCGCGCCCCAGCCGGGTGAGCTCGTCCTGCTTGTTCACCGCGAGCGACTCCGCGTTGGCCACCGAGGGCATCGCCGGGTCCTCGGTGAAGGGGAGCAGGATGGAGATGCGGCGGTTGGCCGACGCCAGCGGGTCGTCGGGGAGGCGCAGCTGGGTGGCGGCGTAGCCCCGGACCCCCCGGATGCGGGCCGGGTCCACGCCGGCGGACTCGAGGATGCGGCGGGCGGCGTTAGCGCGGTCGGCGGAGAGCTCCCAGTTGCCGTAGCTGCGGTCCGACCCGTAGGGAGCCGCGTCGGTGTGCCCCTCGATGACCACCGTGTGGCGCAGGCGGGAGAGCTCGGCCCCCACCAGCTGGAGCACCAGCATGGTGGCGGGGTTCACGCGGGCGCTGCCGCTGGGGAAGTACACGTCGCCGCGCATGGACTCCACGAGCTCCACGCGCAGCCCGTCCTCGCCGATGGTGACGTCGACGACGGCCTGGAGCGCCTTGAGGGAGTCGTTCCCCTCGAGCTTCTCGGCAATGCCCTTGCGGGCCTCCTCGAACGCCTGCTTCTCCTGGGAGCGGACCATGAGGCGCATGCTGCTCTGCTTCTGCACCGTGCCGATGGAGGCGCCGGTGGCGAGGGGGCTGCTGCCGGCGCCGTACCCCTTCTTGTAGCCGACCGGGTTGGCGAAGTAGCCCTCGACGGCCTGCTTGGTCTTGTCGTCCATGCCGAGGATCCACATGACCATGAAGAAGGCCATCATGGCGGTGACGAAGTCGGCGTAGGCGACCTTCCACGAGCCGCCGTGGTGTCCGCCGCCGCCGGCCACCTTCTTCTTCTTGATGATGATCTTCGATCCCGGGCGGGCCATGGTCAGGCGGCCTTCTTGCGGGTCATGGCCTCGAGCTCGGTGAAGCTGGGGCGCTCGTGCGGCTCGACGTTGCGGCGGGCGAACTCCACGGAGGTCATGGGGGCGTCGCCGCGGGCGAAGGCGAGGAGCGCGGTGCGGATGCAGAGCATGTAGTCGTGCTCGGCGTGGATGCGCTCCTCGATGGCCTTGGCGAGGGGGCCGAGCATCCCGTAGGAGAGGAGGATGCCCAGGAAGGTGCCGACGAGGGCGGCGGCGACCTTGTTGCCGATCTCGGAGGCGGCGCCGCCGATGGAGCCCATGGTGATGATGACGCCGAGCACGGCGGCGACGATGCCGAAGCCGGGCATGGCGTCGCCGACGGCGCTGATGGCGTGGGGGACCTTCATCTGCTCGTGGTGATGCTTCTCCAGGTCGACGTCGAGGATGTCGGCGAGGTTGTGGTCCTCCACGGTCCCGGTGAGCAGCACCTTGAGGGTGTCGCACAGCAGGGCCATGGCGTGGTGGTTGTTGGCGAACGAGGGGTACTTGGAGAAGATGTCCGAGGCCTCGGGGTTCTCGATGTGCGACTCGAGGCCGACGAGGCCGTCCTTGCGGGCCTTCTGGAACACCTCGTAGAGTACCTGCAGCAGCTCGGCGTAGGCCTGGGCGCCGTAGGGGTTGGGCTTGAGGAGCCCCATCAGCGCGCCGACGGACGCCTTGAGCACCGCGGGGGGGTTGGCGATGATCATGCTCCCCAGCCCGGCGCCGCCGAGGATGACGAACTCGTTGGGCTGGATCAGCACCGCGATCTGTCCGTGGTGCATGACGTAGCCCCCGATGACGGCGCCAAACACCACCACTAGGCCAATGATGACGAACACGTGGGGATCCCGGGGATGGGGGTAAACGACGCGCGCGGGGGGACGCCCCCCCTGGCGGGGGACGGCCCGGCGCGCTGGCTCGAGCTGCAGGAGGCGCTGCTGCGCGGGCTGGCCCACGCCCTGGGGAACCGCGTGGGCATGGTGGCCGGCGTGGCAGACCTGATGGGAGTATCGGCCGCACCCTCGCCGCGCATGATTGCCGCCCTGCGGGAGGAGGCCGACCGGCTGGAGGCGCTGCTGCGGCGGCTGCGGGGGGTGCCGCGCGGCCTTGGGGAGGCGGAGCCGGTGGTGCTGGCCGAGGCGCTGGCGGAGGCGGAGGCGCTGCTGGAGGACCATCCCGCCTTTCGCGAGGGCGCGGTGCCGGTGACGCGCGCGGGGGGGGCGGGGGTGGTGACCGCCCCGGCGGGGGCGGTGGGGCACGCGCTGTGCGTGGCGCTGGTGGGGGCGGCGGCCTCCGGGGGGGTGACCGTGACGGTGACCACCGACCCCCTGGCCACGACGGTCACGGTGACCGGCGGGGGCGCGGGCGCCGATGCGGCCCCGGCACCCGCCGCGGACCTGGCGGCGATGGCGTGGCTCCTGGCGGACGCGCCCGGGTGCGCCGTGGAGGGGGTCCCCGGGGGGGTGCGGCTGGGGTTTCCGGCGCGGCGCGCGCGCTAGGCGGCTGGCGGCGGGGCCGGCGGGGCCGCGGTGCGCGGCGCCCCCAGCGCGGCCAGCCACGGCGAGGCGGCCGGCATCGCCGCCGCCCGCTGGTTCTCGCGGGCCACCTGGTTGGCGATCTCGCCGCGCAGGATCTTCACGTGGTCCGGGGCCTCGATGCCAAGGCGCACGCCGCCGCGGTCGCAGGAGACCACGACGATGCGGATGTCCCCGTCGATCAGGATGGCGTCACCGACGCGTCGTCCCAGGATGAGCATGGTCTCAGATCAGCTGCATGATGGTTTGCATCAACTCGTCCACCGACTTCACCATCTTGGCGGCGGCCTGGTAGGCCTGCTGTACCCGGACGATCTGCACCATCTCTTCGTCAATATTCACGCCGCCGGCGTCCTGGCGCCGCGCCTCGGCCTGGTCCACCAGCGTCCGGAAGAGGGTCGCGTCGTCGCGGGTGGCCTGGGTGGTGATCCCCAGCTGGGTGACGGTGCTGCGGAAGAAGCCGATGAACGAGCCCCGCTCCACGGCGCCATCGGCGCTGGTCCAGGTGACCGACGTGGGGAGGTCGCGCAGGGCGGCCAGCTGGTTGGCCACCGTGTTGTCGGCCGGGGCGTTGACGCTCTGGCTGGCGGCAATGCGCCCCGCGTCGGCGGCGATGCTGGTGTCCAGCCCGATGGTGCCGGCGCGCACGGGGGAGGTGATGGTGCCGGCATCGAAGAAGTTGCCGGCGGCGGTCCCGGGGATGGTGCTGCCGTCGAAGAGGAACCCCGTGCGGTGCAGGGTGTTGACGGTCTCGGTGAGCGTCCGGGCGTTGGCGTCCAGGCGAGTGCGGAGCTCGGGGATGATCTGGTTGATGGACTCCATGAGGGCGTGCAGCTCGCCCCCCACCCCGGTCACGGTGCTGTCATTCCCCCCCACCGGCCGGATGCGCACCGGCACGTCCCCCACCGGCTCGGCGGGGGCGGGACCCGGGGGCACGGCGAACGCCAGCTCGAGGCGCTGGGTGTTGGTGCCCTCGACGAGGTTGAAGCTTCCCACCAGGACCGCGGTGTTGCCGTTGGCCTGGCGCTCCACACGCGCCCCCGCAATGGACGCGAGCTGGTCGAGCGCCACGTCGCGCCGGTCGCGGAGGTCGTTGTTGGGCATCCCCGCGCTCTCGGAGGAGAGGATGCGCCCGTTGAGGTCGGCCACCTGCTCGGCGAGGCTGTTGACCTGCCGCAGCGTCTGCTGCAGGCGGTCGGTGGCCGTGTTGCGCTGGGAGGTGAGCTCGTTGTCGTAGGTGTTGAAGAGCGTGGCCACCTGCCGCCCGCGCTGCTGCACCACGGCGCGCGCCCCGATGCTGGTGGGGGTGGCGGAGAGGTCGCTCCAGGCGTTGAAGAACTCGTCCATCGTCTTGGCCATCCCCTCCTCGGAGGGTTCGCCGAAGACCGACTCGAGCTGCGCCAGCTGGTCGCGGCGCAGCTCCACCCGGGCCGTCGTCTCGGCGGAGGTGCGGTACCCCACGTCGAGCATCTCGTTGCGCTTGCGCACCACGGTGGACACCGAGACGCCGGTGCCCACGGTGCCGTAGGTGAGGCGCTGCGGGTCGTTGGCGGTGAGCACCGCCTCCTGCCGGGTGAACCCCGGGGTGGCGGCGTTGGCGATGTTGTGCCCCACCGTCTGCAGCGCGGTCTGGTGGGCCACCAGCGCGGTGCGGGCGATGCTGAGCGTGGAGGCGGACATCTCAGACGGTCCGGTTCATGAGGACGCCCCGCACCGGGGGCGGCGACGGCGGCGTGTCGCCACCCGGGTCGGCGCCGTAGGTGGCGGCCAGGGTGGGGGCGCCCACGAGGGTGCGCAGGTGCTGGTCGGTGCCGCGGAGCACCTCGCGCAGCAGGCGCCGGTTGATCCCCACCTCGCGGCTCAGCTGGTCGGCCACGGTGCGCAGGCGCACGCGGGCCTCGCGCAGGCGGGGGTCGATGCGGTCGCCCCAGCGCGCCTCGAGGTCGGCCAGGGTGCAGTCCTCCGACCCGCCCAGGAGGAGGTTGAGCTGGCGGCGCCGCTGCCGCGCCTGCCCCAGGGTGGCGAGGATGCGGTGGGTGCCGAAGGTGGCGTCGTCCACGGCCTGGATGTCATCGGCGGCCACCGCGGCGCGCTGGCGGCGCATCTGCGCCACGAGGTCGTCGAGGAGCTTGCGCTCGCTCACCATGGCGTCGTGGAGCGCCTCCAGCAGCGCGGCGGGCGCGCGCTCGGGGGCGGCCACGCCCATCCCCCCGGCCACGGGGGGGTGGGGGACGGACGCGGAGGGGGGCAGGGGGGCCATCAGCGGGGCACGTCGGAGGTGGGGGCGGGCACCGGGAGCGTCACCGACGCCGCGGGGAGGGCGGGCGCGGCGGCCGATGCGGCCCCCGCGGACAGCCGGGTGCCGCGCAGCTGCCGGTACAGCGCGTCGCCGATCCCCCCTTCCCATCGGTTGGGGGCGGCGGTGGCCAGGTGCTGGTCGAGCATGGCGGTGAACATCTCCTCCCCCGAGCCGCCGGAGACGATCCCCTCCCCTTGCGGGACGGTGGCGCGCATGGCCTTGAACAGCTCCTGCACGAAGACGCCTTCCAGCTGCCGGGCCGCGTCGCGCAGCTTGCGATCGCCCGGGGTGTCGGCGCGGGCGGCGGCCGAGGTGGCCGCCGATGGGGCGGCGGTGACGGGGGGGATCACCGGACGACGATCTCCGCGGTGACCGCCCCCACCTCGCGCAGCGCGGCGAAGATGGCGGCGATCTCGTTGGGGGGGGTGCGCACGGCATGGAGCGCCGAGGCGACGCGCTGCACCGGGATGCCGGCGGGGAGGCGGACGCTCCCCGGGATGGCGCTGGTGTCGGCGTCGGCGTTGGCGCCGATGGCGAGGGTGATGGCGCCGTGGCTGACCGTGGCGGCGCCCACCGTCATGTCGCCGCCGGCGACGATGGTGCCGTCCTTGCCGTCAATGACCAGGCGGGCGCGCAGCTCCGGGGTGACGGCCAGCTCGCGGATGCGGGCCAGCGCCGTGGCGCGGGGGAGGGAGTCGGGGAGCGCGAGGAGCACGCTCCCTTCGTCCTCCACCTCGGCGGCCTTGGCGCCGAAGCGGGCGGTGATGGCGGCGGCGATGCGGGTGGCGGTGCCCAGGTCGGGCTCGCGCAGCAGCAGGCGCGAGCTGGCGGCCAGCGCCGGGCGCGGCAGGTCGGCCTCCAGCACGCCGCCGGTGGGGATGCGGGCGGAGGTCTCGTGCGTGGGGGTGTAGCGGGTGGTCGCCCCGCCGTCGGAGACGAGGAGCGAGCCCTGCGCCGAGGCCAGCGGCGGCCCCGTGGGGTCGGCCACCAGCGGCGTCATGTACAGCACGCCGCCGCGCAGTGACCGGGCATCGCCCATGGACGACACCTGCACCTCGAAGCGTCCGCCGGCGCGGAGGAAGGGGGAGACCTCCGCGGTGACCAGCACCGCGGCGACGTTGCGCATGCGGAGCAAGTCGGCGGGGACCTCGATGTTGAAGCGGCGGAGGATGTTCACCACCGACTGCACCGTCTGCCCGGCGGTCTGGCCGCCGATGGCGCGGTCGCCGGTGCCGTCGAGCCCGACGGCGAGGCCGTAGCCCACGAGGCGCACCGGGAGCGCGCCCTCGGGGGAGGTGAGGTCGCGGATCTTGACCTCGCCCTGGGCGGCGAGCGGGGCGGGGCGCAGCGCGGCGGCCAGCAGCGCCAGCGCGAGCAGGAGGGGACGGATCACGGCCAGAGTGCTCCGAGCAGCTTGGTGACGAGCCCCTGCTTGGGCTTGCCGAGCCCGCCCGGGGAGCTGTAGGAGAGCTGCGCGTCGGCCACGCGGCTGGACTCGATGGTGTTGCCGGTGCCCACGTCCTGCGCGCGGATCCAGCCGGCAAAGGCGACGTCCTGCGCGGCCTTGTCCACGGTGATGACCTTCTCCCCCTTCACCTGGAGGAGCCCGCCGGGGCCCACGGCGACCACGCGCACGCTCATCTCGTTCTGGAAGCGGTTTTCGCGGCGGGCCTGCCCGCGCTGCATCTGGTCGGCGCTGTTGCGGCTGTCGATGCCGGCGCGCTGCGACTGCCCCGGGAGGGTGGCGGAGGCCGAGAGCCCGCGGGTGCGATTGTCGGTGTTGAGGTTTTCCTTGACCGCGGTGGAGATGGTGTAGTCGTCGATGAGGATCGTGATGATGTCCCCCACGACGAACTCGCGGCGGTCGCTGGTCCAGGAGGCGCGGCGCGGGGCCGGGGCGGCCTGCGGAGCCCCCGGCGCGGCGGCCGCCGCGGTGGCCGCCGTGGCGGGCGTGGCGGCGGGCGTGGCAGGGGGTGTGGCGGGGGCCGGCTGGGCGCCCAGCAGGGCCGGGAGGGCCAGGAGCGCCGCCAGCGGGGCGGCGGTGCGACGAGGAAGGCGAGCGGTCACTTGAGGCGCACCAGGTTGGGCGCGACGGCGATGCCGTCGAGCCGGCGGGTGGGATCGAGGCGGACGCCCACGGGGGCGCCCAGCGGGGCGGAGTTGGTGGCGATGCCGGCCAGGCGCAGGCGCACCGGGCCATCCCGGTACTCCACGGTGACCGTGGTGCCGGCGCGCACGACGGGGGGCGGAATCACCCCCGGGGGGCGCAGCCGCTCCCCCGCGGTGATGGGGCGCTGCACCACCCACCCCGGGGCGGGGCGGACCGTGTCGGGGGGCACGCCGTTCCACGCCCAGCTGATGACCGTGTCGCGCAGGGCGACGTCGGCGGCGGCCAGCGTGTCGCCGCGCGCCAGGGCGCGGGTGGCCACGGCCAGCGTGACGCGATGCTTGCCGTACGGCAGCGCGGCGTCGGCCGCCGCCCCCTGCGCCACGGCGCCCGCGGGGGCGAGGAGCAGGGTGAGGCCGGCCGCGCCGCCGGCCACCCGCGACGGCCATCCACGGCGGGACATCGCGATCACCGGACCACGTTGTTGGCGATCTGGCCCATCTCGTCGGAGGTCTTGATCGCCTTGGAGCTCAGCTCGTAGGCGCGCATCGCGGCGATCATCTCCACCATCTCCTGCACGATCTCCACGTTGCTCCCCTCCAGGCTCCCCTGCTGCAGGCGCCCCATCCCCTCGTCGTTGGGGAAGCCCAGCACCGGCTGCCCGGAGGCGGCGGTGGGGGCCAGGAGGTTCTGCCCCAGGGTGAGCAGCCCGCTGGGATTGGCAAAGCGGGCCAGCTCCAGGCGCCCCAGCTCGGTGGGGTTCACGTCGCGGCCGCGGCGCACGCTCACCACGCCGGTCTGCGAGATGGTGAGCTCGGAGGCGTCGGCGGGGACGCGAATGGGGGGCTGCACGGCGTAGCCGGCGTTGGTCACCAGCACCCCCTGGTCGGAGATCTGCAGGCTGCCGTCGCGCGAGTAGCCGATCTCGCCGTTGGGGAGCTGGATCTGGAAGAAGCCGTCCCCCTCGATGGCGACGTCGAGGTTGCGCCCGGTCTGCTCGATGGGCCCCTGCTCGTGCAGGCGCTGCACCGCGGCCAGGCGGGTGCCGCGCCCGATCTGGATGGCGGGGGCGGTCTGGGTGTCGGTCTGCCCCATGACCTGCTGCCCCTGCACCGTCTGGTAGAGGAGGTCCTCGAAGTGCGCCCGGCTCTTCTTGAAGCCGGGGGTGTTCACGTTGGCCAGGTTGTGCGCGATGATCTCGGTGCGCGTCTGCTGGGCCATCATGCCGCTGGCAGCGGCGCGGAGTGCGGGATCCATGGGGGGCGGCTCCTCAGACGGGCTTGGCGAGGTCGGTCACGGCAATGCCGCGCGCCTCGTCGATGGCGGTGAGCACTTTCTGCGCGGCCTGGAACTGCCCGAGCAGGTCGAGCATGTCGGTCATGGCCAGCATGGGGTTGACGTTGGACTCCTCCAGCGCGCCCTGCCGCACGCGGCGCTCGGCGGCGGGGACCAGGCGGCGGGTGTCGTCGGGGACGAACTGGGTGCCCCCCTCATGCTGCAGCTCGGCGGCGTCGTCCACGCGCTCCAGCCGCAGCCGCTGCACCGGGCGCCCGTTGAGCTGGACCATGCCGTCGGCGTCGATGGTCACCACCCCCGGGCGGAGGACGACGGGCCCCTGCTCCCCCAGCACGGGGTTGCCGCGGCCGTCCACCAGGCGCCGCTCGGCGTCCAGCTGGAAGCTGCCGGTGCGCACGAACCGTTCGCCGCCGGGGGTCTGGGTGACGAAGAAGCCCTCCCCCTCGATCGCCAGATCCAGCGGGTTGCCGGTGTTGGTGATCGTCCCCGCGGTGGTGTCCAGCGTGGTCTCGGTGACCGCGCGGGCGTTGTCCAGCAGGCGGGCAAAGGGGTGCTCCGCCTTGAAGCCGCGGGTGGAGGCGTTGGCCAGGTTGTTGGCCAGCACGGCCTGCTTGCGTTCCAGCATCTGGAGCGCGGAGGCGGTACTGGTGAGGCCGGAGGGACGGAGGGGGATGGTCATGGGCAAGGGGATGGGAGACCCGCAGGGGGCCACGCACTCCCTTGGTGCAAAAGCAATGGTCGGGCCACACGGGCCCGACCATGGCGACATCTGGGAAATTTAGCGTAACGTATTGTCCTGCAACATCTTGACAGGGAGCCTCGGGGTCCACCTGGCGGGTGGATGCCCCCCGGCGCCCTCGGCAATTCGTGCCGTCAGGGGGTGACAGGCGGTTGGAGTTGCCGCCCGCGGGCGATGGTGAGGACCATGGAGACGGCGTCCACCGGAAGCCCCGTCTGCCAGGCGATGTCCGTGGGGGCGGCGCCGGCGGCGGCCAGCGTTTCCACCGCGCGCGGGGTCCGGCTGACCGTCTTGCCGGCGGTGCCGCGGCGGAGGGTGACCGTGGGGGGGCTGCTGCGCTGGGCGCGCCGCTGCCGGCGCTCGGCGTTGGCCTCGGCCGCGTCGGTGGCGACCAGCTGCGGCTGGAGCATGGTGATGAGCGCCAACAGCAGGGTGGCGGCGCCGCCGGCGGCCACCAGGAAGGGCTGCGGGACGTCCAGCGCCACGGCTAGGGTGCCCAGGAGGATGCCGAGCCCCAGGGCCAGGGACCCGAGGGCGAGGAGGCGGAGGGCCGCGATGGTGCGCGGCCAGCGGGCGAGGAGGGTCTTCATGCGGGGCGCTCCCGGAGGGGCTTGAGGTCGAGGCGCAGCTTGCCGAGCGCCTTGGTGCGGATCTGCGACACGCGCGATTCGGTCAGCTCGAGGACCTTCGCGATCTCGTGGAGCTTGAGCTCCTCGAAGTAGTAGAGCGACAGGACCACCCGCTCCTGCTCCTTGAGGCGCAGGATGGCGTCGCGGAGGTGCAGGACCTCCTGCTCGTGGTTGAGGGCGACGTCCACCTCCTGGCCATCGCTCCCCGGGAGCGTTTCGGCGGGGGCGGGGGCGCCGTGCTCGCGCTCCCCCGGGGTGCGCTCCAGGGGGATCTGGTTGGCGCCCTCCACGTCGGACTGCCAGCGCCAGAGGGTGGCGAGGTCGACGTTCATGGCGGCGGCCAGCTCCTTGAGGGAGGGCTGCCGCTTGTGCTCGCGGGTGAAGGCCTCGCGGGCGGCGTTGATCTCGCGCGTCTTGCGGCGCACCGAGCGGGGGACGTGGTCCTGCTTGCGCAGCTCGTCCAGGATGGCGCCGCGGATGCGGGGGGCGGCAAAGGTGGAGAAGGCCAGTCCCCGGGTGGGGTCGAAGCCTTCCAGCGCGGTCATGAGCCCGATGGTGCCGGCGCTGACGAGTTCGTCGAAGTCGGCGCGGGCGGCCAGGGTGCGCGCGATCTGGCGGGCCACGTGATGGACGAGCCCGAGGTGCTCGGTGAGGAGGCGATCCCGGGCGGCGTCATCCCCGGCACGGTACGCATCCCAGAGCGGGGGCGTACCGGGGGATCCGGAGGAGGGGGCGAGGGGCACGATCAGCTACCGGAGCGGGTGGACAGGGTCCCGGCCAGGGCACGGCGCACGAGGGCGTGCGCCGCGAGGGCGGCCGGGGAGCCGGCGGCGGCTTCGGGGAAGGGGATCCCCGCGCGCAGCGCGGCGTCGAGCGTGGGGTCGGCGGGGATGGCGCCGCCCCAGTGCAGCGGGGTGCCAAGGAACTGGCGGGTGCCGGCCTCGACGTGGTCGAAGTGGCGGCGGGCATCGCTCCCCGTCTCCCGGTTGACCAGGAGCTCGATGGGGAGGGTGGCGTGGCGCTGGCGCACGGCCTTGCACAGCGCGTAGGTGGCGGCCAGGCCGATGGGATCGCTGGCGCCGCTGACGGCCACCACGCGCTCGTCGGCGTGCGGGCCGACGGCGGCGAGGAGGGGGTCGAGGCGGGCGCCGGCGTCGATGACGACGAGGTCGGCGTCGGCGGTGAGCTCCCCCACCCGCTGCAGGCAGGCGCGCCGCTCGGCGGCGGTGAGCGCGGTGCCGGCGGGGGTGGCCAGCGGCGGCCCCCCGGCCACGAGGGTGAGGGTGGTGCTGACCGGGGTGGCCACGTCGGCGCCCTGCAGGCGGCCGGCGCGGAGGTCCAGCCAGGACGCGCGCGGGGTGACGCCCAGGAGCAGCGCCAGCGGCCCGAGGAAGTCGTCGGCGTCCACGAGGACGACGCGATGCCCCTCCCCGGCAGCGGCCACCGCCAGCAGGGCGCTCACGAGGGAGGTGCCGCTGCCGCCGCGTCCGCTGGCGCAGAGGAGCGTGGGGGTGCCGCGCGGCCCGCGCCCGGCGACGGGGCGCGGGCGGATCCCCAGGGCGTCGGCCTGGGTGGGGCGCGGGGTGAGGAGGGCGAGGCCGGTCACACGCGCACCCAGCCGGGCTCGGCGTCAACGGGGATCCCGAGCACGCCCATGAGGCGCGGGACGGCGGGCTTGAGGTCGGCGGGGACTTCCTGGCCGTCGGTCACCCACCGGGTGGGGAGATCGACGGCGATGGCCAGGTCGGTCACCCCCGACGCCTGCGGCACCTCGTCCACCTTGGTGAGGAGGAGGTGGGTGGCGCCGCGGTGGACGAAGGTGGGCTGGTAGGTGAGGACGTGGTGCTGCGCCAGGTCGTGGCGGAGCATGGCCGGGAGGACGAGGTGCACCTCGTCGGGGCCCACGGCATCCAGCAGGGTGCGCCACCGCTCGGTGAGGGCGGCGGAGGCGGGGCTGCGCCCCGGGGTGTCGACGATGACGAGGTCGCACTGGTCGGCGAGGCGCGCCATGGCGGCGTCGACCTCGCGGGCATCATAGACGACCTCGAAGGGGATGCCGGCGAGCTCGGCGTAGGTGGCCAGCTGCTCGACGCCGCCCACGCGGTAGGTGTCGAGGGTGAGCAGGCCGGTGCGGGCGCCCTGGAAGAGTCCCGGGCGCACGGCGAGCTTGGCGGCGGTGGTGGTCTTGCCCGCGCCCGTGGGGCCCACGAGGGCGATCACGAAGGGGCGGTCGTCGGGGCGGCGGAGGACCACCGGCAGCGGGGGCGACTCGAGGCGGGCGCGGATGCGGGCGACGACGTCGGGGGGCGCGGCGAGGACCTCGACGGCCGTGAGGCCGCCGCCGCGGTTGGTGCGGGTGTGGAGGATGAGGACGTCCTCGCCCAGCGTGCGCCGGGCGCGCTCCGCCACGCGCGGGAGGTCCGGGCCGGAGAAGTGCTCAATGCGCATGGGTGGACATCTCCCAGGTGGCGACGCTGCTCAGGGTGATCGCGGCCGGCAGCTCCGCCAGCGAGATGATGGGGAGGCTGGGGAGGACGGGTTCGATGAGGCGGCGGACGCCGACGCGGAGCGAGGGGGGCGTGATGAGCGGGAGGGGGCGCCCCTCGGCGGCGTACATGGTGGCCAGCTGGTTGAGGTCGCGCAGGAGCGCCGCGAGGGAGTCCGGCGTGAGGAGCGGGGCGGCGGCGCCGGCCATGGCGCGCGGGGAGAAGAGCCCCACGAGGGCGGACTCGAGGCGCGCGCCGATGGTGATGCCGCGGACGACGCCGGTCTGGTCGGCGTAGAGGCGGGCGATGACGTTGGTGAGGGAGCGCCGCACGCCCTCGGTGAGCGCCTCGGGGTCCTTGCTCTGCTCGGCGCCGTCGCCCAGCGCCTCGAGGATGGTGACGAGGTCGCGGATGGGGACGCGCTCGCGCAGGAGGCGCTGGAGGACGCGGTGGAGCGTGCTGAGGGAGACCTTGCCGGGGATGATGTCCTCGACGAGGGCGGGGTGCGACTTCTTGAGGGTCTCGACCATCTCCTGGACCTCCTGGCGGCCGAGGAGGTCGGCGGCGGAGGCCTTGAGGGTCTCGAGGAGGTGGGTGGCGATGACGGTGGTGGGCTCGACGACGACGTAGCCGAGCGCCTCGGCCTCGGTGCGGCGTGCGGCGGCGACCCACCGGGCGGGCATGCCGAAGGAGGGGTCGACCGACTCGACGCCGTCGATCTCGGCCACCACGCCGCCGGTGTTGAGCGCCATGAGGAAGCGCGGGAGCACCTCGGCGCGGGCGACCTCGGAGCCGCGGAGCTTGATGACGTACTCGTTGGCGGGGAGGCGGATGTCGTCGCGGATGCGGATGGCCGGGATGAGGATCCCGAGCTCGAGGGCGGCCTGCTTGCGCAGCAGGGAGATGCGCTCGAGGAGGTCGCCCCCCTGCGACTCGTCGACCAGGGGGATGAGGGCGTAGCCGACCTCGAGCTCGATGGCGTCGACCTGGAGGAGGTCGCGCATGGGATCGGCCGGGGGGGGCGCCTCGACCTCCTCGCCGGGGGTGGTGACGAGGGCGGCGACCTGGCGCTGCTCGGCGGCCTTGGTGGCCACGCGGGCCACGAACGCGGCGGCGCTGGCCAGCGCGACGAAGGGGAAGGCGGGGAGCCCCGGGACGAGCGCGAAGGAGCCGAGCACGCCGGCGACCACCCACATGGCGCGCGGGTGGGCGCCCAGCTGGCTGGAGAGGACCACGCCCATCCGGTCGGTGCCGGTGGCGGCGGTGACCATGAGGCCGGCCGCGGTGCTGATGATGAGGGCGGGGACCTGCGAGACGAGGCCGTCGCCGACGGTGAGGATGGTGTAGGTGCTGGCGGCCTTGGCGATGGGCATGCCGCGCTGCACGACGCCGATGAAGATGCCGCCGAGGATGTTGACGACGACGACGAGGATGCCGAGGATGGCGTCGCCCTTGACGTACTTGGAGGCGCCGTCCATGGCGCCGTAGAAGTCGGCGGTGCGCGCGATCTCGCTGCGGCGCGTGCGGGCCTCCTTCTCGTCGATGAGCCCCGCCGAGAGGTCGGCGTCGATGGCCATCTGCTTGCCGGGCATCGCGTCGAGGGTGAAGCGCGCCGCGACCTCGGCGATGCGCCCGGCGCCCTTCGTGATGACGATGAAGTTGATGCCGATGAGCAGCAGGAAGATGACGATGCCGACGGCGTAGTTGCCGCCGATGACGAACTGGCCGAAGGCCTCGATGACCTGCCCGGCGTGGGCCTCGGTGAGGATGAGCCGGGTGGAGGAGACGTTGAGGCCGATGCGGAAGAGCGTGAGGAGGAGGAGCAGCGCGGGGAAGCTGCTGAACTCGAGGGGGTTGGTGGTGTGCATCGCGACCAGCAGCACGACCAGCGAGAGGCCGATGCTGGCGGCGAGGGCGAGGTCGAGGAGGATCGGGGGGAGCGGGACGACGATGAGCGCCAGGACGAGGATGACGCTGACGGCGAGCCCGAGCTCGGCGGCCTTGGCGCCGCCGGCGGCGGCGCCGGCGGGGACGGGGAGGGCGGCGCTGGTCATGCGGTCACCGTGCCGCGCCAGCGGGTGCCGAAGCGCTCGCGCTGGCGCATGACGAAGGCGAGCACCTCGGCGACCGCGAGGTAGAGCTCGACGGGGATGAGGGTGCCCACCTTGGCGGCGGCCACGAGGGCGCGGGCCAGGGGGATGTTCTCGATCACGGGGATGCCGTGGTCGAAGGCGATGTCCTTGATGCGCTCGGCGACCTTGCGGCGGCCGAGGGCGATGACGTAGGGGGCGGGGGCGACTTCGGGGTCGTACTTGATGGCGACCGCGATGTGCACCGGGTTGACGATGACGACGTCGGCCTTGGGGACGTCCTTGAACATCTGCTGCCGGACGCGGTCGCGGGCGATCTGGCGGCGGCGGCTCTTGACCTCGGCGTTCCCTTCCTGCGCCTTGTACTCCTCCTTGACCTCCTGCTTGGTCATCTTGAGGTCTTCCAGCGTCTTCCAGCGCTGGAAGGCGTAGTCGGCGCCGGCGAGGACGAGGAACATCATGCCGGCGTTGCGGAGGAGGCGCACGCTGTAGCCGCCCACGATGTCGAGCATCGCGGTGGGGGAGGGCTCGAGGGCGAGCGCCTCGACGTCGGGCCAGGCGCCCGCGAGGGTGGCGTAGACGGCCCACCCCACGATGAGCAGCTTGGCGAAGGCCTTGGCGAGCTCGACGATCCCCTGCTTGCCGAGCAGGCGGCCGAGGTTGCTGACGGGGTTGAGGCGCCCCCACTTGGGGGCGAGGGTCTTGGTGGTGAAGAGGCCGCCGGTCTGCAGCGCCTGCACGGCCACGGCCACCACCGCCATGCCGGCGGCGATGGCGACGACCACGACGAGGGTGCGGAAGGCGAGCTCCTGGAGCCACGGGATGGCGTTGGCGCCGCCCTTCCCCTCGTCCCCGGCGGTGCCGAGGGTGGCACCCATGGTGTCGAGGAGGAAGCGCCAGAGGGGCGGGCCCGCGACGGTGATGGCGAGGGTGGCGCTCAGGAGGAAGGCGGCGGTGGTGAGCTCGGGGCTCTTGGGGAGCTGCCCTTCACTGCGCGCGTCCTCGAGGCGTTTTTCTGAGGGGGCTTCGGTCTTTTCGCCGGAATCGGATTCGGCCATGGGTCAGCGCCTCCCCGCCGGCTCGGGGGCCGCCTGCACCGCCCGGGCAAAGGAGTCGAGGGTCCCGGTGAAGCCGGGGGTCCAGTCGGCGAGGGCGTGGACGATCACGCCGAGGGCGCCGGCCAGGGTGAGGAGGCCGATCCCGATCTGGAGCGGGAAGGCCAGGTTCATGATGTTGAGCTGCGGCGCGGCGCGGCCGAGGACGGCCAGCGCGATGTTGGCGACCAGCACCGCGGCGACCACGGGGGCGGCGAACTGCATGCCGCTGCGGAAGAGGACGGCGGCGGCGCGCGTCATGGCGAGGAGGCCGTCGCCGAGGGCGAGCGGGGCCCCGAGGGGAACGACGCCGAAGGAGTTGGCGACGGCCTGGACCATGACGAGGTGCCCGCCGCCGCCCACCAGGAGGACGAGGGCGAGGACCTGCATGAAGGAGCCGAGAATGGCGCCCTGCTGGTTGTTGACGGGGTCGAAGATGGCCGCGCCGGAGAGGCCGACGGAGGTGGTCATCAGCTCGCCGGCAAACTCGGCGCTGGCGATGACGAAGGCGGCGGCCAGGCCGATGGCGAAGCCGATGGCGGTCTCGCCCAGGAAGGTGGCCGGGGTGATGACCAGGGAGGCCGGCTCGGCGTTGGCCACGGCGCCCGGGAGGAGCAGCAGCGCCAGCAGGAGCATGAACACCGACCGCAGCCGCATGGGGATGGTCTTCGCCGACCACATGGGCGCGACGAGCACGAGCCCCCCCACGCGGAGCGTGGTGAGGATGAGCGCCGTCGCCATGCCGGGGGCGAAGAGGTCGGGGAGCCCGGAGCCGTCCATGGGGACGCTACGCCACCATCGCGGGGATCCCGCGGATGAGGGTGACGGTGAACTTGATGAGGATCTGCAGGAGCCAGGGGAGGCCGACGATGAAGGTGCCGCCCACCAGCACGAGCTTGGGGACGAACGCCAGGGTCTGTTCCTGGATCTGGGTGACCGACTGGATGATGGAGATCACCAGCCCCACGCCGAGCGCGATCAGCAGCAGCGGGGCTGCCAGCATGAGCGCGGTCATGATCGCGTCGCGGGAAAGGTCGATGACGAGCTGGTGGGACATCCGGGGTCCGTGAGGGCGCGAAGGGACGAGGGGCGATGCGACAGGGAAAAGCAGGGGCCGTGCCAACCGGGCCCGGCCGGGTGAGTGGCGGGGAACCGGTTGCGGGGCAACGGGTTGCGCGATGGGCGGGGCGTGGCCGCGGCGTGGAGGTCCCGGAGTGGGCGGCAGGAATTGCCGCCTTGGCGGGGGACGACCTTGCCCCGGCCGGGGCGGGGGCGGGGCTACTTGAAGCTCTGCACCAGGCTCGTGATGGTGAGGTTCCACCCGTCCACGAGCACGAAGAGGAGGAGCTTGAAGGGGAGGGAGATCATCGCCGGCGGGAGCATGAACATGCCCATGCTCATGAGGACCGAGGCGACGACGGTGTCGATGATGATGAACGGCAGGTAGATGGCGAAGCCGATCTGGAAGGCGGTGCGCAGCTCGCTGGCGACGAAGGCGGCCATCACGACGTGGAGGGGGACCTCGTCGACGTTGGCGGGCTTGGGCATGCGGCTGAGCTGGAGGAAGGTGGCCATGTCGGTCTCCTTCGTCTGGCGCAGCATGAAGGCGCGCATCGGCTTGACGCCGGTCTGCATCATCTCCACCTGGGAGATGGTGCCGTCCATCCAGGGGGTGAGGGCGGTGCGGTTGACCTCGGAGAGCGTGGGGGCCATCACGAAGCCGGTGAGGAGCAGGGCGAGGCTGGCGACCAGCGCGCCCGGGGGGGCGGTCTGCGTGCCCAGCGCCTGCTTGAGGAAGTTCAGGACGATGAGGATCCGGGTGAACCCGGTCATCATCAGGAGCAGGGTGGGGAGGAGGGTGAGCAGCCCCATCATCACCACCACGCCCACGGTGCCGTTGAGGCGGAGCCCGGTGCCCGGGGCGCCGCCGCCGACGGTCATGTCCACCTGGGGCATGAGCTGCAGGAGCGCCTCGTCGGCGCTGACGGTGGCGGGGGTGCGCGGGACGGAGTCGATGGTGAAGCTGGAGGTGGCGCGCGTGGTGGCGGCGCCCTGCGCGGTGACCTGGGCGCCGTTGCCGGGGCGCCGCGGGGCGCGCCCTGCAGCGGCGCGCGGGTCGGCGGGGCGCTGCGGCGCGGGGGGGATGGCCAGGGTGGGCGCGCGCGGCGGGGTAATGGCGGGGGCGGGCTGCACGCCGCCGGGGGCGGTGACCGGGACGGCGGGGGTGGCGGCGGTGGCCGGGGTGGTGGCGCGTGCGGTGGGCGGTGCGGAGGCTTGCGGGGCCGGCGGCGCCGCGGGCTGGGCAGCCACCGGCCGGACGGCCGGGAGCGCCAGGGCCAGCAGCAGCAGGCCGAGGTAGGCGGGGTCCATCGGGCGCCGCGGGGCGGTGAGAAACCCTGGCACCTCGCGCGGTTCGTCGGCGGCAAAGCGGGGGCGCGCCGGGCGGGGGCGTGCCGGACGGGGGAGGGGGCGCGCGGCGGGGGCACGCGGCGCCTCGGCCTCGATCGCCGGGGTGAAGGCGGGGGCCGGGACGGGGCGCGCGGTGGCGCCCATGAGGTGCCCGCGCGCCGCCTCCAGCGTCCGCTCCAGCGCGGCCTCGAACGACTCGGCTTCGGCGGACACGGCGGACGCCAGCGCGGCCGCGGCGGGGCGGACGGCCGGGGCGCTGGGCTCCGGCAGCCGCAGGGCGGTCGTGGCCTGGGCGATCTGCGCCTGGGCGATCTGCGCCTGGGCGATCTGCGCCTGGGCCGCGTCGCTGGAGGCCAGCGGCACCGGCACCATGCTGCTGGCCAGGACACGGTCGCGGTCCTCGGGGGCCAGCTCGAAGAGCGGGCGCACGCCGCCGTCGCCCATGGACACGGCCATCACCTTCTCCCCCACACGGACCACGGCCAGGTGGGTCTTGGGGCCCAGGGGCACCTTCTGCACCACCTCCACGGGGAGGCGCGTGCGGCGCCCCAGCGCCCCGCCGCCAAAGCGGCGCAGCGCCCACAGGGCGAGGGCGCCCAGCCCCAGCACGAAGGCCAGGGCGGCGGCCACCCCGATGGCGGCGATCAGCATGCCGGCGGTCTCGCGAGCGGGAGGGGGCGCGTCAGGCCGCCGCTTCGGCGGCGGCGGCGGCGGGGGAGGCGGCCAGCACGCGCCGCACGCGCACACCGAAGTTTTCCCCCAGCAGCACCACCTCGCCCTCGGCGAAGCGCCGGTTCCCCACGAAGATGTCGATCGGCTCGCCGGCCAGCCGCTCCAGCTGGATGACCGACCCGCGCCCCAGGCGCAGCAGCTCCTGCACCGTCATCGTCGTGCGCCCCAGCTCGATCGACACCGGCAGCGTGAGGTCCAGCAGCATGCTGATGGGGACTTCGCCGTTGCCCAGGCTGCTGGTGTCGAACTCGGAGAACTGCGAAGCCAGCGGCGTCATCGGCATCGCGGACTCGTCCATCAGCGAGGAGAGCGGCTGGCCGGCCGCCTTCGCGGCCTTGGCGCTGGCGACCAGCGCGTCGATTTCGGCGGGGTTCATGCGGAGGGGAGCGTGGAAGTGGGCGGGGCGGGGTGGGTGGCCTCAAGGATGCGCACGGCCACCTTGCCGTTGGCGCGGCCGGCCTTGCCCAGGAACCGCTCCTGGCCGCCGGTGCGCACGAGGATGGGGGCGTCCTTGCTGATCGTCGTGGGGATCACCATCCCCTCGGTGAGCTGCGCCAGCTGCCCCAGCGACATGCGGAAGGTGGGGAGGCTGGCGCTGACCTCCACGTTGGTGACGCGCACCGCCGCCTCGCTGCGCTGGCGCGCGGCCTCGCGGTCCACCTCGTTGGTGGAGTGCAGCGCCAGGCGCTGCTTGCTGCTGGCGGTGAAGAAGCGGTCCAGCACCGAGAAGGGGAGGCAGATCACCACCAGGCTGCTCACGGCGCTGGTGTTGAACTCCAGGTTGGCCACCAGCACCGGGTCCTCCCGGTTGATGACCTGCAGCATCTCGGGGGACGACTCGAAGCTGGTGATGTTGAGGTCGAGGTTGACGTACTCGCGCCAGATGTCCTCGAGGAGCGTGGCGATGCGGTCGGCGACCGAGCGCACGGCCATCCGCTCGATGGGGGTGAGCGCGCGCGAGAGCGGCCGCCCCGCCCCGGTGCCGCCGAAGAGGCGGTCGACGAGGTAGGTGCACAGCTCGGGGCCGATGTCGATGACCCCCTTCATCCCGGTGTCGGCGATGTCGAAGATGAAGGCGCTGCAGGGCATCGGCTGCGAGAGCGTGAACTCCCCGAAGGAGAACTGCTCCACGCTGATGAGGCGCACCTCCACCTGGCCGCGGATGCGCGCCACGAGCCACGACTCGAGCCCCTTGGTGAGGCGCTCGTACATGGCCTCGAGGGTGCGGAGGCTCTCCTTGGAGGCGCGGTGCGGGCGGCGGAAGTCGTAGACCTGGACTTCCCGGTCACCCTTGCCGCCCGTCTTGAGGTCGAACCCGGAGAACTCGGGGGTCATCGGCGGCTCACTGCACCACGAACTGCGGGAAGTAGAGGCGCCGGACCGACTTCTTGCCGAACCGCTCCCGGATGGCCTGCTCGAGCTCCTTCTTGAACCCCTCGCGGGCGGCGATGTCGGTGAGGCTCTCCACCGGCTTGGTGCCGATGGCGGTCAGGATGATGTCGCGCAGCTCGGCATCGCGGCTCTTGAAGGTGTCCCCGACGGTGGCGTTGGGGAGCTCGATGGCAACGGAGAAGAGGAGGAAGCGGCTGCCGCCGCTGCCGGCCGGGTTGAGGACGAGGTTCTCGATGAGGTGGACCGCGGTGGCGGCTCCCTCCCCCTCCTTCCCCTCCTTGGGCTTCTCCTCGGCGTGCTCCCCCTCCTCGCCGCCTTCCCCGTGCTCCTCGGTGGAGTCCCCGTGGGCGGGGGGCGGGACGGCCACCTTGCCCATCTTCTTGGCGAGGGTGGGGCCCACGAAGAGGGCCCCGGATCCCACGCCCAGGAGGAGACCCACGGCCACCATCCCGATGACGAGCGGGATCTTGGGCTTGGCGGGGGCGTCGGAGGCGGTGGTGTCTGAAGACATGGGCAGGCGTGATGGGGGTGAACGCGATGCCCGTGGTGAAAGCAGGGTCGGTGCCAGCAGCCCCGACGGTGGCCGCCCGATGGCGGCGGTGCATTGTAACTGTATGCAAAACAATGGGTTGCACGATTCTTGCTACACCCGGTTGGCCAGGGCGCCCCCGGCTCCACCCCCGGGAATGGGACGGCAAAACCCGCTGGACGCGGCAGCTTTTGCCGAGTCGGCGTGACCGGGGGCCGGCCCCGGGGAGGTCCCCGGAGCCGGTCACCCCGCCCGCCCGGTTACCGCTTGAGCTGCATCATCTCCTGGAGCATTTCGTCGGCGGTGGAGACCACCTTGCCGTTGGCCTGGAAGCCGCGCTGGGCGACGATCATGCCCGTGAACTCCTGCGCCAGGTCGACGTTGGACATTTCCAGGGCGCCGGCGGCGATGGAGGACTGGGAGCCTTCCAGGGCCATGCCGAGCACCGCGCCGCCGGAGTTGGCGGATTCCTGGAACATGTTGTCGCCGACGCGCAGGAGGCCGGAGGGGTTGTTGAAGTCGGCCAGCACGATGCGGGCGAGCGACGACGTGGTGCCGTTGGTGAAGAAGCCGGTGATCATCCCCGACCGGTCGATGGAGAAGTTCTGCAGCGTGCCCGAGGTATAGCCGTCCTGGTCGCGCAGCACCGCGGTGGAGGCGGAGGAGGCGGTGGAGGCGAACTGGGTGAGCCCGTTCACGCCGCCGTCGAGGTCGAGGTTGACCTCCAGCGGCCCCGCGCCGGCCACGGCGAAGCGCACCGTGGCACCGTCCCCCGGGAGCAGGAGCCCCGAGTCGTCGAACTCGAAGGTCCCGCTGTTCTCGCCGGCGGCCGGCGTGGTGGGGCTCATGAAGTACGAGACGTTGACCGTGGCGTTGGAGGGCATCGACGCCGTGAAGTTCACCGCCGGCGGCGGCCCGGCCACCACGGTGAAGTCGCCCGGCGAGTCGTACTCCACCCCCGAGAGGCTCTTCACCTTCACGTTGGCGGGGTCGATTTCGAAGCCCGCGGGGGCGACGGGGAGGGTGAAGGGGGCCGGCGGGGAGGCCGCCGAGGTGGTCACGCGCTCCACGCTGGCGGAGGAGTGCGGGTCGATGCGCCAGTCCCAGCTGTTGGTGCCGGTCTTCCAGAGCTGGATCTTGATGTTGTGCTTGCCGCCCTGCGAGTCGAAGACGCCGATCTGCGCCTCCGTCCACGAGGCGGTGTTGGAGAGCAGCGCGCGGTCGTCCGGGTTGTCGATGTCCCCCACGAAGTTGGGCGCCGCGGCGTTGAGGTTGCCGGAGAGCTTGGCCATGGAGGTCTGCTTGGCGGAGACGCGCTGGCCGAAGGGGAGCTGGATGTCGCGGATGTTGTCCTGGAGCACCCCGTCCTGGAACATGCGCCCCTGCACGATGTAGCCGTTGGCGAGCGACACGAGCTGGCCGTTGGAGTCCAGCTGGAAGTTGCCGGCGCGGGTGAAGTAGTTCTGGTTGGACTTGCGGACGACGAAGAAGGCGTCGCCCTGGATGGCCAGGTCGGTGGTGAGGCCGGTGTTCTCCAGGTTGCCCTGGTTGAACAGCTGGTCGATGGAGCCGATCTGCATCCCCAGGCCGACCTGCTGGGGGTTGATGCCGCCCTGGTCGGCGGGCGGCCGGCTGGCGACCTGCAGGAGCTGCGCGAACCCTTCGCGGAACTGCACGCGGGAGGCCTTGTAGGCCACGGTGTTCACGTTTGAGATGTTGTTGCCGATAACATCCATGCGCACCTGGTGGTTGCGCAGCCCGGAGACGCCGGCGGAGAGGGAACGAAGCATGGGGTTTTCCTCGGGGTTGGGGTCGGTGGCGAAGCGAAGGTCGGGAACGACGGTCGGGAACGAAGGTCGGGACGGGGCGGAGCGAGGGCGGGTGCGAGCCGCCGTCAGCTCCGGAGCTGGGTCAGGTTGGCCATCGGGACGCGCAGGCCATCGCCGACGATGAAGACCGGGGTGCCGTTGTCGTACCGCATGCCGGTGATGCGGGCCACGGTGTAGGTGTTGAGCAGCTGGGGCTTGCCCCCCGCGGGGAGCGCCTCAACGGTGACCTGGTACTGGCCGGCCTTGAGCGGCGGGGTCCAGGTGAGGTCCCCGAGCGCCATCTGCTGCTCGCCGGGGACCACGCTGGCGATGTCGGCGCGGGAGACGACCTTGCCCAGGGCGTCCTTGACGACCACGCGTCCGCCGCCGGAGAGGGTCTTGGCATCGAACATGAGGGTCCCCTCGCCGTCCTTCCCCACGATCAGCTGATCGCCCGGGAAGACGCCGATCTTGCCCACCATGCCGGCGGCGGTCTGCCCCTCGAGCAGGCGGGCCATCTCCGCCTTCTGCGCGTCCTGGGCCTTCCCCAGCGCGTCGATGGACTTCACCATCGCCTCCTGGGTGGCCTTCTGCTCGGTGGTGGAGGCGTTGATGGCGATGAGCTGTTCAACGGTGGTGAACTGGGCGAGCTGCGTGGCCATCTGCTGGCCGTCCATCGGGTTGAGCGGGTCCTGATGGCGCAGCTGGGCGACGAGCATCTTGAGGAACTCGTCGCGCCCCATGGCGTCGCCCTTCTTGGGGGGCTCCACCGGCTTGGCGGGGGTGGGTTCCGCCTTGCCGACGGGCGGCGTGGCGGGGGCCCCGATGGTGGGCGCGGTGGTGTTCATCCGCGGCAAGGTGGTGATCATCCCGCGCGCTCCTGGTAGGGGTTGCGCCGGCCGCGCCGGCTGTCGTCCTGCTGGTCCCGCGCCCGCGGCTCGTCGCGCGGGCCCTGCTGCTCGCGGCGCGCCTCCTCGCGGGTGCGCGGCTCGCGCCCGCCGGTGCCGGCATCGCCGCCCGGGGCGTTGCTGCTGACCCGCAGCAGCTCCGCGTCCAGGCCGTGCCGTCCGAGGGCGTCCTGCAGTTCCACGGAGCGCTGGCGCAGCCGCTCCGCACTGATCGCGTCGGTGGCGATGTGGGCGTCCACCGCGGTGCCGCGCAGGTCCACGGTGATGCGATCCTCACCCCCCTGCGCCCCCTCCACGGCCAGCGTCATCCGGGAGAGCGGGGCGGCGGGGGCCGCCTCGCGCTGGTCCTGCAGCTCCGCCACCCGGGTGGCTTGCGCCGCGCCGGGGGCGAGTTCGCTCACGCGTGACGGGGCCGGGGGGGCGGCCTCCACCACGCGCGGGGCGGCCACCGTCCCCAACGACGGGTCCTGCGGGGTGATGCGGGGGGTGGCGTCGGTCGCCGAGCCCCCGGCGGTCACCGACGCCGCGAGTGCCTCCGCATCGGCCAGTTGACGATCGTCGCGACGGTCGCTTCCGCGGTCACGGCTCGATCCTCCCTGTCCGAGGTCGGCACGGGGCGCCGGTGCCCCGCCCTGGGGCGCGGCCTGCGGCGTGGTGGGGGTGGCGGGCGTGGTGGCGCCGGTCGCCGTGGCGACGGAGGCGGCCACGTCCGCCGTGGTGGCGGCGGTGTCCTGCGGTGCGTGCGGCACGCCCTGCGGTGTCCCCTGCGGCGTCCCCTGCGCCGTGGCGCGGGGGGCCGTCCGGGCGGCGACGGCCCGCAGTGCCGCGCGGTCGGCCGCCATCCCGGTGGGGGTCCCGATGCCCGGGGTGCCAACTCCGGGAGCGGCCACCTGGGCCACCCCGGCGGTGGCAGCGGTGCCGGCGACACCGGCCACCCCCGCCACCTGCGCCATTCCGGTGGCGGTTGGCGCGCTGGCCACCGGGGCGGTCACCGTGCGGGCGCCCACGCTCTCCGTGGCGAGCTCCAGGTGCCCCGGGTCGCGCATCCCCAGCGTGCGCAGCCCTTCCTCGCGGGCAATCCGCTGGAGCCGCGCGAAGCCGGCCGGGTTGTCCCAGCTGCCGTCGACCACGACGTCCACGGCGTTCCCGTGCGTGTGCGCCGAGTCGCGCGTCCAGGTGACCACCGGGCCCGGGCGGGTGCGCCCCTGCGCGAAGAGGTAGTCCTGGCGCTCCTGCGAGCGGGTGGCCTCCACGACGGTGACGTCGTGGCCGTATTCCTGGCGCATGCGGTCGATGACGCGCTGCACCTTGGCCTGCAGGGCGGGGGCGACGCCGTCCAGGTCGCGCACGGCGGTGGTGGGCGCCGCAGAGGCGACCGGGGCTTCCCGCAGCACCGGGCGCGCCGTGGGGGCTGCGGAGGCCGCAGGAGTCGTGGTGGTGGACGTGACCGTGGCGTCCAGCGCTTCCAGCGCGGCGGCCAGCGCGTCCAGCGAGGCACGCACCCCGGCGTCCATGGCGCCCAGCAACCGCGGCTCCATGGCGCCCATCGGCGCGCTGTCCATGCGGGCGGGCGCCGGCAAGGCGGGGGTGCTGGCCTGGGGCAGGGACATCGCGGCGGTGCCGTCGCGGACCGGGCGCGGCGCGTCCTGCGGCGCGTCCACCGTGGTGACGGTGGCCGGCGCGTTCAGCAGCTGCTGCAGCGCCTCGCGGGCGGCGGGGGAGAGCGCCGCCACCTGCGATTCCAGCGCGGCCATGGTGGCCAGCGGCGACTCGACGGCCGCGGGGGCCGACGCCTCGCTGGCCGCGGCATCACCCTCGGTGCGCGCCGCCCGCGCGCCGTCCACCAGCGCGGCCAGCGGGGCCAGCGGGGTGGCGGCCAGCAGCGTGGTCAGCGCCGCCCGCGCCGGGGACTCAAGGTGCGCCAGCCGCGTGCCGATGTTCTCGGCAGCGGCGGGAGTCACGGTGGTGGCGACGGGGGTCGGGGCCACCGGCATCGGCATCGGCTGCGGGGCGGGGATGGGAGACGCGGCCGAGGTGCCGAGCAGGGCGGCCAGCGCTTCGCGTGCCGCGGGCTCCAGTGCCGCGAGACGTGCCTGCACCCCGTCAAAGGCCGACGCGCCCATGAGGGCCGCGGCGTCGCGCCCGGGCTGCGCGGCGCCGGCGAGCAGCGCCTGCAGCCCCTGGCGCGCAGGCGTGTCCAGCCCGGCCAGCTGCAGGGCGCGCGCCTGCACGGTCAGCGTGTGCCGCGAGACGGCCGCATCGGTCTGTTCGTTCGGCTCGGGGGTCGGCTGCACCGGCTTCATCGAGGCCCGGACCGCGTCCATCAGCTGCTGGCCAACGGCTCGCGTCGTGGCGGCGGCCTGCTGGGCGCCCAGCGTGGCGTTGAGCGGCAGCCCCTTCGCCGCCCCCTCGACCAGGCGCTCCACGGCGCCGGACGGGGTGCCCTGCGGCGCCAGTGCCTGCTGCAGCACGGCCAGCGTTTCCGGGCGCAGCCCCTGCAGGCGCTGGTACAGGTTGCGCAGGTCGGTGGCCACCTCCTGGGCACCCGGGAAGGTGACCACCAGGTAGCCCATGGGCGGTCCGTCCTGCCGCACCAACAGCTCGTCGGGACGATTCGTCGGGAGCACGGGGGCCAGCAACCCGGTCTCCGCGAACGCCTGGCGGGCCTCCGCGCTCATGGAGGGATCGTTGGGGATCGGCTGGCCGGGGGCGGCGGCGGAGGCCATCGCGCCCAGCAGCGTGCGCAGCGCGTAGTCCATCGACTCGCCGGCGTGGCCGGGTGCCTCGGCGGCCCCGGCGGCAGCGCCGAGGGGCGCCGCCGCAAGCGCTGCCACTCCGGTGGCCTGGCCCTCACCCAGCTGCCCGTCGATCAGGCGGTCCACCAGCGCCACCTCGTCGGCGGGGAGCTTGGGGACCAGGTCGGTGCGCAGCATCGACGGGCCGCCGGCCAGCATCGTCAGCATGGCGGCGAACTCGGGGGGGACGTCGCGGCCGGTCGCATCCGGGGTGCCGGTTGCGGCGCCCGTCCGCGCGGGACGGTCCGCCACGCCCAGCCGGGCCGCATCGCGGGAGAACGCGGGGGTCGCCGGGCTCGTCATCGCGCCCAGCATTGCCAGCAGTTGGCTCATGGGGTCTTCTCGGGGGCCTTGGGGGCGCCGCGGGTGATGGCCGCGGCGCGACCGGGGGGGAGCAGGGGGAGGATGGCGGCGGCCTGGCGGTCGTTCATCATGCCGAGGATGGCGCGGACATCCTTGTCGGACATCTGGTCGAGCACCTTGGCCGCTTCCTTGGCGGGCATCGCCGCGAAGATCTTGGCCAGCCGCTGCTCGGGGATGGGGTCCAGCAGCGCTTCCTCGCGCGCGCCTTGCACCGCCACCACCGTCTCGGGGGTGGTCGGCGCGGCCTTGGGGGCGGCGGGCGCGGGCGCGGCACCCTTCCCCGCGGGGGCGGGGGCGTGGTCGTCGTGTCCGCCGGCGGCCGGGGGCTTGGTGGCGTCGCCGTGCTTGGCCGTGGACGGCGTCACGTGCGGCGCCCCGGCGCCCTGCAGCGCGTCGCGCGCAGCCAGCAGCGCGCGGATGGAATCGGCCGGCGTGAGGGGGTTGGCGAGGGCGTCGTCGTGCGGCGCCGGCGGCGCGAGGCGCGCCAGCGAGTCCTTCACGACGGAGTCGCGGGCGGCGGAGTCGGCCGCGGCCTTCTCGGCGTACTTGGTGGAGTCGGCGACGAACTTCGCGGACGCCTTCATGTACGCGTAGCCGGAGCCGCCGCCCAGCCCGGCCAGGAGGCCGATGACGATGGGGAGGATGAGCTGCTTCATGCGGGGGGGGAGTCGGGGCG
>JBILKP010000084.1:0-11267 GCA_044376625.1 Gemmatimonas sp. | reverse complement strand
GGTCGTGCTCTCCACGCCCACCCCGCAGGCGGTGCTGGACATTGCCGCGCGCCACGGCGTGCCGGCGCGGGTCATCGGCGCCGTCACCGCCGCCTCGGACGGCGCCCGCTTCACCATCGAGGACGACAGCTTCGCGGCCCCGGTGGAGTGGCTGGCGCGCGCGTTCCACGAAGCCATTCCTGCGGCCATGGACGGCGCCACCGGCGCGGTGCTGGCCGACTCCCCGACGCCCTGAGCAAGGACTCCATCGCATGTGCGGCATTTTCGGCGTCTACGGGCATCGCGAGGCGGCGGCGCTCACCCAGCTGGGCTTGTACTCGCTGCAGCACCGCGGCCAGGAATCGGCCGGGATCGTCTCGGTGGACGAGGCGCACCGGGCGCACCTGTCACGCGCCATGGGGCTCGTCTCCGAGGGGTTCGACGAGGCGGCCGTGGCGTCGCTCCCGGGGGCCATCGCCATCGGCCACACCCGGTACAGCACCGCCGGCAGCTCGGCCATCGAGAACGCGCAGCCGGTGCTGGCCCGGGTGCGTGGCGGGCACATTGCGCTGGCCCACAACGGCAACCTGACCAACGCCGTCGAGCTGCGCCGGGCCCTTGAGGACGAAGGGGCCATCTTCGCCTCGACCATGGACTCCGAGGTGATTGTCCACCGGATCGCCCGGTCCCAGGCACCCACCCCCGAAGCCCGGCTGGCGTCGGCGCTGGCCGGGGTCGAGGGGGCATATTCGCTGTTGGTGGTCCTCAACGACACGCTCCTGGTGGCGCGCGACCCGCACGGCTGGCGCCCGCTGGTGGTGGGGCGCCTGGGGAGTGGATGGGTGTTCGCCTCGGAGAGCTGCGCCCTCGATATCGTGGGCGCGACGCTGGAGGGGGAAGTGCACCCCGGCGAAATCGTGGCGGTGGACGCCGATGGACTGCGGCGCATGCCGGCCCTGCCGGCGGCGGCGCCCACGCGGTGTGTCTTCGAGCACGTCTATTTCGCCCGGCCGGACAGCGTGGTGTTCGGCGGCTCGGTCAGCCAGTCGCGCCGCGCCCTGGGCCGGCAGCTGGCCCGCGAATGTCCGGCCCCGGACGCCGACCTGGTCTTTGCCGTCCCGGATTCCTCCAACGCCGCCGCGCTGGGCTTTGCCGAAGAGGCCGGGCTCCCGTACGAGCTGGCGCTCATCCGCAACCACTACGTGGGGCGCACCTTCATCCAGCCCACCCAGGCGGGGCGCGATGCCAAGGTCAAGGTGAAGTACAACCCGGTCCGCGAGCTGCTGGAGGGGCGGCGCGTGGTCATGGTGGACGACTCCATCGTGCGTGGCACCACCACGCGCGGGCTGGTGTCGCTGGTGCGGGCCGCCGGGGCCCGGGAAGTGCACATGCGCGTCTCCAGCGCCCCGATCATCAGCCCCTGCTATTACGGCATCGACACCCCGCGCCGCGAGGAGCTGGTGGCGGCACGCATGTCACACGCGGAACTCGTGGACCACCTTGGCGTTGATTCGCTGGGGTACCTGTCGATCGACGGGATGCTGGCGCAGGTCCCCACGGGTCCGGGCGGCTACTGCCACGCCTGCTTCTCGGGACGCTATCCCACGGCCACGCCGGCAGAACCGGAGTTGCTGCGTGCTGGCGGTGCCGCCAGCCGTCCGGAGGGCGTGGCGTAACGTTCGTGCCACGCGCGGGGAGGGGTGATGGGCCGCATGGTGTTCCGCTTTGGCCGCGGCCAGGCAGACGGTCACCGGGGGATGAAGGAGACCTTGGGGGGCAAGGGTGCCAACCTGGCCGAGATGACCCAGCTGGGGATTCCGGTGCCCCCGGGCTTCACCATCGCCACCGCGGCGTGTCGGCGCTTTCTGGACACGGGGACGGCTGACGCGGCGCTCCGCGAGGAGGTGCGCGAAGCGGTGGCGGCCTTGGAGGAGGACGCGGGGCACCGCTTTGGCGATCCCACCGATCCCCTGCTGGTGTCGGTGCGCTCCGGCGCCGCCGTTTCGATGCCCGGGATGATGGAGACCATCCTCAACCTGGGGCTCAATGACGCCACCACCGAGGGGCTGGCCCGACGCACGGGATCCGCTCGGTTTGCCTGGGACGCCTACCGGCGCTTCCTGCAGATGTACGGCGACGTCGTCCTGGGGGTCCCTGCCGCCCGCTTCGAGCAGCTGCTGGCCACCAAGCGCCTCCTGCACGCCGCAGACGCGGATGGCGACCTGCCGGCTGAGGCGCTGCAGCAGCTGGCGGGCGAATACCAGCAGCTTGTGCGCGCCGTGACGGGCCGTGCGTTCCCCATGGACCCGTGGGACCAGCTCTGGGGGGCCATCGAGGCGGTGTGGCACTCGTGGACACTGCGCAAGGCGGTGGACTACCGGCGTGTGCACGGCATCCCGCACGACCTCGGGACGGCGGTGAGCGTGGTGGCCATGGTCTTCGGCAACCTGGGGGACGACTCCGGCACCGGGGTGGCCTTCACCCGCAACCCCTCGACGGGGGAGCACGCCCTCTACGGGGAATTCCTCGTGAATGCGCAGGGGGAGGACGTGGTGGCCGGCATCCGCACCCCGCTCCCGCTGGCGGCCATGGCCGAGCAGTTCCCCGACGCGTGGCGCGCGTTGCTGGCGGTGCAGGCGCGCCTGGAGGCGCACTTCCGCGACATGCAGGACATCGAGTTCACCATCGAGCAGGGGCGCCTGTACCTGCTGCAGACGCGTGGCGGCAAGCGCACCATGGTGGCGGCGCTGCGCATCGCGCTGGACCTGGTGGACGCCGGGACCATCACCGAGGATGAGGCCGTGCGCCGCCTCGCCCCGGACCAGCTGGACCAGCTGCTGCACCCCGTGATCAGCGGCACGGTGCGCACCGATCCCGTTGCGATCGGGCTCCCGGCCAGCCCCGGAGCTGCCAGCGGCCGGGTGGTGTTCGACCCCGACGCCGCCGCCCAGCGTGCCGCCGCGGGGGAAGCCGTGGTGCTGGTGCGGGAGGAAACCACCCCCGAGGACTTCCACGGCATCGTGGCCGCCCGCGCGGTCCTCACCGCCCGTGGCGGCATGACCAGCCATGCCGCGGTGGTCGCGCGCGGCATGGGGAAGTGCGCCATCGTCGGGTGCGCGGCGCTGGAGCTGCTCCCCGACCACCGCGCCATGCGGGTGGGGGAGGTGGAGGTGGCCGAGGGGGACTGGATCACCCTCGATGGCGGCACGGGGCGCGTGTTCGTGGGCGCCCTTCCCACCCAGCCGTCGGAAGTGCTGCGGGTCCTGTCCGGCACGCTCCCCCCCGAGGCGGCCCCCGACTGGCGCGCCTTCGACCGCCTGATGGGCTGGGCCGACGCGCGGCGGCGACTCCGTGTGCGCGCCAACGCGGACACGCCGCGCGACGCCCGCCTGGCCCGCAATGCGGGGGCCGAAGGCATCGGCCTGTGCCGGACCGAGCACATGTTCTTCGAGGGGGACCGCATCACCGCCATGCGGGAGATGATCGTGGCGCGGGACCTGGGCGGACGCCGACGTGCCCTGGACCGGCTGCTCCCCATGCAACGGACCGACTTTGAAGGGATCTTCGAGGCGATGGACGGCTACCCCGTCACTATCCGCCTGCTGGACCCGCCGCTGCACGAGTTCCTCCCCCACGGGGGGGAGGAGTCGGGGCTGCTGGCGGCATCCCTGGGGTTGTCCCGCCCCGAGTTGGCACGGCTGGTGGCCGGCCTGCGCGAGACCAACCCGATGCTGGGGCACCGCGGCTGCCGGCTGGGGATCACCTATCCGGAGGTGACCGAAATGCAGGCGCGGGCGATCTTCGAGGCCGCGGTCCGCGCCGCACGCCGCGGCGTGGACGTGCGCCCGGAGATCATGGTGCCGCTGGTGGCCGACGTGGCGGAGCTGCGCCACCAGCGCGCGCTCATCGACGGCGTGGCCGACCAGGTGATGGGCACCATGGGGGAACGCCTCCCGTACCTGGTGGGGACGATGATCGAGCTGCCCCGGGCCGCCCTGCTGGCCGATGAGCTGGCCGGTGTGGCTGACTTCTTCTCCTTCGGCACCAACGACCTCACACAGACCACGTTTGGGCTCAGTCGAGACGATGCCGGGCGCTTCCTCCCGCACTATCTCGAACGCGGCCTGCTGGAGGCGGATCCCTTCCAGGTGCTGGACCAGCGCGGGGTGGGGAAGCTGGTGCAGTGGGCCCTCCGCGATGGGCGCGCCCAGCGGCCGGAGCTCAAGGCCGGCATCTGCGGGGAGCACGGTGGCGATCCGCGGAGTGTGGCGTTCTGCCACCGGATCGGCATGGATTACGTGAGCTGTTCGCCCTTCCGGGTCCCCGTGGCCCGCCTGGCGGCCGCCCAGGCCGCCCTCGACAGCGCCTGAACCGGCTGGCAGCTTTTCCGCATGACACCCGCCCTGCGCATTGCCGTCATCGGCGCTGGTCCCTCGGGGATCACGGCCATCAAGAGCCTGCGCGAGGCGGGGTTTGCCAGTGTCACCGGCTTCGATCGCAACAGGGCCGTGGGAGGCAACTGGCTGTACGACCCCGGGGCGACGCACTCCAGCGTCTTCGAGACGACGCACATCATCAGTTCGAAGACGCTGTCGTCGTATCATGACTACCCCATGCCGGCGTCGTATCCGGACTACCCGTCCCACGCGCAGCTGGCCGCCTATTTCCAGGGGTACGCCGACCACTTCGGCGTCACGCCGCACATCCGCTTCGGAACGGAAGTGCTCGCGGCGGAGCCGCTCCCGGGTGACCGGTGGTCCCTGCGGTGGCAGGAGGATGGCCGGGAGCATGAGGGGACCTTCGACGCGCTGGTCGTGGCCAACGGCCACCACTGGAAGCCGAGGATGCCGGAGTATCCGGGCCACTTCACCGGGCGCATCCTGCATTCCCACGACTTCAAGCGCGCTGCGCCGTTTGCCGGCCAGCGGGTGCTGGTGATCGGCGGGGGCAACTCGGCGTGCGACGTGGCGGTGGAGACCGCCCGGGTGTCCGCCGTCACCGACCTGTCGTGGCGCCGCGGCTACTGGATCGTGCCGAAGTTCATCTTCGGGCTCCCCGCCGACGTGGTGGCGGAGCGCACCCGCTGGCTGCCGCGCCCGGTGCGCGGCTGGCTCAACGCCCGGCTGCTGCGCGTGCTGCAGGGGCCCAATGCCCGGTATGGCCTGCCCGAACCGGACCATCCGTTCGGCGCCACGCACCCCACCGTCAATTCGGAGTTGATGTACGCCGTGCGGCATGGCCACATCGGGGTCCGGCGCGACCTCGCGCGGTACGAGGGGCAGACCGTCCACTTCACCGACGGCACGCACGCGGACTACGACACCATCATCGCCTGCACCGGCTACTGGATTGCCCACCCGTTCTTCCGCCCCGAGGTGGTGGATTTTTCGCGGGGTCCGGTGCCGCTGTACCTGCGCATGTTTCCGGCGCGCCACCCCACCCTGTCGTTCATCGGGCTGTTCCAGCCGCTCGGGTGCATCTGGCCGGCGGCCGAACTGCAGTCCAGGTTGCTGGCGGAGCGCCTTGCCGGCCGCTGGGCGCCTCCAGCCGACCTCGAGGCGGCGATCGCCCGCGAACTGGCGAGCCCCGACTATCCGCAGCTGGACACCCCGCGCCACACCATCACCGTGGACTACCACGCCTTTGCCGCGCGGTTGCGGGCAGCGCTTGGGCAGGCGGCCTGAGGATCGCCAGACGGCACGCGCGGGGGGGCCCCCCGGAACGCAGCGACGCCCCGCCGCGGGAGGCGGCAGGGCATCGGCTGAGTGGAGGTGAGGGGAATCGAACCCCTGTCCGAGAATAGATTCACCCCGGCTTCTACGTGCGTATCCCGCCGATTGAGGTCTCCGTCCGCTGGCCAACGGGAAGCCCACGTCCGGACAAGCCTGCTTTGCTTCGCGCAACGGTCACAGGCACTCCGTCACGCTAGCCCAGATTTTCGATACTCACGAGCCGCCCCGGGCGGGCTGCACCGTGAGCACTGCCGGGGTAACCCGAAGGTTACGCGGCGAGCGCCAGGTTGTTGTTGGCGATTGTGATTTTCCCGAGTGTTTTACCAGGTGCTCGAGGACCTGGGCACGCTACCAGAGCTGCACCACCCCCGTCGAAGCCAGTCACCCCCGAACGGGTCCCGCCGGCACAGCGGAGGCTGGATGCACCCGCCGCGCCCTCGACTCCTCATACGTCACCTCCTACACTACACGCGGCAGGCGGGTTCCCGCAACGCCATCGCGCGCGCCCCAACCTGCGCCGACCCTATCCGACCTCGCAGGTCAGGGCGAGCGGATCGGGCCCCTCGGCCGAGGCCGGAGCACCGGCACTCCAGGTCGCCAGGTAGCCGGAGAAGATCCCCTCAACCTCGGAGAAATCCTTGACCTGATGCAGGCGCTGCCGGAGCTCCGCCGAGTTGGGCAGGCCTTTCACGTACCACCCCAGGTGCTTCCGGAACTCGATGGCCGCGCCAATGGGGTCCACCTCGTACTCCTGCACCAGCCGTGCGTGCGCCAGCGCGACCTCGAAGCGCTCCGCCACCCCGGGGGTGGGCGGCATGGGGGTGCCATCCAGCAGCGCCCGCGCCTGCCGGAAGATCCACGGCTGGCCGAACGATCCGCGACCGACCATGATGCCGTCGCAGCGCGTGTGCTCGTACATCCGGAGCGCGTCCTGCGGCGTCTTGATGTCCCCGTTGCCCAGCACCGGGATATCCAGCGCCTCGGCCACCGCCGCGATCTCGTCCCAGTTGGCGTGCCCCGTGTACATCTGCGTGCGGGTGCGCGCATGCAGCGCCAGCACGCGGGCGCCGGCCTCCTGGCAGCGCAGGGCGATCCCCACGGGGTCGCGCATCTCCTCGCTCCAGCCGCTGCGGATCTTGCAGGTGACCGGAAGCGAGGTGGCACGGGAAACGGCCCGGATGATCTCCTGCACCAGCCCCAGGTCCCGGAGGCACCCCGACCCGCCATTGCGCCGCACGACCTTCTTGACCGGACACCCGAAGTTGATGTCCACGAAATCGGGGGCGAACAGGTCGGTCACCATGGCGGCGGCATCGGCCATCGCCGCCGGCTCGGCGCCGAAGATCTGCACGCCGATGGGACGCTCGGCCGCGGTGAACCGCAGCTTGCTGATCGTCGCCTCGTTCTCGCGGCGGATCCCCTCGGCGGACAGGAATTCCGTGACCACCACATCGGCCCCGTGCGCGTGGCACAGGCGCCGGAAGGGCGACTCGGACACCCCGGCCATGGGGGCCAGATACAACGGAATGCCGACCGGGACGGCAAACGGGAAGCGCTTGCGGGACATGGAGTTGAACCTAGGCCACGGGAAGCGGGCGGGCAACCGCCCGTTTGACTCCGTCCCGGCACGGGTTATGATATCCGGTTATGGAACTCCGCGAATTCTTTTCCGAGGAAGCCGTCCAACTGGAGCTGCAAGGCACCAGCAAGGACGAGGTGCTGAAGGAGCTCATCGGGCTGCTGGGGCTCGACGAGAAGGCGGAGGGGATGCTGTTCAAGATGCTCAAGCGGCGCGAGAACCTGGGGTCCACGGGGATCGGTCGCGGCATCGCCATCCCGCATTGCCGGTCGCTGGTGGTGAACCGGCTGCGCGTGGCGTTCGGGCGCAAGCGCGACGGTGTGGACTTCAAGGCCATTGACGACAAGCCGGTCCACTTCTTCTTCCTGATCGTCGCCCCGCCACTGGAAGTGTCCAACCAGTACCTCCCGGTGCTGGGGAAGATCGCCCAGTTCAGCAAGGAGGCGGACGTGCCGGGGCGGTTGCTCGCCCTGGAGTCCCCGGCGGCGTTCATGGCGCTGCTGGAAGAAAAGCGGGTGTAGCGCCGGGCGCGAGGGCGCTCACCGCCCTGTCGCCCCCCCCCCCTACCCGTCCAGACGCACCCGGGCAATGGGCGCGCGAAAGCGGTGCCAGACGCGCACCGCCTGCAGGGCGCCGGCCATCGCCAACCCCGCCACCAGCCCGATCCAGAGGCCCCGCTCGCGCAGCGGCGTGGCGAACCCCAGCCACGCTCCCAGCGGCATCCCCACCGCCCAGAATGCCAGCAGGTGCAGGAGGGCCGGCACCCGCGTGTCGCCGGTTCCGCGCAGCACGCCGCTGGTGACCCCCTGCAGGCCGTCAAAGACCTGAAAGACGCCGGCGATGGGGATGAGCGCCGCCGCCACCGCCACGGTGGCCCCCTCGGTGGTATAGCGCGTGGCCAGCCATTCGGGGGCGGTGAGGAACAGGGCGGCCGTCAGCGTCATGAACCCCACCCCGCAGGCGATGGCGGCAGCGGCATCGCGCCGCGCCACCTCCTGCTCGCCGCGGCCAATGGCCCGCCCCACCACGGCGGCAGCGGCCCCCGAGATCCCCAGCGGCACCATGTACGTCATGGCGGCGAGGTTGAGGGCGATCTCATGGCCGGCCAGCGACGCGGTCCCCATCCACCCCATGAGCACCGCCGTGAAGCCGAAGGCGAACGACTCGAAGAACCACTGGGCGGCGATGGGCGCGCCGATGCGCAGCAGGTGACGCATGGGCCCCCAGGCGCGACTCGCCGGTCGCCACGGGATTACGGTGGCGCGCAGCCGAGGCCAGGCCAGCCACGCCAGTACGCCCGCCATGGCCCAGGTGGCCAGGGCAGTGGCATAGCCGGCGCCCTCGACCCCCAGGGCCGGGGCCCCCCAGCGCCCCTCGATGAGGGCCCAGTTGACGGCCACATTCACGAGGTTGGCCGCCAGTACCGCCAGCAGCACCGGACGCACCGTCCCCATCGCCTGCAGCACCTGCCGCATGAGGAGGAACCCGAAGAATGGGACCATGGCCAGGGCACGCCGGCGCACGTAGCGCGCGGTCTCCTCGGCCACATCGGGCGGCTGGCGCAACGCCCCCAACAGCCATTCGCCCGGGAGCAGCGCGAGCGTGACGGCCACCACGATGCCGAGCGACAGCAGCACGCCGCGCTGCACCCCCAGCGCCACCGCCTCGTCGTCGCGCGCGCCCACCCCCTGCGCGACGACCGGGTCCAGCGCAAACAGCAACCCCATGCCGAAGACGCTGGCGTTGAACACGTAGAAATTGCCGAGTGCGACGGCGGCGATGGCCGCCCCCCCCAGGCGCCCGACCATGAGGGCGTCCACCATCCCCATGGCCTGCATCCCCATGTTCACCAGCACCACGGGGGCGGCAATCCGCGCCATCTCGCGGAGGTGCCCCCCCGCCCCGCTCACTCCCACTCGATTGTCGCGGGCGGCTTGGAGCTGACGTCGTACACCACGCGGTTCACCCCGTCCACCTCGTTGATGATGCGGTTGGAGATCCGCCCCAGCACGTCGTGCGGGAACGGGTACCAGTCGGCGGTCATCCCGTCGGTGCTGGTGACGGCGCGCAGCGCGATCACGTGCTCGTATGTGCGCCCATCCCCCATCACTCCCACCGAGCGTACGGGCAGGAACACGGCAAAGGCCTGCCAGATGTCGGGGTACAGCCCGGCCGCGCGGATCTCCTCCAGGTAGATCGCGTCAGCCTTGCGGAGGATGTCGAGCGCCTGCGGCGTGACCTCCCCCAGCACGCGGATGGCGAGCCCCGGCCCCGGAAACGGATGGCGCCCGACCATCTCCTCGGGGAGCCCGAGCTCGCGCCCCACGTTGCGCACCTCGTCCTTGAACAGCTCGCGCAACGGCTCGATGAGGCGGAACTGCATGTCGGGCTTGAGCCCGCCCACATTGTGGTGCGTCTTGATGGTCGCCGATGGGCCCCCGGTGGCGCTCACCGACTCGATCACATCGGGGTACAGCGTGCCCTGGACCAGGAACTCGGCGTTGGCCCCGGCCTCCGCCGACGCGTCCTCGAACACGTCGATGAACGTGTGCCCGATGCGCTTGCGCTTGAGCTCCGGCTCGCCGACGCCAGCCAGCGCCTCCAGGAACCGCTGCTCCGCGCGCACGGTGACCAGCTTGATCCCCAGGTGCGCCCGGAACGTGCGCTCCACCTGCTCGCGCTCGTGCAGCCGCAGCAGCCCGGTGTCCACGAAGATGCACGTCAGCTGGTCACCGATGGCCCGGTGCACCAGGGCGGCGGCCACGCTGGAGTCCACCCCGCCGGAGAGCCCGCAAATCACCTGACGGTCCCCCACCAGCTCGCGGATGCGGGCCACCTCCTGCTCGATGAAGTGCCCCGGCGTCCAATCGGGGGTGCAGCGGCAGACCGAGAAGAGGAAGTTCCCGATCATCTCCGCCCCGCGCACCGAGTGGGCCACCTCGGCGTGGAACTGGATCGCGTGGATGGGGCGCGACTGGTGCCGGAAGCCGGCCACCACCTGGTTGCCGCTCCACGCCGTGGCCACGTATCCCGGGGGCACGACCTCCACGTGGTCGCCGTGGCTCATCCACACCGTGGTGCGCTCACCGGCGTCGAAGCCGGCAAACAGCCCCTCGGCCTCGGCCACCTCCACCTCGGCGCGCCCGTACTCGCGGCGGCCGCCCGCCACCACCGCGCCGCCTTCCAGGTGTGCGATCAGCTGCATGCCGTAGCACACCCCCAGCACGGGGCAGATGTCGAGGATGCCCGAGGGCACCGTGGGGGCGCCCTCATCGCGCACCGAGCTGGGCCCCCCCGACAGGATGATCCCGTCGGGACGCCACTCCCGGATCCACTGCAGCGACCGGGTGGCCGGGTGGATCTCGGAATACACGCGCGCCTCGCGCACGCGCCGCGCAATGAGCTGCGTGAACTGCGATCCGCAGTCCAGGATCAGGATGCGACTGCCCATCAGCTCTTCCACTCCGGTCCGGTCAACTTGAGGAACTCCACGCCCAGCGTGTCCAGGTCGAGGATCGCCCCGGTGGGCGCGCCGTGCAGCCAGCCGCACCCCTCCCCGGGGTTCACGATCAGCGTGTCGCCGCGCGCCTTCATCTCGGGAACATGGGTGAAGCCGTGCACCACCACCTGGTGCCCGTCGATCGAGCGCTGCTGGACGTCGGCCAGGTCGTGCACCAGCAGCACCGCCTTGCCCCCCAGGTCGAAGCTGTGCGGCGCCTCGTAGAGCTCGGTGGCGCCAAAGCCGAGCGCCGCGGCGGCGCGCAACGCGTCCCGGTCCCCGTCATTGCGCCCGAACACGCCGAGGAGCGGCACCGACAGCTCCTGGAAGGGGCGCAAGGAGAAGGGGGAGCAGTGATCCCCCGCGTGCATCACCAGCGACACCCCGCCCGCCACCATCTGCTCCAACAGCGCCCGGACCGCCGGGACGCGATCATGGGTGTCCGACAGCAAGCCGATCCGCATCAGGCATTCCTCCA
>JBILKP010000294.1:0-3618 GCA_044376625.1 Gemmatimonas sp. | reverse complement strand
TGGGGCTGCAGCGCACGCGGCGCATCCTGGGGAACGGGCTGCTCACCAGCGAGGGGGAGTTCCACCTGCGGCAGCGGCGCCTGGCGCAGCCGGCGTTCCACCGCGAGCGGATCGCCCGCCACGCCGACGTCATGGTGGCGTGCACGCAGGCGCTGGCCGCGACCTGGCGCGCGGGGGAGCGCTTTGACATGGCGCGCGCCATGCACCACCTCACGCTGGACATCGTGGGGCGCACGCTCTTCGGCGTGGAGCTGCAGGGGCAGGCCGCCGCCATGGGGCGCGCCCTCACCGCGGTGCTGGATTCGTTCTCGGTGTGGCTCCTCCTCATCGGCGACCGCCTGTACGACTGGCCGCTGCCCGCCATGCGGCGCGCCCGCCGCGCCATCCCGGTGCTGGACGCGGCCATCTTCGACGTCATCGCGCAGCACCGGCGCGGCGCGGGCGACGAGGGGGACCTGCTGTCCATGCTCATGGGCGCGCGCGACACCGAGGGGGACGGCTCGGGGATGACCGACCGGCAGCTGCGCGACGAGGTGATGACGCTGATCCTGGCCGGCCACGAGACCACCGCCAACGCGCTGGCGTGGGCGTGGTGGTTCCTGGCGCAGCACCCGGAGGCCGACGAGCGGATGGCGGAGGAGGCGCGCGCGGTGGCCGGCGACCGCCCGCTCACCATGGTCGACGTGCCTTCGCTCCCCTACACGCGCGCCGTGTTCAGCGAGGCGATGCGGTTGCGCCCGCCGGCCTACGCCACCTCGCGGGAGGTGATCACCCCCATTGTGCTGGGGGGCCACGAGATCCCCGTGGGCGCGCAGGTGGTGGTGAGCCCGTGGGTCACGCACCGCGATCCGCGGTGGTGGACCGAGCCGCTGCGCTTCGACCCCGACCGGTGGCTGGCGCCGCGCAGCGAGCCGCAGCTCAAGGGGGCGTACTTCCCCTTCGGCGCCGGCACCCGCGTGTGCATCGGCGAGCAGTTCGCGTGGACCGAGGGGATCCTGCTGCTGGCCACGCTGGCGCAGCGGTGGCGCTTCCGGCTGACCGTCCCCGCCGCGTCGGTGCGCGCGCAGCCGGCGGTGACGCTGCGGCCGTCGCCGGGGGTGCCGGTGGTGTGCGAACCGCGCGGGTGACGGGCGACGGACGCCCCGCGCGGCGCGGGGCGGAGGCCGGCGCGCGCCCGCGCCCCGCCCCCGCCCCGCCCCCCGTCAGAAGAAGAAGAACGCGAACCGGCCGCCGCTGGCCCCCAGGCTGCTGAAGCGCTGGTTCACGATGGTGTTGTAGATGGAGCCGAACGTGTAGCGGATGCCGATGTTGGTGGTGATGCGGAACCCCGTCTGCAGCGCCTGGCGCTGCAGCAGGATCTCCTCCTCGGTGTTCCCCGCGCGCGGCAGGTAGATCTGGTCGTTCACCCGCGCCGCCGAGCCGCCCACGTTCAGCGAGAAGCCGCGCCCCAGCCGCAGGTCCACGTTGCCGCTCAGCGTGAGGGCGTGCCGGTTGAAGTCGTGCAGGTAGTTGAGCCAGTCCAGCGACACGTTGCTGGACCCCCACGACTGCCGCGCCACGTACGACGCCGTGGCCTGCTGGCTCCACCGCGTCTCGTGGTCCTGGTTGTACACCGTGGTGCGCTGGTAGTCGTAGACGTTGGGGCCCACGTTGTACAGGAACGTCAGCTGCCGCCGCGTCTGCTCGCTCCACGGGAACACGTTGTACTCGATCGCCGGCTGCGCGCGCAGCGCCATGTCCTGGTTGAGGAAGTCGGAGTACCCCGCCCCCAGCTTGAGCCCCGCCGACCAGTGCGGCGACAGCGACCGCACGATGAGCGCGTTGGCGTTGTAGGTGCGCTGGTCGTTGGTGACCGTGTACGCCGGGCGCGTGGGGGTGGCGTTGATCTCGAAGCGCTGCGCGTTGATGTTGCCGCTCAGCGAGACGTTGATCTTCCACTGCTCGGTGGCGCGGTTGGCCGACAGCGACAGCGAGCCGTTCACCGACTGCTGCCGCTCCTCGGCCCGGATGAAGGCGTTGGTGTTGGTGGAGTACGTCCAGAGGTTCCACTTGTCCTTCAGGCTGGCCGCCGACGGCTGCTGCCGCTGCTGCCCGAAGGGGGCCACGTACGCCACCTGCACGCGCGAGGCGATGGGGGAGCGGGCCACGTAGCGCGTGAGCCCCAGCTTGAACACCCGCGCGAACTCGCGGCGGATGCGGTCCTCGGGGTCGTTGGGGAGGGTGTTGAGCACCAGCGTGTCGGCCATCCCCTCGAAGGCGCGGCGCCCGATGAAGGTGATGGTGTTCTCCGTCCCGCCGCCCCCGTTGGTGAGCCCCGACACCAGGATCTGCACGTCCGCGTCGAAGCGGTCGCGCATCCAGTTCACGAAGTTCACCTCGGTGACGATGAAGTCGCGGTCGCAGCCGCGGATGCGCCCCTGACAGTCCAGGAAGACGCGGATGGCCTGCGCCTGGAGGGTGGCCGAGTCGGGGCGCAGCATGGCGGCCGGGGGGCCGCCCGTGGGGGGGCCCCCCATGGGGGGGCGGCCGGTGGGGGGCCCACCCCCCTGCGCGGCCAGCGGGGCGGCGGCCAGGAGGGAGACCAGGGCCAGGCGGGACAGGCGAGGGGACAGGCTATGGGCCATGCTATGGGACACAGGCTGGGACACGGAGCGAAGGGCGTTGGGGAGTGGGACCGGCCGTTGGGGGCGCCGTCACGGCGCCGGGGGTGAATGGCCACCCCCGCCTGGAAGTGCCCGCCACCCTGTACCCGGCCCCACTGGGGTGGGGCGCCCCCTAGCGGGAGCGGAGGTCCACCACCCGCCTGGCCTTCCCCTGCGACCGCTCGATCCCCTCCGGGTCCAGCACCTCCACCCGCGTGCTCACCCCGCACATGGCCTTGATGGCCGCCTGCAGCGCCCCCCCGATGGCCCCCCGGTCGCCCCCGGCGTGCGCCGGCAGCAGCTCGCACCGCACCAGCACCTCGTCCAGCAGCCCGTCGCGCGTCACCACCAGCTGGTAGTGCCCCGACAGCAGCCCGTGCCCCAGCACCAGTTCCTCCACCTGCGTGGGGAAGAGGTTCACCCCGCGGATGATGAGCATGTCGTCGCTGCGCCCCACCACCTTCCCCATCCGCCGCATGCTGCGCGCCGTGGGGGGGAGCAACCGCGTGAGGTCGCGCGTGCGGTAGCGCACCAGCGGCAGCGCCTCCTTGGTGAGCGTGGTGAACACCAGCTCCCCCTCGCTGCCGTCGGGGAGCACGGCCCCGGTGACCGGGTCGATGACCTCGGGGTAGAAGTGGTCCTCCCAGATCACCGGGCCGTCCTTGGTCTCCACGCACTCGCTGGCCACCCCGGGGCCCATCACCTCCGACAGCCCGTAGATGTCCACGGCATCGATCCCCGCGCCCCGCTCGATGTCGGCGCGCATCGCCTCCGTCCACGGCTCGGCACCGAAGATCCCCACCCGCACCGACATCGCCGCCGGATCCTTCCCCTGCCGGCGGAACCCCTCGATGAGCACCTGCATGTAGCTGGGCGTCACCATGATGATGTCGGGGCGGAAGTCCTCGATGAGCTGCAGCTGCTTCTCCGTCTGCCCCCCGCTGGCCGGCACCACGGTGCACCCCAGGCGCTCGGC
>JBILKP010000293.1:0-3620 GCA_044376625.1 Gemmatimonas sp. | reverse complement strand
CGCGCCTGGTACGCGCCCAGCGACGCCAGCGGAATCCCCGCGGGGACCAGCGCCGCCACCTGCGCCGCGATCGCGGCCGGCGTCTCGAATCCTTCGGCGTACCCCAGCTGGAGATACCGCTTCACCTTGGCCAGCTCCTCGGCGGGTGCGGCCTCGCGGATCCCCTTGAGCTCGCGCAGGAACTCGATGAGCGCCGAGTCGGTCTTGGCCGACGCCACGTCGGCGAAGGCCACGAAGGAGCCGGCGGTGCGGCGCATGAGGAAGGTGGAGCTGGCCCCGTAGGTGTACCCCTTCTTCTCGCGCAGCGTGGTGTTGAGACGGCTGGTGAAGGAGCCCCCCAGCATCGTGTTCATCACCATCAGCGGGTAGTAGTCGGGGGTGTTGCGGGTGACCCCCAGCCCGCCGATGCGGAACGACGACTGCGCCGCCTTGGGGCGGTCCACGATGGTGACCGTGGTGGCGCGCGGCTCGCTCCGGGACCGTGGCACCGGGTAGGCGGCGATGGTGGGCAGCGGCGCGCGCTCCCAGGCGCCGAAGTGGCGGCGCGCCAGCGCCTCCGCCTGCGGCACGGTGAGGTCCCCCACCAGCACCAGCGTGGCGTTGTTGGGGCGGTACCAGCTGCGCCAGAAGGCGGCCACGTCATCGCGGGTGATGGCTTCCACCGTCTCGCGGCTGCCATTGGCGTTGCGGCCGAAGGGGTGGTCCAGCCCGAACACCAGCGCCGTGAAGCCGCGGTCGGCCAACGCGGGGCCGCGGTCCTGCTCCTGCAGCAGCGCGGCCAGCCGCTCCTGCTTGAGGCGGTCGAAGTCCTTCTGGGCAAAGGTGGGGCGCAGCGCCACGTCGGCCATCAACGCCAGCGCGCTGTCGCGGGTGGCGGTGGTGGTGTGCAGCGTGACGGTGCCCTGCTCGAAGTTGGCACCGGTGCGCAGCCCGATGGCCAGGAACGCCGCCTGGTCGGCGATGGCCAGGGCGTCGCGCCCGCCGGCCCCTTCGTCGAGCAGGTTGGCGGTGAGGGTGGCCAGCCCCATCTTGGCGGCCGGGTCGGCCTCGGGGCCGGTGCGCACCACCAGCACGGCATCCAGCACCGGCAGCTCATGGTGCTCCACGATGACCAGCCGCAGGCCGTTGGGGAGGGTGCGCTCGACCATCTGCGGGAGCGCCAGCCGGCGCACCGGCCCGAGTGCGGGGGGGGTGGGGCTGGCCGCGCTGGCCGTGGCCTGCGCGCCCAGCGCGGGGGCGCAGGCCAGGAGCGCCAGGGCGGCGCGGCGGAGGCTCGTCAGGGTGGGACGCATCAGCGGGACCCTCCGGCGGTGAGCGCCAGGTCGGTCTTCCCCTCGGGGACAACGGTGAGCACCACGCGCGGCTTGCCGGCCAGGTACTGGGCGGCCGCACGCTGCACGTCGGCGGGGGTGAGCGCCTCGGTCCGGGCCAGGTCCTGCGCCAGGAAGTCGGGGGTGCCGGCGAAGTAGTTGTAGGCGCTCAGCCGCATCGCCTTCCCCAGCACCGACGACAGCCCGTCGATGGCGGAGGCGCGCTCGCCGTTCTTCACCCGCTCCAGCTCCCGCACGGTCACGCCGCGCGCGGCCACGTCGGCAATCACGCGGGTCACCACCGAATCGATCGCACGGGGATGCACCCCGGGGCGCGCGGTGGCGGTGAGCAGCAGCTGCCCGTCCAGCTTGTTCCCCTCCTGCCGCATCCCCACGTCCACCGCCAGCGGGGCGTCCAGCACCAGCGCCTGGTACAGGCGCGAGCTCCGGCCACCGGCCACGATCTTCGCCAACGCCTCCAGCGCCGCGGCGTCGGGGTGGAAGGCGCGCACCGAGTGCCAGGCGCTGTAGGTGCGCGGCAGCTGCACGCGGTCCTCCAGCACCGCGAAGGTGTCGCGTGCCAGCGCCACCCGCGGCACCAGCGGGCGCACGGGCGCCTGCGGGTTGCGGGGGATGTTGCCGAAGTACCTCTGCACCCACGCCTTGGCGGAATCAGGGTTGAAGTCGCCGGCGATGGTGAGGGTGGCGTTGTTGGGGGCGTAGTAGCGGCGGAAGAATCCCTTGACGTCATCCACCGAGGCCGCCGACAGGTCGTCCATGGAGCCGATCACCGACCAGGAGTACGGGTGCCCCTTGGGATACAGCAGGGGGAGCAGCGTCTCGTCGGCGCGGCCGTAGGGGGCGTTGTCCACCCCCTGGCGCCGCTCGTTCTTCACCACGTCGCGCTGGAGGTCCAGCTTGGCCTGATCCATGGTGGGGAGCAGCCACCCCATGCGGTCGGCGTCCAGCCACAGCATGAGGGGGAGCGCGTTGGACGGCCCCGTTTCGTAGTAGTTGGTGCGGTCCTCGGTGGTGGAGCCGTTGTTGCTGGCGCCGGCTCCCTCCAGCCATTCATCGAACTTCCCCACGGGCACGTTCTGCGAGCCCATGAACATGATGTGCTCGAACAGGTGGGCGAAGCCGGTGCGCCCCGGCTGCTCGTCGCCCGATCCCACCTTGAAGAAGGTCTCCACCGCCACGATGGGGACGGAGCGATCCACGTGCAGGATCACCTCCAGCCCATTGGGGAGGGTGTACTTCTCATGGGGGATGCGCGGGGCGGCCTGGGCGGGCGCAGCGCCCTGGGCGGGCTGGGCGTCCAGGGGAGCGGCGGCCGCCCCGGTGACCAGGGCGGCGATGGCGGCAGGCGCCAGGAGGGCCCGGCGCCGGAGTGAAAAGCGGGTCATGGCCGTGGGGACGAGGGAATTCCCGGGTAGCGAGGGGAATGTAGTCATGCCAGCTTGACCATGTGCCCCCCGCCTCCGTCACGGACCCCGTTGGTTACGCCCCGCGCCTGGGGGTGTTTTCCGGCACCATGCTGGTGGTAGGTGGGATCATTGGCGGGGGGATCTTTCTCTCGCCGGCGGTGGTGGCGCAGCGGGTGGGGACCCCCGGGCTCACCCTGGCGGCGTGGGGGCTGGGCGCGGTGGTGGCCATCATCGGCGGCTTCACCTACGCCGAACTGGGGGCGCGGCGCCCGCGCAGCGGGGGGAGCTATGTGTACCTGCGCGACGCCTGGGGGTCGCTCCCGGCGTTCCTGTACGGGTGGGCGCTGTTCCTCATCATGGCCACCGGGGCCATTGCCGCCGTGGCCATGACGGGGGCGGGGTACCTGGTGGCGCTGCTGGGGTGGGACGCGTCGCAGGCGCGCCCGGTGGCGGCGGCACTCATCACGGGGCTGACGGCGCTCAACGTGGCCGGCGTGCGGCTGGGGGCGGCGGTGGGGAACCTGCTCACCGTGCTCAAGCTGGCCGCCATCGCGGCGCTGGTGGTGGCGGCGTTCCTGGTGACCCCGGGGGCGCCGGCGACAGTGGTCCCCCCGCTGGTGGTCCCGCAGGGCGCGCTGGCCACGGCCGTGGCGCTGGGGAGCGCGCTGGTGCCGGTGCTCTTTGCCTGCGGCGGCTGGCAGCAGACCAACGCCGTGGCCGAGGAGCTGCGGGATGCGGCGCGCACGCTGCCGAAGGCGCTGGTGGGGGGGGTGCTCATCGTGGCGGTCACGTACCTGCTGGTGAACGTGGCCTACCTCCGGGCGCTGGGGGTGGCCGGGCTGGCCGCCAGCAGCGCGCCGGCCGCCGACACCATGGCCGTGGC
>JBILKP010000291.1:0-3627 GCA_044376625.1 Gemmatimonas sp. | reverse complement strand
GCCGAACACGTACAGCGGGGAGGTGTTCGGGTCGTTGCCGTTGTTGGAGAGGCCGCGGTTGGCGATCGACCGGGTGTAGCCGAGGTCGATGCGCGCCTGGAGGCGGCTGGAGATGTTCTGGTCGAGGTTGATGCGGGCGTTGTCGCGGAGCGCGCCGGTGTTGACGGCGATGCCGCCGTCGACCTTGCGGCTGGCCGAGGCGAAGTAGCGCGTGGCCTCCGAGCCGCCGGAGACGTTGATGGCCGTCTCCCACGCCATCGCCGAGCGGCCGAACAGCTGGCCGACGTGGTCATTGCAGGGGATCGTGCCGCCGTTGGCCGCCTTGGCGGCGTTGAAGGCCTCGATCGCGATCGCCTGGCTGGCGGCCGAGGCCGCGGCCGTCACGGCGGCGCTGGAGTCGGCGTAGCAGCGGGTGCCGATGCCGCGCAGGAGCGACGATTGGCCGAGGCGCTGGGTGAGGTTCCAGCGCGCCTGGCCGCTGCGCCCGCGCTTGGTGGTGATGATCACGACGCCGTTGGTCGCGCGCGAGCCGTACAGCGCGGCGGCGGCGGCATCCTTGAGGATCTGGATGTCCTCGATTTCGTTGGGATTGATGTCGGCCAGGCGGTTGGTGCGGTTGTCCTGGACGCTGGCGATGTTCGTGGCGGCCCCGCCCGCGCGCGTGAGCGTGTTGGACCCGCCGGCAATGGAGGCGTTGGACATGATCACGCCGTCGATCACGAAGAGCGGCTCGCCGTTGCCCAGGATCGAGGTGGTGCCGCGGATCTGGATCTGGCCGCCGCCACCGGGGGCGCCGGTGTTCATGTTGATGCGCGCGCCGGTCACCTTGCCCTGCAGCGCCTGATCCACCGTCATGGCCGGGACGCGGTTCAGGTCCTCACCCGTGACCGCCGCGACCGTGGTGGCCGCCTGGCGCTTCTCGATGGAGCCGCTCTGGGCGGTCACCACCTGGGTCTCCAGCTGCAGCACGTCCTTCTTGAGTTCCACGGCGACGGTCCCCTGGTCGGCCTGCACGAGCACCGTGCGCATCTGGTACCCGATGCGGCGCACCCGCAGCGTCACCGCGCCGCTGGGCACCTGCAACCCGAAGTTGCCCGAGGCATCGGTGTAGGTGCCGGTCGTGGTGCCGACCACCTGGATGCTCGCCGCCGCGAGCGGCGTGGTTCCCCCCTCCTCCGTCACGCGACCCGTCACCCGTCGCTGCGCAAGGAGGTCCGTGCTCGCGGCGACAAGCATCGCCAACGCCACGGCGCTCTGACTCAAGAGACGCATGTGTCCCCAATTCCTGAAGGTGGTCCGCCGGTCCCGCAGGCCGCCGCCGTGGTGCGGCCGCCTCGCCGGGGTGCCGGGCCGTGTTTCCCCGTGCGTCATCGCCCGAGGAGCAGCCGGATAACGATAATGCGTAACAAACCGGCATCGGTAGGGGACCGCACGCCCCCCTGCCCCTCGACCGCCGGGCGCCCGGTCAGTCCGGGCGCGTCGACCGCGGCGCCTGCCGTCCGGCCCCTGGCGGCGGGGCGGTGGCAGGGCGGCGGCGGGGCGGCTACCGCCGCTCCACCACGCGGTCGATCAGCACCCCGGACTGCACCGTCGCCTCCTCGGTGAACGCCCCGAAGTAGCGGCGCACCTCCTCGAAGAGGGCCGCGAAGCGCGCCTGGTCCCCGGCGGCCAGCACCTCGGCCACCTCCTGAGCCGCCGCCTGCAACGCCGCCGTCACCTCCGGCGTGCGCGGGTTCCGCATCTCCAGGGGACCATACAGCCCCGGGTCCTGCCCGAAGTGGCGGGCCGTGACGTACTGCTCCAGCAGGTAGGCGGGGGAGGTGAAGGGGAGGGTGTCGCCCAGCGGCACCCCCAGCCGCGCCAGCGCCACCCCCATCACCTGCGTCTGGACGTGCGTGAGCACCTGCACCAGCGCCATGGCACGGTCGTGGGCCTCGGCGGACGCCTCGACCACCACCAGCCCGCGCGCCTCCAGCATGCGGGCCACCCACGCCGCCCACACGTCCCCCCGGCCGCGACAGAGGACGACCCGCTGCCCCTGGAGGGTGTGGACCCCGGGTCCGAACAGCGGATGGGTCCCCACCACGCTGGCCCCGGTGGCCTCCAGCATCGCCTGCAGCGGGGCGGCCTTGAGGCTGGTGACATCCAGCAGCAGGGCGTGGGAGGGGACGTGTGGACCGACCTCCCGGATGACGGCCTCGGTCCGGTCGATCGGGACGCTGATGACGGTGACATCCGCCGCCGCAGCGGCCTGCGCCGGGCGCAGCGCGGTGTCCACGTCGGCCACCAGCACCTGGTGCCCCAGGTCCGCGAACAGCTGGGCCATCCGCCGCCCCATGCGCCCCGCGCCCCCAATGACGGCGATCGTGCGCGACGGCTCGTCCAGCGGCACCTCGGCGCGCAGCGCCGCCTGCTGGTCGCGGCTGGCGCGGAGGAGCAGGCGCACGATCGACTCCACCTCGTCCACCGGCAACCCCAGTGGCTGCGCCTGGTCCATCCACGCGCGCAGGACCTCGGCCTCGCGCTCGGGATCCCGGATGCGCAGCCCCTCGCGGCGCTTGACCTCCGCCACCTCGGCCACCAAGGCCACGCGCCGGGCCAGGGTCTGGAGGAGGTCCCGATCGAGCGCGTCGATCATGGCGCGCAGCACCGGGAGGGGGCGCGGCGCACCGCCCGCACCCGGGTCGGACAGGGACGTCATGACCGCCTCATGGCACGGGGGCGCTCACTGCCCCGGGGTGTGGCGCCCCCAGGCGCGCTCGAGGGTGTCGGCCACCTCCCCCACGCTGGCGCGGGCGCGCACAGCATCGATGATCAGGGGCATGAGCGCGCGCCGGTGGCCCGCGTGGGCCGGGAGGTACTCCGGGGCCGCCTCGGCCAACGCGTCAAGCGCCGCCCGCACCGCCCCCGCGTCACGCGCGGCCCGCGTGGCCGCCAGGCGCGCCACCTGCTCGCGCTCCAGCGCGGAGAAATCCGGCGCGGGAATGATGGGGGGCTCCTGCCCGTCGCCGAAGCGATTGACCCCCACCACCACGGACTCGCCGGCCTCGATGCGCAACTGGTGGGCGTAGGCGCTGGCCGCGATCTCCTCCTGGAAGAAACCCGCCTTGATCGCCTCGGCGGCGCCCCCCAGCGCCTCCACGTGCTCGATGAGCGCCAGCGCGCGGGCCTCGATCTCGTCGGTGAGGTGCTCCACGTACCAGCTGCCCGCCAGCGGGTCCACCGTCTGCGCCACCCCCGACTCGTGCGCCACCACCTGCTGCGTGCGCAGCGCCAGCGTGGCCGCCTCGGCGGTGGGGAGCGCCAGCGCCTCGTCGTAGCCGTTGGTGTGCAGCGACTGCGTCCCGCCCAGCGCGGCGGCGAGCGCCTGGATGGTGACGCGCACGACGTTGTTGAGCGGCTGCTGCGCCGTGAGCGTCACGCCGCCCGTCTGCGTGTGGAAGCGCAGGCGGCAGCTGGCGTCGTCGGCCTGAAAGCGCTCGCGCATCAGGCGCGCCCAGAGTCGGCGCGCGGCGCGGAACTTGGCCACCTCCTCGAACAGGTCGCTGTGGGCCGCGAAGAAGAACGAGAGCCGCGGCGCAAAGGCGTCCACCGCCAGCCCCGCCGCCACGGCCTGCCGCACGTACT
>JBILKP010000292.1:0-3627 GCA_044376625.1 Gemmatimonas sp. | reverse complement strand
GACGCCGCGGGCAACGTCTCCGCGGTCGCCCCCGGCACCGCGACGATCACCGCCACGGCCACCTCGGCCGCCACGGCGGACTACGCCGCCTCGACGCTCTCGTCGTCGGTGGGCATCACCGTCGCCCCGCGCGCCCAGGTCGCCATCGCGGCCGTGGTCGACAACGCCGGCGCCCCGGTGAACATCAACAACGTCAACGGCCAGATCGGCGTGGACGTGGCCATCACCACCAACGGCCAGAACGTCTCCGCGGCCCAGGTGTACATCTGCGCGGTTGGCGCGGCCGCCTGCCCGGCCGCCGGCCAGGCCCCCGCGGCGCAGCAGCAGTTCGGCGCCGGCGGCGCCAACGATGGCTCCATCCGGATGCTCATCAACACCGCCGACTTCACGGTCGACTGGACGACGGGCGTGGCCACGGTGGCCAACACCAACGGCCAGAAGAACGTGATCGCGACGATCACCACCAGCAGCACGGGCTCGGCCAACAGCAACCTGGCCATCCTGAACTTCAACAACGGCGACGGCTGGGCCGGCCGCCATGTGGCGCCCACCCGCACCATCGTGGCCACCAACGGCTCCGCCTTCTTCGGCGGCCCGGGCACCGATGGCCAGGGCACCATGACCGTGGCCCCGGTGATCTACACCGCCGGCCGCTCGGTCTCGGCGTTCGCCGTCAACATCAGCGGCTGCGGCACCAACACCGCCTTCACCTCGGCGGATGCGCGTCCGTGGACCGTGACCTACGGCGCGTTCGCGGCGCCGACGGGCAAGCAGGCCAACTGCGCCTACCAGACGTTGTTCGCCGGCGCTCCCGACGTGACCGGCTCGGTCAACGGCGGCGCGCTGGATAACAACAACCTGGCGTACCCGGCGGCGGCGGCTGGCGCGTTCCTGACCACCACCAGCAACCCGACCGCGGTCGGCCAGCCGGCCACCATCCGCGTCGACTACGTCGCGCCCGCGGGCTACACGTTCAACGTGAACGCCACGGCCACGTCGGTCGCCGGCTGGGTCAACGGCGCCTACAACTTCGCCACCAACGCCGCCAACATCGGCGCGCTGGCGGACGCGGGCGTCGGCCTGGTCACCACCCGCAACATCGAAGTGCGCGGCTGCCCCATCCCGGCCGCTGCGACGGCTGGCTGGACGGCCCTGTCCACCAACACCGGCGCTGACCTCGCCGAGTGCGCCACGGACTTCGGTCCCACGGCGTACGAGGCGCGCTTCACCGGCGCGGACCGCCTGACCAACACCGGCGCGGCCGTGGTCGCGGCGCAGCGGTTCGGCGTGGACAAGACGGTGCCGCTCGTCCGCTACACGGCGACGACCGACACCAACATGACCATCTACGGCAGCGCGGCGGTTCCGGCCGTTGGCGCGGCGACGGACACGGTCTTCTCGGCCCAGGCCATCGACGAGCGCTCCGGCCTGCTGGCCACGGGCTCGCTGTTCGCCCAGGCCCGCACCACGGCGGCGGCTGCCGCCTGCCTCACCGGCGCGCCGGCGGCTGGCATCGGCACCACCCCGCAGACTGCCCCCAACTGCAACTTCGCGGCGGGCGGCTACGGCGCGGCCACGGCTGACGGCTGGCGCCAGCTCACGGGTGGCGCACTCACCCTCAACGGCGTGATCGCCACGGCGGACGGGTACTACACCTACATCCCCCGCGTGATCGACCAGGCCGGCAACATCACCTCGGGCACCATCCGCTACATCCTGGCGGAGTACCAGGCGCCCCTGGCGGTGACGCCCACGGCGCTGCCGCTGACCACGTTCCCGGTGACGGCCACCTCGGCCATCTCGTTCGCCGGCACGGTCACCGACGGCATCGAGGCGAGCATCAGCAGCTTCCGCCTCAACTACGGTGCCGCCGGCAACTTCGCCTTCTCGGCGTCGGCCATCGCGAACACCACGTTCGACAACATCATCCCGGGCTTCGGCACGGCGACCACCGGTCGCTCGTCCATCGCGGGCGCCACCCCGTTCACCTCGGGGACGCTGATCTACACCGGGATCGAGTCGGTTGACGGTGCGGACGCCATCGTGGCGGGCGGCGCGCAGGATGCGCTGGCCGGCTACGGCTTCTTCGCCAACAACTTCGGCGGCGGCCTCGGGCTGGCCAACACGGCGCCCATCGGCGGCGTGGTCACCCCGGATGCCAACGCCTGGTCGGTGAAGGCGCCGAACGCGGCCACCTTCGTGGTCTCCAACAGCGCCGCGGGCTTCAACGCCCCGGCCGGCGGCCTCAAGGCGCAGGTCACCAGCACGCTGGCGCAGATCAACTCGCCGGTGAGCCGCGTGGACTTCTACATCACCAACGCCGGTGGTGTGAACGAGTACGTGGGCACGGTCACCCCGGATTGCGATCCGGCGTCGGCCACCCGCAACTGCTACATCGCCGACATCGGCGTGGTCCGCACCTGGACCTACCGCTACACCGGCGCGCTGGCCAACTCGTCGACCTCGACGGCGGCCCGTGCGTACCCGGCTGGCGCCACGGCGCTCCGCGCTGTCGCCACGCTGGGCAGCAACGGCCGCGCCCTCGCGACCCGCGCGGGCGTGAACGTCACCGTCGCGGCGCCGTAAGGTGCCCTCCCTTGGCCTCACCCTCGGGTGAGGCCAAGGGAAACGGCGGGACGCTGTTCCTGCATGCGTAACACAAGGCCCCGGCAGCGATGCCGGGGCCTTTGTGCGTATGCACCGCCACACGGGCGGGCGTTGGGCGGTATGAAGCGCAATGGCGGAGGAGTGTACGAGGAATGGACGAGGAATCGACGAGGAATCGACGAGGAAGGGACGAGGGAGGGACCAGCTCGGCCTGGGAACCTGCACCCCACTTCCGGGTGGCATTAGGTTCCGCCTCGGCGCGACGTCACACGGCGCCGTGGGGCTAAGCTGTTGCCAATCCACCTCTTTCATTCCCGAAACCGAAAACACCATGTCTGTTCGCACTGCCCGCAGATGGGCCATGGCCCTTGCCGCCCTTTCGCTTGCCGCCTGCGGCGACAAGCAGGTGGGCGCCGACCTCCTCAAGCCCGTGCAGGCCGGCATGCCGCGGGACTCGCTGCTGGCGCTCATGGGCGCCGGCCCCCTCAAGGGGTTCTACGCCGACACCCTGCGGCTGGAGAAGGGGTTCCGGATGGAGAAGTACCTGATTGACGGCAAGATGTACGAGGTGCTGTACTACCGTGAGGCCGAGGGGAACGTGGCCGAGCCGGTGGCCCAGAACACCGAGACCCCCGTGGTGCTCCAGGACGGCAAGGTGCTGGGGTGGGGGTGGAAGTACTACGTGGAGACGGCGATGGAGCAGCTCAAGCTGCCGACGCCGATCAAGGAGCAGCCCCAGCAGCCGGCTCCGGCCGCCGAGCCCGCCAAGAACCAACCGCAGGGCGCGGGGGCGTAGGGGGGACGGAGAGGATTTTTCCCGGTTCAGCCCCGATACGTCGTGTGATGTGTTCTTGACGGCCCCATCCAGGTGATCGGGGCCGTTACCATTACGGCCTCATGGGTCTGCGGCTAGATCAAGGGGCGCTACCCCCCAGCACCACCCGCTGAACGTCCCCGCTCGCCTCACCCACCGCGCCCCACCCAAACGCCTCGGCCAGCCCCGCCACCACCGCCCCCCGC
>JBILKP010000007.1:0-32029 GCA_044376625.1 Gemmatimonas sp. | reverse complement strand
GTGCCGCAGATCAACGCGGGATTCACGGCGGTCCCCCCGCAGGGGCAGAACCTCAAGCCCCACCCGGAGGAAGATGGCGACCAGGTGCTCGGCATCGACGATCAGGGGCGGTACTACCTGAACAAGCGGCCCATCCGCAACGAGGATCTCGAGACCCTCGTCCGGGATATCTACGGGCAGGAGCGCGAGGACTACATCATGTACGTGAAGGCCCACAAGGACCTCCAGTACCTCAAGGTGGTCGACGCGCTCGACGTCCTCTCGCGCGGCGGCGTCCGCGTGGCGGCCCTCATCACCGAGCAGTCCCCGGGCACCGAGTCGCTCGTCGAGAGCGACCGGATCCTGGGCTCGTCCGGCGGGGGGAAGTAAGCCATGGGCATGTCCGCCGACCAGGGAGCCAGCTCCCTCAACAACGAGATCAACGTCACGCCGATGATCGACGTGCTCCTGGTGCTCCTGATCATCTTCATGATGATCGTGCCCATGAGCCGCAAGGCCATCGACACGCAGCTCCCCGATCCCAATCCGCAGCCCGTCGCGCCCACGGTCGTCCCCGACCAGATCGTGCTCGAGGTGCTCCCGGATGACAAGTACGCGATCAACAAGGAGCCCGTGGAGAAGGCCCAGGTCTTCGCGCGGCTGAAGGAGATCTACGATCCGCGCCCCGAGAAGATCATCTTCATCAAGGGCGACACCACGGTGAAGTACGAGTACGTCATCTGGGCCATGGATCAGTCCCGGGGCGCCGGGGTAAAGGTCATCGGCGTCCCGCCGAAGAACTGACCGGCGGGTGGGGAATCCCCACCCTCCCCCCGGGCTCCGGCCCGGCAGCGCGGCGGACGGCCCTCGGGCCCGTCCGCCGCGTCGCGTTTCCGGCTCCGGCTGTGTATCCTGCCCTGTCACTTCATCCACTCCCCCGTGCCTGATCAGCCCCCCCAGGAATCCCGACGCCCCTACCGCCCTCCCATCGGGGTCCCCTCCCGCGCCCGGCGCGGCGTGGGGGGGCTCCTGGCGTCCGTCCTGTTCCACCTGCTCCTCATCCTCCTGGTCGTCATCCCCTTCTCCAACCCCGAGCTGGTGCGCGCCGTGCTTGGCGCCGGCGGCTTGGGGCCGGCGGGCGGCGGCGGCGGGGGCAATCGCGGCGGTGGGGGGACGCCCAAGACGGAACGGCTGGAGTTCGTACGCATGGCGCCCATCCCCACCCCCACGCCCCCGGTGACCAGGCCGCCCGAGGTCAAGCCGGTGGTGCCCCCGCCTCCCCCGCCGCCACCAACCCCCGCGCCCCCGGCTCCGCAGCCGCCCGCCCCGGCGCCAACGGCCCCGCCCGCTGAGTCCAAGGGAACCGGCGCGGGTGGGAGCGGCAGCGGCACCGACGGTGCCACCGGCAGCGGCCCCGGCACCGGCGGCGGGGTCGGAACCGGGAGTGGCACCGGAAAGGGGACGGCCACGGGGGCGGGTACCGGTGGCGGTGTGGGCACTGTCTATCCGCCGGCACCCACCGAGCTCTTCCTCCCCCCGCTCCCCGTCCCCGGCAAGGCACGCGGCACCGTCGTGGTGGTCTTCGACGTCGATTCCACCGGCAAGGTGCTCGACCTCCAGTTCACCCCCACCAAGGACGGCAACTACAATCGCAAGCTGCGCGAGGCCCTCGCCGCCATCCGCTTCCGCCCCGCAGTCAATGGCAATGGCGTCCCCGTGCGCGCCCGCACCGAGATCACCTACACCCTGTGAGCCCGCGTGGCGCTCCGCGATGTGACGGGGCAACGCGCGAGGTCCCGGTGATCAGGTCCCGGCTGTAAGTTCCCGGCGGTTCCGCAGGGCTGCTTCCCCTCCCCCCCTCCGCCATGGGTCTCTTCGACCGCAAGCCGATTGCCGCACCGGACGACAGCGGCCACGGCATGCAGCGCACGCTCGGCGTCCGTGACCTCGTGCTCCTCTCCATCGGAGCCGTCATCGGCGCAGGCATCTTCTCCACGCTGGGCACCGCCGCCGCCGGCGAGGTGGTCAACGGCGCAGTCGTCCGCTACGGTGCCGGCCCCGCCCTCGTGCTCTCCTTCGTGCTCCTGGGCGCGGTCTGCGGCCTCGCGGCGCTCTGCTACGCCGAGCTGGCCGCCATGATCCCCCAGGCCGGCAGTGCCTACGCCTATGCCTATGCCACGCTGGGGGAGCTGCTGGCCTGGATCGTGGGGTGGGCCCTCATCCTCGAGTACGCCGTCGGCAACATCGCCGTCGCCATCTCCTGGAGCGGCTACTTCGTTTCCCTGCTGTCCGGGTTCGGCATCACCCTCCCCGGCTGGCTCACGCACGGCTACTGGGCCGTCACGGCCAGCAGTGATCCCGCCATGCGCGCCCTCCTCGACACCGCGCCCCGCGTGGCCGGCGTGCCGGTGCTGCTCAACGTCCCCGCGTTCACCATCGTCGCCGCCATCACCGTCCTGCTCCTGCAGGGGGTCAAGGAGAGCGCGCGCGCCAATGCCGTCATGGTGGGGGTCAAGCTGCTCGTGCTCGCGCTGTTCGTCGGGGTGGGGGCGCTGCACATCAACCCCGACAACTACGTCCCCTTCGCCCCCAACGGCTTCACCGGCATCCACCAGGGCGCCGCCATCGCCTTCTTCGCCTACATCGGCTTCGATGCCATCTCCACCGCCGGCGAGGAAACCCGCGATCCGCAGCGCAACCTGCCGCGGGGCATCCTCCTCGGGCTGGCCGTCTGCACGCTCATCTACGTGGTCGTCGGGGCCGTCGCCACCGGGCTCGTCCCCTACCAGGAGCTGCGCGCCAGCGACCCGCTGGCCCGCGCGCTCCAGGTGGCCGGGCTCGAGACCGCCTCGTGGATCGTCGCGGCGGGCGCCGTGGTGTCCATGTCGGCGGTGCTGCTGGTGTTCCAGTACGGGCAGCCGCGCATCTTCTACGCCATGGCGCGCGACGGGCTCCTCCCCCCCTTCGCGGCGCGCCTGCACCCGCGCACGCGCACGCCGCACGTCACCACCATCCTCACCGGCGTCTTCGTGGCGAGCGGCGCGCTGGTCATGAACGACGCCGCCACCTACGACCTCACCAACATCGGCACCCTGGCTGCCTTCGCCGTGGTGTGCGTGGGCGTGCTGGTGCTGCGCGTGCGCGAGCCGGACCGCCCGCGCCCCTTCCGCGTGCCCTTCGTCTGGGCCGTCACGCTGGGGGGCGCCGCCGCCTGCCTCTTCGTGATGCGTGGGCTGCCGGCCAGCGCCTGGTGGGCCTTCCTCGGCTGGATGGCCATCGGGCTCCTCTGCTACGGCGCCTACGGCTACCGTCACTCGGCCCTCCGCCGCCCGTCGGCCGCCGGCCGTCCCCCCGTTCCCCCCCTCTCCTGACGCGCCCCATGGCCCACGCTGCTCCCTCCTCCGCCCCCGCCCCGTCCAAGGGGTTCCTGGGCATCGGCTTCACCCAGTGGGTCCTCATCGCCATGGTGGCGGGGATCCTCCTCGGGTGGCAGGCCCCGGACGTGGCCCAGGCGCTCAAGCCGCTGGCCACGATCTTCCTCCGGATGATCAAGTCGCTCATCGTCCCCCTCCTCTTCAGCACCCTGGTGGTGGGGATCGCGGGGCACGGTGACGACATGGCCCGCGTGGGGCGCCTCGCCTGGCGCTCCTTCATCTACTTCGAGGTGGTCACCACCCTCGCGCTCGTCATCGGCCTGGTCGCGGTCAACGTCTTCCAGCCCGGCGTCGGCATCTCCCTCGCCTCCGCCACGGCCTCCGACGAGGTGCAGGCGCTCGTCACCAAGACCCCCACCTTCGCCTCGGTCCTCGAGCACACCGTGCCGCAGAGCTTCTTCGAGGCCGCGGCGCAGAACGAGGTGCTGCAGGTGGTGTTCTTCGCCATCCTCTTCGCCGTCTCCCTCGCCCGCGTGCAGGGGCCGTCGCGCACCATCCTGCTCGACGGGCTGCAGGCGGTCAGCGACGTGATGTTCAAGTTCGTCGGGCTGGTGATGACCTACGCCCCCATCGGCATTGGTGTCGCCATCGGCGTGACGGTGGGCAAGAGCGGGCTGGGAGTCATGGTCAACCTCGCCAAGCTCGTGGCCACGCTCTACGGGGCGCTGCTCGTCTTCGTGCTGGTGGTGCTCCTCCCCACGGCGCTCCTCTTCCGCATCCCGGTGGTGCGCTTCTGGCAGGCCATCAAGCAGCCGTGGCTCATCGCCTTTTCCACCGCCTCCAGCGAGGCCGCCTTCCCGCAGGCCATGGAGGCGATGGAGAAGTTCGGCGTGCCGCGCCGCATCGTCTCCTTCGTGCTCCCCACCGGCTATTCGTTCAACCTCGACGGCAGCACGCTGTACCTGGCGGTGGCCTCGGTGTTCGTGGCGCAGGCGGCCGGCATCGACATGCCGCTCAGCCAGCAGCTGCTCATGATGCTCACGCTGATGCTCACCTCGAAGGGCGTCGCGGCCGTGCCCCGCGCCTCGCTGGTGATCCTCTCCGGGGCGCTGGCCCAGTTCGGGCTGCCACTGGAAGGGATTGCTGTCATCCTGGGCGTGGACGCCATCATGGACATGGCCCGCACCTCCATCAACCTGATGGGGAACTGCCTGGCCACCGCGGCGCTCGCCCGCTGGGAGGGGGAGCTGCAGGAGCCGGCCCCGGAGGCCGCGGCGGCGTAGGTGGGGATCATCCAGGCGTCCATCCCGCTCTTCTTCCTGTGCATCGCCGCCGAGCTGCTCTGGGCCCGGCGGCGCGGGGCCGCCCTCTATCGGCTGCCGGACGCCCTCAGCGACCTCTCGGCGGGGACGCTGTCGCAGGTGGCGGGGCTCTTCACCAAGCTCCTGTTGCTGGCCGCCTACGCCTGGACCTGGGAGCACGCGCGGCTGCAACGGTGGCTCCCGGTGCCGGCGTGGCCGGACGCCCCGCTGCAGGGCCCGGAGGGCCTTCGCTGGGAGGTGGCGGCGGGGTGGGGGGCCGCCTTCGTCCTGGTGGACCTGGCGTACTACGGCTTCCACCGGGTCTCCCACGAGGTGAACCTCTTCTGGGCAGGCCACGTGGTGCACCACTCCAGCGAGGAGTACAACCTGGCGGTGGCGCTCCGGCAGAGCGCGCTGGGCGGGGTGCTGGGGTGGGTGTTCTACACGCCGCTGGCCCTGCTGGGCATGCCGTGGACCCACCTCGCCGTCTGCTACGCCCTCAACCTGGTCTACCAGTTCTGGATCCACACCCGCGCCATCGGGCGCCTCCCGCGGGCGCTGGAGGCGGTGCTCAACACCCCGTCGCATCACCGCGTGCACCACGGCGTGAATCCGGCCTACCAGGACCGCAACTACGCGGGGGTCTTCATCGTGTGGGACCGCTGGTTCGGGACCTTCACCCCCGAGGTGGAAGCGCCGGTGTACGGCCTCACCACGCCCCTGCGCAGCTGGAATCCGCTGTGGGTGCAGGTCCACGGCTACGTGGAGATCGTGCGCAACCTGTGGCGTGCGACCAGCTGGCCCGACCGGTGGCGCCTGGTCTTCGGGCGGCCAGGGTGGCGTCCAGCCGCGTGGGGCGGGCCGGTGGTGGTGCCACCGGTGTCCCCTGACACCTTTGCCAAGTTCGATCCTGAGGTGCCGCCCGTGTTGCGGTGGTACGCGCTGGGCCACTTTGCCCTCGTGACGCCGGCCGCCCTGTGGCTGCTGGCCCGCGCCGACGCGCTCCCGCCCTTGCAGCTGGGCGCCGGCATCTTCTACCTCGCGCTCACCCTCACCAATGTGGGTGGGGTGCTGGAGGCTCGGCGGTGGGCGCGGGTGGCGGAAGCCGCGCGTCTGGTGGCGCTGGGGGGCGCCGGGGCGGCGCTCTGGTACACCAGGGCGGGGGGCGTGGGGCCCCTGGTGCTCGCGCTGGCGATGGGCAGCCTGGGGGTGCTGCTGGCACACGCCCGGCACTTCACGGTGGCCAGCGCCGAGGGCATGGACCACCACCACGTGCCCGCCGCCGGGGGGTGACCCCGAGCGGCGGGTGCCGTCGGGGCCGTGCTACAGCTCCACCCCCAGCAGGCGACGCGCACGCCGGATCGCCCCCCGGGCCGCATCCACCTCCTCGCTCCGCACGGTGGCGCCCGGGACGGCGCTCTTGAGGCGTTGCTCCAGCCGCTTGCGCACCAACGACCCGCGTCCAAGCAGGCCGCCGGACAGCGCCACCGGAATCGCCGCCCGCTCGTCCTGGAAGCACCGGCGCGCCAGCGTGCGCACATGCAGCACCAACTCCTCCACGCAGAAGCTCACCAGCGCGTTGGCGCGCAGGTCGCCACCGGCAGCCACCTGCATCACCACTGGGGCCAGTGCGGCAAAGTCCGCCGGCACCGCGCGCGACGCCCACGGAATCACCTCCTCCATCGCCTCCAGCTCCAGCGCCGTCAGCAGCGCCCCCGCCAGGGCCGTCTCCGGTTCGCGCCCATCGGTGGAGGCCGCCACGGCCCCCACCGCGCGGCGCCCCAGCCAGGCCGCGCTCCCCTCGTCGCCAACGGCCGGCCCCCAGCCACCGCACCGCTCCAGCCGTCCGTCCGGCCCGCGAGAAAAGGCTACCGATCCGGTGCCCGCCACCAGCAGCACCCCGGCGTTGTCGCCGAAGGCATCCTCCAGCGCAATCACGGCATCGGCCAGCACCGCGACGTCATCGGCCACGCGCCGTGACGCCAGCGCCGACCAGAGCGCCTGCGCCGGCCGCTCTTGCCCGGCGCCCGCCACCCCCACCACGCACACCGCCGGCCGCGTACCGCTGCGCTCGGCCATCTCCAGCACGGTGGCGATCAGCGACTGGATCACGTCCGCCGCCTCCACCTCCTGCCCGGGGCGGAGGGCGCTGGCGCCCCCCTCGGTGCGGGCCAGCACCGCGCCGGTGGCATCGGCCAGGATCACGCGGGTGCGGGTGCCACCACCATCCACGCCCACCAGCAGCGGCATCGGGTCCAGGGGTCCAGCGGTCATGTACGGCGAGCGGGGGTGGACGGCGCCAGGGCCGGCGCCGGATGGGTGAGCGACGACAGCGCACCCGTGACAAACGTAAGCGAGGTGCCGATGAGCACATACCACGGCCAGGCCACATCCTTCACCCCCCCGAGCCAGGGGAGCAGCGCCGGGAAGGCCGTGACCAACGGCTTGGCGAACACCACGAAGGCCATCGCCGCAATCCCCACGCTCATCCCCAGGATCGCGTCGCGCTGCTGCGCCCGCGCCCAGAACAGCCCCAGGAAGAAGCCGCCCAGCAGTCCGCCATAGGTGAACGAGGCGATCGACAGCGCAATCACCACCACCGGCGTCCCCTGCTGCTTGAACAGCAGCGCGCCGAAGGTGAGCGCCAGCCCCCACGCCAGCGCGAACCGCTTCCCCACCTTCAGCGTCTGCGGGTCGTCAGCGGCGCGCCCGGTGAGCGGCAGGTAGATGTCGTGCGTGGTGGCCGCCGCCAGGGCGTTGATCGTCCCCGAGTGCGTGCTCATGGTGGCCGCCACGATCGCCGCCAGCACCAGCCCCAGCAGCCCGTGCGGCATCTGCTCCACGATGAACGTGGGGAACACCTGGTCGGCGGCGGCGAACGGGCGCCCGCCGAACAGCACCCACAGCCCGATCCCCACGAACAGGAACAGCGTGAACTGCGCGAACACCACGAAGCCGCTCCCGATCAGCGCCCGGCGTGCGTCCCCCAGCGACCGGCTGGAGAGCAGCCGCTGCACGATCAGCTGGTCGGCCCCGTGCGAGGCCATCGCCAGGAACGCCCCGCCCAGCACGCCGGCCAGCACCGTGTGCGGCCGGTCCATGCCGGTGTACCAGTCGATCACCCCCAGCTTCCCGGCGGCGCCGGCGGTGTCCAGGATGCCGCTCCACCCCCCGGGGACGGCGCGGCCGATGAGCACCAGCGCCGACAGCCCCCCCACCACGTACACCGAGGCCTGCACGAGCTCGGTCCACACCACCGCCTTCATGCCGCCGCGGTAGGTGTACAGCACCGTCAGCAGCCCCAGCACCAGGATCGCCACCGGCATCGCCAGCCGCTCGGGGAGCACGGGCCCCAGGATGAGCGCCACCGGGATCGCCGTGGCGAACACGCGCACCGCGTCGGCCATCGCGCGGGTGCACATGAACACGATGGAGGTGAACCGCCGCGTCCCCAGCCCGAAGCGCCGCTCCAGCAGCGCATAGGCGGTCACCAGCTGGCCGTCGAAGTAGCGCGGCAGCAGCGTGTACGACACCACGATGCGCCCCACGATGTACCCGACCACCACCTGCAGGAACCCCAGGTTCCCGGTGTACGCCAGCCCGGGGATGCTGATGAAGGTCAGCGCCGAGGTCTCGCTGGCCACGATCGAGAACAGCACCGCCCACCACGGGATCGCCCGTTCCGCCACGAAGTAGTCCGTGGCCGAGCGCTGCTGGCGCCCGATCCACATCCCCAGCGCCGTGGTGCCGGCCAGGTACGTCACCAGCACCGCCAGGTCGAGCCAGCCGAAGCGCCCGGTCATCATCCCCCCCGCTCAGCTGACGACATAGGCTTCCATCGCGAAATACTCGGCCAGGCCGAGCCGGTCCAGCTGCGCCGCCGTCCCCTTGTTCCGCTGCTCCACCCGCTGCCAGAACTCCCGCTCATCCTGCCCGGGGAAGGGGGCCGAATCCTTCTGCGACTGGTGCTTGAAGATCGCCTGGATCTTGAGCGTCAGCTCCTCCTGCGAGAGCGGCACCAGCACCGTGGCCTCCGTCACCGGCCACTCCTGCCACGCGCCGCGGTACAGCCACAGCTCCGGGCGCGGCGGGGCGTCCGCGGCGCCGTACACCGCCGCCACCGCCTGGTCGATGGCGTCCTTGCACAGCCGGTGGGTGCCGTGCGGGTCCGACAGGTCGCCCGCCACGAACACCAGGTCGGGGCGCTCGGCGCGGAGCAGCTCGGCCACCCGCGCCACGTCCTCCGGCCCGATGGGGTCCTTCTTCACCTTCCCGGTCTGGTAGAAGGGGAGGTTGAGGAAGCGGGCGTGCTCACGCCCCAGCCCCATCACCTCGATGCCGCTCACCGCCTCCGCCTCGCGGACCAGCCGCTTGATGTCCTGCACCTCGGGGCTGTCCACCTGCCCGGGGCGCTTGGCCGCCAGGAACCCGCGCACCGCCTGCGCCAGCGCGCGCACCGCGGCCGCGTCCCCCAGCCGCTCCTCCTCCAGGCGCACCAGGAAGTCCACGTAGCGGCGCACGTCGTGGTCGAACACCGCGATGTTGCCGCTGGTCATGTACGCCACGATCACGTCGTTGCCGTTCTGGACCAGCTTGGCCAGGATCCCCCCCATCGAGATCACGTCATCGTCGGGGTGCGGCGAGAAGCAGAGCACCCGCCGGCCGCGCGGCAGCTTGCTCTTCCCGCGGATCTTGGCGCCCAGCACGTTGAACACCAGCCCGTTCACCGCCCCCGGCGACCCGTGGCGCACCACCAGCGACGACAGCCCGTGCTCGGCGTAGTCGCGCTCGGTGAGCTTGAGGATCGCCTTGCCGACTTGCTGCGCCAGCCAGGTCACGGCGCGCACGGTGGTCCCCTCGTCCCACGCCACCTCGGTCAGGAGCCACGGCGTGGCCACGCGCGTCAGCTCCGCGGCGGCGGCCTCGTCCACGTAAAAGGTGGTGCGCGGATGCCGCTGCAGGAACGTGGCCGCGACCGCGCGGTCCACCCCCCCCTCCACCGCCCGCCGCACGATGGCCGCCTTGTGCTCGCCGGTGGCCAGGATGGCGATCTCGCGCGCCGCGGTGATCGACGCGATCCCCATGGTCAGCGCCTCGCGCGGGACGTTCTCCTCGCCGAAGAAGTCGGCCGCCGCGTCGCGCCGCGTGATCGCATCCAGGTGCACCAGCCGCGTGATGCTCTCCTCCCCGGAGCCCGGCTCGTTGAAGCCGATGTGCCCCGTCTTCCCGATCCCCAGCAGCTGGAAGTCGATCCCCCCGGCGGCGGCGATCGCCGCCTCGTAGGCGGCACACCGCGCCTCCACTCCGTCTCGCGGCACGCTCCCGTCGGGGATGTGCACGTTGGTCGGGTCGATGTCCACGTGCGAGAAGAGGTTCTCCCACATGAACCGGTGGTACGAGTGGATGCTGTCGGGCGCCATCGGGTAGTACTCGTCCAGGTTGAACGAGACCACGCCGCGGAAGCTCAGGCCGTCCTCGCGGTGCAGGCGGATCAGCTCGCGGTACACCCCGATGGGCGTGGACCCGGTGGCCAGCCCCAGCACCGCGGGCCGCCCTTCGGCGGCGCGCTGCCGGATGAGGGCGGCGATGCGGCTGGCCACGACGCGCGCCAGCGCCTCATGGTCGGCCACCACGTGGGTGGGGATCCGCTCGCGCGCGGTCAGGGCAGGGGAGGGGGCGATGACAACAGGCCCGCCACTGGGGGAGCGGCGGGCCTCGGTGTCATCGCCCGCCGATGGCACGGGGGGCATGGACACGGGATGGGGCAATCAGGCGGAGAACGAACTGCCGCAGCCGCAGCCGCCGGTGGCGTTCGGGTTCTTGAAGGTGAAGCCGGACCCCTGCATCGAGGACACGTAATCGATCGTGGTGCCGCCGAGGTACTGCGCCGAGAAGGGATCGACGAACACCTTGATCCCCTCCAGCTCCAGCGTGAGGTCGTCGTCGGCCGCCTTGTCCTCGATCACCAGGCCGTACTTGAACCCCGAGCACCCGCCGGGCATGACCGAGACCCGAAGGCCGCCTTGCTCGGCGGTGACCCCCTCGGCATCCATGAACTTGCGCACCTCAACCGCGGCCGTGGCGGTGAGGATGACCGAAACGTCGGGCTGCTGCATCGTGCTCATCGTGTCTCTCCGGGAAGGGACTGCCCCCTGCGCATCCCCGGGGCCGGCGTCGCGCCGGCATCGGGGAATCCCCCAGTCGGGATACCGGGTAACCTAGCCGCCGCACCACGCACGGGGCAAGAAACGCGTGCCCGACGCACCACGCAGACGCCCGAGGGTCACCACCCGGGGGCGGCCGTTCGTCCGGCGCCCTCCAGGGCCCCCACCACCGCGTCCGCCAGCGCCGTGCGCACGGCGCCGATCTTCCGGTTCTCCCGCGTGGGGTTCACCCGGTTGGAGAGGAGCAGCACGTACAGGTTGCGCCCCGGATCCATCCAGAGCGAGGTGCCGGTGAAGCCGGTGTGCCCGAAGGCCCGCGGGGAGAGGCGGCGTCCGGCCGAATTGCCGGGGGTGGGTGTCTCCCACCCCAGGGCCCGGTGTGAACGCGCGGGGTCCTGGGCTTGCGTGAACGTGGCCACGGTGGCGGAATCGAACAGGCGCCCCCCCCCGTCCAGCACGCCGTGCCGCAGGTAGAGCTGCGCCAGGCGCGACAGGTCCCGGCCGCTTGAGAAGAGCCCGGCGTGGCCAGCCACCCCGTCCAGGCGGAAGGCGTTCTCGTCATGCACCTCCCCGCGCACCTGCCGCTGCCGCCACGGATCCTGCTCCGTGGGGGCGATGCGCCGGCGCCAGGATGCCGGCGGCCGGTAGCGGGTGTCGCGCATCCCCAGCGGGGCAAACACCCGGGCGCTGTCGTAGGCGGCCAGCGGCATCCCCGAGACCCGTTCCACGAGCTGCCCCAGCAGGATGAAGCCGAGGTCGCTGTAGAGGGTGCGCACGCCGGGGAGGGTGTCGGGGCCGGTGGCGTAGACGTGCCGCAGCGCCTCGTCTGCCGTGGCCGCCTCCTTGTACAGGGCCCGCCAGGCAGGGAGCCCGCTGCTGTGGGTCAGCAGCTGGCGCACCGTCACCGCACTCGCCCCCGCCGCCTGCCACGCCGGAAGGTACCGCACCACCGGGGTGTCCAGCCCCACCCGACCTTCCCCCACCAGCTGCAGCAGCGCGCTCGTGGTCCCTACCACCTTGGTCAGCGAGGCCAGGTCCCAGACCGTGGACCGGTCGGGGCGCTGCGCATCGGCCGCATCCAGCCGCCCGGCCCCGTACTCCGCCACCACCCCCGCACTCGTCCCCACGGCCGCAAAGGCGCCCGGGAAGGCGCCGTCCGCGACGGCCCGATCCAGCACCGCCTGTACGGAGTCGGCCACCGCCCGCGCCTGGGCGGCCGTGACCCCGTGCCCGCCCGGCACCGTCGGACGCGCCGGGCGCGGGGCGCAGGCGGCGCCCAGCAGCAGGAGCGTGGGGACCACGTGACGGAGGCGGCGGAGCGGGCGGCTGGGCATGCCAGGGCGGGCAGGGGGGCGGTGGCGGGGGCGCGGGCGCGACCTGCGGAGCGCACCGCTAGCTTTCCGCGGGGAAGCTAGCGCGCCAGCCCGCGGGACGGCACAAGGAACCGCACAGGGCACGGCACACGGGTACAGTAGTGGGGGTCGGCACACGGGGACGGCACAACGGGACGGCACACGGCGCACCAGGGGGCACGCATGGCGGGAGCGATAGGGCGGCATGGCCGCGCGACGACCGCGCGGCAGTGGGGAGGGCTGGTGGGGGCGGTGCTGGCGGCCGGGTGGCTGGTGGCCTGTGCCAGTGGGGGAGGCGGTCGCCCGCCCCGTGGCGAGGAGGAGGAGCCTCGTCCGGGCATGCGCCCCGCCCCGCGCAAGGTGCGCCCCGGGCTCTCGGTGCTGCTGGATGACAGCATCGCCCTGATCGCCGGCAAGCGGGTGGCGCTGGTCACCAACCAGACCGGGGTGGATGAGAAGGGGCGGAGCGCCGTGGACCTGCTGGCCGCCGATCCACGGAGCGTGCGGGCCAAGGTGCAGCTGGTGCGCCTGTTCGCCCCGGAGCACGGCGTGCGCGGCACCGCCGACCGCCCCAACCTCCCCGACGAGCGCGATGAGAAGACGGGGCTGGTGGTGCATTCGCTGTATCAGCGCACCACCATCGCGCCCCCGGATTCGCTGCTGGACGGGGTGGACGTGCTGGTCGTGGACCTGCAGGACATCGGCACCCGCACCTGGACCTACGTGGGGGTGGTGCTGTACGCCATGCAGGCCGGCGAACGGCGCAACATCCCCGTGGTGGTGCTCGACCGCCCCAATCCCATCACGGGCGCGCGCACCGAGGGGGCGCTGCTCGATTCCGCCCTGGCGAACCCCGCCTACCCCACCGGCAGCAACCGCACCAACGGGTTCGCCCTGGCGCCCATGCCGCTGCGCCACGGCCTGACCATGGGGGAGCTGGCTCGCCTGTTCCACGCGCAACTCAAGCTGGGCACCCGCCTCACGGTCGTCCCCATGCAGAACTGGCGACGGGCCATGTGGTTTGACGAGACCGACCTCCCCTGGGTGCGCCCCTCCCCCAACATGCCGTCGGTGGCCAGCGCGCTCCTGTACCCGGCGCTCGTCCCTTTCGAGGCGTCCAACGTCTCGGTGGGGCGCGGGACCGACCTGCCGTTCCAGCGCTTCGGCGCCTCGTGGCTCGATGCGCCCCGGGTGGCTCGCCTGCTGGAGGACCTCAACATGACCGGGGTCCGGTTCCGGACCGAGCGGGTCACCCCGGAGCAGCCGGGGGACGGCAAGTTTGCCGGCCGCCCCATCCCCGCCATCCGGATCGAGATCGAGGACCGCGAGCGGGTCCAGCCCGCCCGGATCGGCGCGGCCATCCTCTGGGCGCTGCACCGGGTGCACGCGGACTCGCTGCGGATCACCCCCGCCGGCTTCGACCTGCGGATGGGGAGCGCGCGGATGCGGGAGGCGCTGCGGGCCGGGGGGGATCCGGACGCCGTCATCGACCGGCAGCTCCCCGCGGTGATCGCGTTCGAGCGGGAAGCCCGGCGCATCCATCTCTACCGTTGACGGGGGGCGGGACCTAGCTTTGGGGGGCTGTTCCGGATCGTGACACGATCGTCGCCGTCCGGTTTCTCGGCGCCCACCCGGCGCCCTCCACGCGCCTGCACGCCATGAACGCACTCTGGGCCGCCATCCAGCGCGGGTACCTCCGGGTCATCGCCCCGGTGGCCGACTGGCTGGTGGCGCGCCGGATCCGCCCCAACACCATCACCACCGTCGGCACGCTGTGTTCCTGCACGGCCGGGGTGATCTTTGCCACCGGGCACATCCGGACCGGTGGCTGGTTCCTGGGGCTCACGGCGCTGTTCGACGTGCTCGACGGCACGGTGGCGCGCCGCACCGGGCAGAGCACGGTGTTCGGGGCCTTTTACGATTCCACGCTGGACCGGGTGGCCGACGGCTTCCTGCTGGGCGGGCTGGTGGTGTTCTACGCCACCCACCCCGTGCACGGCAACCCGGTGATGGTGGCGGTCACCACGGCCGGGCTGGTGGCCAGCCTGCTCACCTCGTACACCCGGGCCCGGGCCGAGGGGCTGGGGATCGATGCCAAGCTGGGGCTGCTGCAGCGCCCCGAGCGCATCACCCTCCTCGCGGCGCCCCAGGCGTTCTTCGGGCTCGCCCTCGACGGCTGGGTGCTCGCCGTCATCGTCATGCTGCTGTCCGTCACGGCGTGGATCACCGTGGTGCAGCGCATCCACTTCGTCTACCGCACCACGACCCCCCCTGGAGACACCGCCCCGTGACCGACACCCCTCGCGGCACCCCTGCGTCCATCGCCCCGGCCTCCGGCAAGCTTGCCATCTTCACGCCGGGGCTGGGGGCGGTCGCGACCACCTTCATCGCCGGCGTCGAGCGGGTGCGCCGCGGCCTCTCGGCGCCCATCGGGTCGCTCACCCAGATGGCCACCATCCGGCTGGGGAAGCGGACCGACGGGCGCAGCCCCCTCATCCGGGACTTCGTGCCGCTGGCGTCGCTGGACGACCTGGTGTTCGGCGCCTGGGACCCCATTCCCGATGACGCGTACACCGCGGCCAGCAAGGCCGGGGTGCTGGAGAAGGCCGACCTCGAGCCCATCGCCGAGTTCCTGAAGACCATCCGGCCGATGCCGGCGGTGTTCTCCAACCGCTACGTCGCGCGCATCACCGGCGCCACGAACGTGAAGACGGGGGGGACCAAGCGCGACCTGGCCGAGCAGCTGCGCGCCGACATCCGGTCGTTCATGGCGGCCCACGGGGCCACGCGCGGCGCCATGGTGTGGTGCGGCTCCACCGAGACCTACATCAAGCCGGGCCCGCAGCACCAGAGCATCGAGGCGTTCGAGGCGGCCATGGCGGCCGACGACGATGCCATCGCCCCCAGCATGCTGTACGCGTGGGCGGCGATCATGGAGGGGATCCCGTACTGCAACGGCGCCCCCAACCTGTCGGCCGACTTCCCGGCGCTCGTCGACCTGGCCAACCAGCGCGGCGTCCCCATCAGCGGGAAGGACTTCAAGACCGGGCAGACGTGGATGAAGACCGTCATCGCCCCGGGGCTCAAGGCGCGCATGCTGGGGCTCGAGGGGTGGTATTCCACCAACATCCTCGGGAACCGCGACGGCGAGGTGCTGGACGACCCCGCGTCGTTCAAGACCAAGGAGGAGTCCAAGCTCTCCGTGCTGCACACCATCCTGCAGCCCGAGCTCTACCCCGAGCTGTACAAGGACTTCTCGCACGTGGTCCGCATCAACTACTACCCCCCGCGCGGCGACAACAAGGAGGGGTGGGACAACATCGACATCAAGGGGTGGCTGGGCTACCCCATGCAGATCAAGGTCAACTTCCTCTGCCGCGACTCGATCCTCGCGGCCCCGATCGTGCTGGACCTCGCGCTGTTCAGCGACTTCGCCGGGCGGGCGGGGATGAAGGGGATCCAGGAGTGGCTGAGCTTCTACTACAAGGCGCCGCAGGTGGCCGCCGGGCTCAACCCGGAGCACGACCTGTTCATCCAGCAGACCAAGCTCAAGAACACGCTCCGCCACCTGATGGGGGAGGAGCAGATCACCCACCTCGGGCTGGAATACTACCAGTGACCTTCCGGCGCGCGCGTCGGGCCGTCGCGGCCGTGGCCGCGACGGCGAGCGCCCTCCTGCTGGCCGCCTGTGACGCGGGGACCCCCCCGCGCAACGAGCTGCGCTTCCGCACGGAGGACTTCGTCATCCGCGTCGTATCCGAGACGCGCCCGGTGCGCGCGCTGGAGCCCATCATCTGGCGGGTCACCGTCCACGATGCCGACACCGGCCTCCCCATCCAGGGGGGGCAGGGGCGGATCTACGCCACCAACCGGGACCGCAAGACCGTCGCCAACGGCCTCGAGGAGACCGGGGAGCTGGGCACCTACCGCAGCAACCTCATGTACGTGACGGCGGGCATGTGGGCCATGGCGATCCAGTTCCGTCACGATTCGACCCAGGCGCTGCAGACCACGCAGGACTGGACGCAGGATGTCCTGAGCGCCGACGAGCCCGGGGACTTCACCACGCCGCAGTCCACCCGGTTGCCGGCCGCGCCGGCCGTGCCGGCGGCGCCGGCCCCTCCCGCTTCCTCGCCCCGTACGCCCTGATCCGGCATGCGCCTCTTTCATCGCACCACCGTCCCCCCCGACCAGGCGCTTGACGCCGCCGATGCCCACTTTGCGGCCCTCGGGCTGGCCCGCCAGGCCGCCGATGCGCGCACCCGCCGCTTCCAGGGGGCCCTGGGCACCCTCGCGCTGACCGTGCGCATGGAGGGCGGGCACTACACGCTCGTCGAGGCCCACACCGACCAGGTCGGCGAGAGCCGCCTCGACAAGAACGTCAAGAAGTACTTCAACGCGCTCCACCGCGCCGCCGACCCGCGCCATCGCATCGAGGCGGGGTACTGATGGCCCGCCGCGCCGCCGCCCCGCCGCGCCCCAGCGACGCCCTCTCCCGCGCGCAGAAGCTCGAGCTGTACTACTGGATGCGCCTCACCCGCCAGCTCGAGGAGCGCCTGGTCAACCTCTACCGGCAGACCAAGGTGGTGGGGGGGCTCTTCCGGTCGCTGGGGCAGGAGGCCGACGCCGTCGGCAGCTGCTTCGCCCTCGAGCCGCGCGACGTCATGTCGCCCCTCATCCGCAACCTGGGCGCCATGCTGGTCAAGGGCGCCACCCCGGTCGAGGTGCTCAAGCAGTACATGGCCAAGGGGGACTCCCCCACCCGCGGCCGCGAGCTCAACATCCACTTCGGCGACATCGGCCCCGCGGGCACCACGCGCGGCTTCCTGGGGCAGATCTCCCCGCTGGGCGACATGGTGCCGGTCATGACCGGGGTCACGCTCTCGTTCAAGGCCCGCGGCGAGGATCGCGTGGGGCTCGTCTACGTGGGCGACGGCGCCACCTCCACCGGCGCCTTCCACGAGGGGATCAACTTCGCTGCCGTGCTCAAGTGCCCGCTCGTGGTCATCGTCGAGAACAACGGCTACGCCTACTCCACCCCCACCCACAGGCAGACCGCCGCGCGCCACTTCGTGGACAAGGCCGTCGGCTATGGCGTGCCCGGGGTGCAGGCGGACGGCAACGACGTGCTGGCGGTGTACGACGTCACCAAGGCGGCGGTGGACCGCGCCCGCGCCGGCGGCGGCGTCACGCTCATCGAGCTCATCACCTACCGCCGCAAGGGGCACGCCGAGCACGACAACCAGTCGTACGTGCCGGCCGGCGAGATCGAGCGGTGGGCCGCCGAGAACGACCCGCTGGACCGCTACCTGGCGGTGCTGCGCCGCGACCTCGCGGCCACCGACGACGAGATCGCCGCCATCGACGCGCGCGTGCAGGCGGAGATCGACCGCGCCACCGACGAGGCGGAGGCCTCGCCGCCCCCCGAGCCGCTGGACGCGCTGGTGGGGGTGTACGCCGACCCGCCGGTGACGGCGCCGCTCTGGTTCCGGCAGGACGCGGCGGACGATCGCTACGGCGCCGAGCGCGCCGAGGGGTGGGGCACCTGGCCCGCCGACGGGGGGAAGCGCTGATGGCCGAGATCACCTACCTCGAGGCCATTCGCGAGGCCCTGTTCGAGGAGATGGCGCGCGACCCCGACGTGTTCTGCCTGGGCGAGGATATCGGCGCCTACGGCGGCGCCTTCAAGGTCACCGAGGGACTGCTGGCGCGCTTTGGCGAGCAGCGGGTCATCGACTCCCCCATCAGCGAGATCGCCCTGGTGGGCGCGGCGGCCGGCGCGGCGCACATGGGGATGCGCCCGGTCGTGGAGATGCAGTTCATCGACTTCATCGCCAACGCGTACGACATGCTCACCAACTACGTGGCCACGGCGCGCTATCGCGCGTTCCTGCCGTGCCCCATGGTGGTGCGCGGCCCCAGCGGGGGGTACGTGCGGGGCGGGCCGTTCCACTCGCAGAACCCCGAGGCCGGGTTCCTGCACACCCCGGGGCTCAAGATCGTCTATCCGGCCACCGCCGCCGACGCCAAGGGGCTGCTCAAGGCCGCCATCCGCGACGACGACTGCGTCCTGTTCTTCGAGCACAAGTACCTGTACCGCCGCGTCAAGGACGTGATGCCCGCGGGCGACCACGTCGTCCCCATCGGCCAGGCGCGCCTGGCCCGCGAAGGGACCGACGTCTCCGTCGTCACCTACGCGTCGGGGGTGTGGAAGGCGCTCGAGGCCGCCGAGCAGCTGGCCGCCGAGGGGATCTCCGTCGAGGTCCTCGACCTGCGCTCGCTGGCGCCCATGGATGACGAGGCCATCTACCGCACCGTCCGCAAGACCAACCGGCTGCTGGTGCTGCACGAGGACACCCGCACCGGGGGCATCGCGGGGGAGATCACGGCGCGCGTGAGCGAGACCTGCTTCGAGTGGCTCGACGCCCCCGTGCTGCGCGTGACTGCGGCTGACATCCCGCTGCCATACGCCCCGCCCCTCGAGGACTACGTCCTCCCCCAGGCGGCGGACGTGGTGCGCGCGGTCAAGCGCCTGGTGGCGTACTGAGCATGGCGCGGACGCGGTCCACCGGCGAGAATAGCGGGCAGGGCGGGACGCCCGGGAGCGCGCGGGCCGCTGGCGCACCGCTCCCCGAGGATCGGGTGGGGCGCGACATCGGCGTCGGATGCTTCACCCTGTTCATCGGGGGCGTGAGCGCCGCGATGGTGGGAGTGGGGGTGGGGAAGGCGGTGGGGTTCTTCACCCGCTGCACCCCCGAGCCCGGGCTCCCCGCGTGCGACTGGTGGGTGTACGCCGGGTGGGGTGGGGCCATCGGTGCGGTGACGCTGCCGGTGTTGGCGATCTGGCGCCTCCGGCGCGCCGATCGCGCCGCCGACGCGGCCGCGTCGGCGACGACTTCTGATCGAGGATGACGCAGTGGCACGCATGGACGTGATCATGCCGCAGATGGGGGAGTCCATCGCGGAAGGGACGGTGTCCCGCTGGCTCAAGAAGGTCGGCGACAGCGTCAAGCGCGACGAGGCGCTCTTCGAGATTTCCACCGACAAGGTGGACGCCGAGATCCCCGCCCCGGCCGCCGGGGTGCTGGTGGAGGTCCTTGTGGGCGAGGGGACCACGGTGGCCGTGCAGACGGTGGTGGCCCGCCTGGAGACGGACGCGGCCGCGGCGGTCGCGGCCATCGCCGCGCCTCCGGCTGCCGCACCGGCTGCCGCACCAGCGGCCGCACCGGCGGCGTCGCCGGTGGCCGCCGAGCTCCCCCCCGCCGCCGCGCCCGAGCCGGCCGCGCCCGCGCCCCCGGCCGGCTCCCTCGAGGAGCGCCTCCGCACCAAGTCCTCGCCGCTGGTGCGCAAGCTGGCCGCCGAGCACGGGGTCGCCCTCGCCGCCCTCTCCGGGTCCGGCATCGCCGGGCGTGTCACGCGACGCGACCTGGACGCCTACCTGGCCAACCGGCCGGTGGCCGCCAGCGCCGCACCGGCACCCGCCGCGCCCGTGGCCGGCGCGTCCATGCACGCCCCGGCCGGCGTCGACCACCACGGACCGCTCCCCACCCCGTGGGCGGGCGACACCGTGGAGCCGATGTCCAAGATCCGCCGCCTCACCGCCGACCACATGGCGCAGGCCAAGCGCAACGCGGCGCACGTCACCTCCTTCTTCGAGGTCGACCTCACCCGCGTGGCGCGCATCCGCGCCGCCATGCGCAAGGAGTTCGAGGCCCAGGCCGGGCAGAAGCTCACCTACCTGCCGTTCATCCTCCAGGCGGTGTGCCGGCAGCTCAAGCGCCACCCGGTCATGAACGCCGCCGTGGCGGGCACGGACATCATCTATCGCGCCCCCATCAACCTCGGCATCGCCGTGGCGCTCGAGCCCACGGGGCTCATCGTGCCCGTCCTCAAGCGCGCCGACGAGCTCTCCCTCACGGGGCTGGCCCGCGGCACCAACGACCTCGCCGCGCGCGCGCGCAGCAAGAAGCTGGCGCCCGCCGACGTGACCGAAGCCACCTTCACCATCACCAACCCCGGCGTCTTCGGGTCCCTCTTCGGCACCCCGATCATCCCCGTGGGCACCACGGCCATCCTCGGCCTTGGCGCCATCGAGAAGCGCGCCAAGGTCGTCTCGGGCCCCGATGGCGAGGACACCATCGCCATCCGCACCTGCGCGTACTTCTCCTGCTCCTTCGACCATCGCGTGGTGGACGGCGCCGACGCCGATCGCTTCATGGCCGACCTCAAGCGCGCCCTCGAGACCATCCCCGAGGGCGGGTTCTGATGGGCGCGCGCGTCCTCGCCGTCCGGGAGCGCCGGCTCCCCGACGAGGCGCGCGCGCCGTATCTCGCCACGCTCCCCGAACGCCGCGCCCGGGCCGCCACGGCCCGGGCGCACTTCTGGGTCTTTCAACACCACTCCGAGGCCGGACGCTTCCTCGAGTTCACCGAGGGGGCCTCCGCCGAGGCGGTGGCCGCGCTGCTGGACGGCGCGGCGGCCGACGACCTCTGGCACGAAGTCCAGGGAGGCTGACATGCCGGCACGCCGGCTGCACATCGACGGGCGCGCCTGGGAGGTGTATCCCTCCGGGTTCCTCACGCAGTCCGTGGGCGACGAGTTCGGGCTGGTCTTCGTGGCCGGGCAGGGGGACGCGCGCGAGGTGCGCGTGACCCGCTACTCGCCGCGCGGCGTGCGCTCGCGCGAACAGTCGCTGGCGGAGATGGATGAGGCCGCGCTGCGGGCCCTCTTCGCCACCGCGCAACCCGGGGAGCGCTCCCCCGAGGCCGGATACCGGTCGTGACCGGCTCCGCCGGCGCTCCCGATCCGGGGCCGACGCCGGCCTTCGTCGACCTGCAGGTCCACTCCACCGCGTCCGATGGGGCGCTCCCGCCGGCGGCGGTGGCCCAGGCGGCCCATGCCGCCGGGCTCTCGGCCTTCGCCCTCACCGATCACGACACGGTCGATGGCCTCCCCGAGGCCGCCGCCGAGGGGGCTGCCTTGGGCGTGCGCGTGGTCCCCGGCGTGGAGCTCAGCACCACCTTCGAGGGAGACGAGCTGCACCTGCTCGGCCTTCACCTCGACGACGTGACGGTCATGCGCGAGGAGCTGGCGGCGTTGCGCACCGATCGCGTCAGCCGCGCCGAGCGCATGGTCGCCACCCTCAATGGGGCCGGACTCCCGGTCACCATGGAGGCGGTGCTGCGAGAGGCGGGCGGCGGGGCCGTGGGGCGGCCGCACGTGGCCCGGGCGCTCGTGGCCGGTGGCTGGGTGCGCGATTTCCGCGAGGCCTTCGATCGGTGGATTGCCTTCGGGCGCCCAGCGTATGTCGCCAAGGCCGTCTTCGAGGTGGCGGACGCCATCGCCCTGGTCCATCGCGCCGGCGGGTTGGCCGTCTGGGCCCACCCGGGCGAACACGCCACCCCCGCCCGCGTGGCGCGACTGGCTGCCCTGGGGCTCGACGGGGTGGAGGCGCTGCATCCCAGCCACCCGGCGTGGCTCGTGACGCGGCTGGTGGCCACCATCGAGGAGGCGGGGCTCCTCCCCAGTGGTGGCAGCGATTGGCACGGCGCCCCTGATGGCCCCCGCAAGCTCGGCGGGCAGCTGGTCCCCAAGGTGTGGCTGGACTGGCAGGACGATCGGGTGGCGGCACGGCGCGCCGGTCGCGCCGGGTGACCACGGGAGGATGGCCCCGGTGAGCGGTCAGGCGGGCCGCCTGGTGACGCACGCGTGACCGCGCGGCGCGCGGTGCTGGTCACCGGGGGCGCCCGTCGGCTGGGGGCGGCGCTGGTCCGCAGCTGCGCGGCACGCGGTTGGGACGTGGCGCTGCACCATGGCCATTCGCCCAGTGAGGCGGGTGCGCTGGCCGCGTCGCTGCAGCACGAGACCGGGGCCGCCGTGGTGCCGCTGCAGGCCGACCTGGCGCACCCGGAGGCGGCGGCACGGCTGGTGGAGGACGCCGTCCGCGCGCTGGGACGCCTGGATGCCGTCGTCAGCTCAGCGGCCGTGCTGCACCCCGTCCCGCTGGACCAGGTCACCCCGGCGCATTGGGACGCCACGCACGCGGTCAACCTGCGCGCCCCCTTCTTCCTCATGCAGGCCGCGGCGCGCCACCTCCCGCTCGGGGGGTGCATCGTGCAGGTCACCGACCACCTGGCCTTCGAGAACGGATGGCCGGCGCTGGTGCCGCATGCCACCAGCAAGGCCGGGGTGACCCAGCTGGTGCGCGCCATGGCTGCCGCGCTGGCGCCGCGCATACGCGTCAACGCGGTGGCCCCGGGGTTGGTGCTCCCGCCGGATGGGTGGACCCCCGAGGACAGCGTCCGCTTCCGGCGGCACGTCCCGCTGGATGCGGAGGGGACCCCCGATGATGTGGTGGAGGCGGTTCACTACCTGCTGGGCGCCCGCTACGTCACGGGCGCCGTGCTCCCGGTGGACGGCGGCCGGCACCTCCTCCGGTGACCGCCTCGCGCGCCCCGCTCGCCTTTGGCCGCATTGTCGTCATCGGGGGCGGCTGCTACGGGAGCTGGTACACCCGGCAGCTGCTGCGGGCGCTCGACCGGGGGGCGGTGGCGGTGCGCGAGATCGTGGTGGTGGACCGCGATCCCGCCTGTCAGGTGGCAGGGCTGCTCGACCAGGGGGTGGCGGGCACCGCCCCGGTGCGCCTCGAGGTGGCCACCTGGGACGCGTACCTCGCGCGGTGGCTGGCCGAGGGGGAAGAGGCGCTGGCGGACCACGCCATGGTGCCGTCGCCGCTCATGCCGCACCTGTGCCTGGATTGGCTGGTGGCCCGCGCCCGGGCACGCTGGCCCGGACGCCTCGTGGAGGTCCGCCCCTTGGACACCCCACCCGAGACGCCCTGGCAGCGGGGCGCCCCCGACGGGCGTCACTACGTCTCGTTTGCCACCTGGATGTGCCCGGTCAACTGCATCGAGCCGGCCAAGTGCCCCGAGACCCGTGGCGTGCGTGACTGGAGTCTCCCCCCAACGCTGGCCGCCTATGCTTCCCGCACTCCCGGGGTGGGGGGCGCCGTTATCTTCCCGTGCACCCACCGGGCTTACGGCGTTGGCATGATCGACGCCCGGGTCGTGGTGGCGGCCGATCGGCAGGTGGCGGCGTGGGGCGCCCAGGGGCCCTGCCGCGTGCTGGTTGGCACCGTGTCCCACTGCCACGGGGCGCTCGGCCTCCTCGCCGTCGAGTGAGCCTCCCGATCCCCTTCGTCATGTCCGATCTCCCTGTCGAGCAGGTCGTCATCATCGGTTCCGGGCCCGCCGCCTGGACCGCAGCCATCTATGCGGCCCGCGCCAGCCTGGCGCCCTTGGTCTACGAAGGCGAGCCCCGCGGCACCGAGCTCCCGGGCGGGCAGCTCATGCTCACCACCGAGATCGAGAACTTCCCGGGGTTCCCCGACCCCATCAGCGGCCCTGAGCTGATGGAGCGGATGAAGGCGCAGGCCGTGCACCACGGCGCGCGCGTGGTCTCCGAGCTGGTGACCCGCGTGGACCTGGCCGAGGCCCCCTTCCGCGTGGTACCCAGCTACGGCCCCCCCGTGCTGGCCCGCACGCTCATCGTGGCCACGGGCGCCGCCGCCAAGTGGATCGGCCTCCCCAACGAGCTGCGCCTGGCGCAGTCTGGGGGCGGCGTGTCGGCGTGCGCCGTGTGCGACGGGGCCATGCCCGCCTATCGCAACCGGCGCCTGGCCGTGGTCGGCGGCGGGGACACGGCCATGGAGGAGGCGCTCTATCTCACCAAGTTCGCGAGCGAGGTGGTCGTCATCCACCGGCGCGACAGCTTCCGCGCGTCCAAGGTGATGGCCGCCCGGGTGCTGTCGCACCCCAAGGTGCAGGTGGCCTGGAACACGGAGGTGGTCGACGTGCTGGGCGACGACGCCATCAGCGGCGTGCGGCTGCGCGACACTGTCACCGGTGCCGAGCGCGAGCTGGAGGTGGGCGGGCTGTTCGTGGCCATTGGGCATGTGCCCAACACCGCCTTCCTGGGCGGGCAGCTGGTCACCACCCCCGCCGGGTATGTGCAGGTGGCCCCGTCGCGCACCGCCACCAGCGTGGCCGGCGTCTTTGCCGCGGGTGACGTCATCGATGACTACTACCGGCAGGCCATCACGTCGGCGGGCTCCGGGTGCATGGCCGCCCTCGAGGCCGAGCGGTGGCTGGCCCATCACGGCGAGCCCGCATGAGCGCACTGGGCGTGCAGGGGCTCTCGGTGGGGCCGTTGCAGGAAAACGCATGGCTGCTCACCGATGCCGAGTCCCGGACCGCGGTGTTCGTGGACCCCGGGGATGAGCCCGAGCGGCTGCAGGCGGCGCTCGAGGCCACGGGGTGCGCGCTCCGCGCCATCTGGCTCACGCACGCCCACTTCGACCACGTGGGCGCGGTGGCCGGGCTGCTGCGCCATCAGGAGGTGCCGGTATACCTGCATCCGGCTGACCAGGTGCTGTACGACCGCGCCGCCGAGGCGGCGGCGCGGTGGGATCTGCGCATTGAGCCGCCGGCAGTGCCGGTGACGCCGCTGGCTGAGGGCGATGTGCTCACCCTCGGACGGCATGCGTTTGCCGTGTGGCACCTGCCGGGGCATGCGCCCGGGCATGTGGCGTTCATCGGGCACGGGCTCTGCCTCTCTGGCGATCTCCTGTTTGCCGGGTCCATCGGGCGCACCGACCTGCCCCTGTGCGATCCGGCGGCCATGCAGGCGTCGCTGGCGCGGATGGCCACGTTGGATCCCGCCCTCCGGGTCTGCCCGGGGCATGGCCCCGACACCACCATCGCCACCGAGTTGCGCACCAACCCGTTCCTGCGCGGCGCAGCGCGTCCCCGCTGACCGCGGGACGCTCGGCCGCACTCACTCTCCTCGCCCTCGCGCCCATGCTCGCTGCCAGCCGTTCGCGCCGTCGCGCCCCCGCTGTCGCCGCCGTCGCTGCCCTGTGCGCGGTGGGGCTGGCCGCCTGTGATGGGGTGAACCAGCCGCTCCCCACCGCCAATCGCTACCTGGCCGTCAACATCACCGGGCGCCACGGTGGCGCCGGGCAGGTGTCGGCTGGTGCCACGGTCATCGTCTTCGAGGCGTATACGGCGGCGGTCCCCAGCAGCGCCCAGCAGCAGGGGGACCTGTGCGCCCTCAGCGTGCTGGACACCTCGGTGGTCGACGTGCGGGGGCAGCGGCAGGCCGGCGCCGCCGCCACCCTGGCGGTGGCGGGACAGACGCTCACCCTCCCGTACTCCACCCTGCTCAACCGCTACGCCACGGCGCCCAACGCCCCCTTCGTGTATCGGGCGGGGGACCAGGTGTTGGCCACCCTCCCCGGCGACCCGGCCGTCTTTCCGGCCACGTCCATCGGCGTGCGGCTGGCCGAGCCGCTGGTGCCGGGGCCACTGGCCGCCCCGGTGGACGGCCAGCCCATCGCCGTGACCTGGAACGCCTCCAACGATCCCACCGCGGCGGTGCAGCTGTCGCTGCGCTTTGCCAGCCCCATCACCGCCACCGGGGCCAACACGCAGCTGCTGTGCGCCGTTCGCGACGACGGGGCCTTCGAGATCCCCGCCGCCGCGCTCGCCACGTTCCAGGTCTCGCCAGCGGCCACGCGGTCGCTCAAGATCACGCGCTGGCGCACCAACGAGGCCCAACCGGACGCCCGGACCCTCGTGCACGTGTCCTCGTCGGTCGACACGATCGTCCGTTTCCCCTGACCTCCACCGATTCCCCGATGGCCACCCGCATCGAGAAGGACCCCCTCGGCGAGCTCGCCGTTCCCGCCGACGCCCTGTACGGCGTGCAGACGGTGCGCGCCGCGCAGAACTTCCCCATCAGCGGCCTCCGCCCGCTGGAGCCGTTCGTCATCGCGCAGGTCTGGATCAAGAAGGCCGCGGCCATGACGCACAAGGACACCGGCCGGCTGGATGCCACGCGCGCCGACGCCATCATCGCCGCCGCCGACGAGGTCCTGGGTGGGGCGCACCGCGACCAGTTCATCGTCGACCCGTACCAGGCCGGCGCCGGCACGTCGCACAACATGAACGTCAACGAGGTGCTCGCCAACCGGGCCAACGAGCTGCTGGGAGGCGCGCGCGGCGCCTATGCGCCGGTGCACCCGAACGACCATGTCAACATGGCGCAGAGCACCAACGACACCATCCCCACCAACATCCGCCTGGCGGCGCTGCGGCAGCTGCCGGGGCTGCTGGCGGCGGTGGAGGCGCTCCGCGACGCGCTGGCGGCCAAGGGGCGCGAGTTCGACGGCATCGTGAAGGCGGGGCGCACGCACCTGCAGGACGCCATGCCCATCCGGCTGGGGCAGGAGTTCACCGCCTACGCGGGCACCCTCGAGCGCTGCCGGCGCCGCATCGCCGAGGCGGGCGACTACCTCAACGACCTGGGGATCGGCGGGTCGGCGGTGGGCACCGGGGTCACGGTGGAGCCGCAGTACCCGGCGCTGATGAACACCCACCTCCAGGCCATCACCGGGATCGCCTCGCTGCGCGTGGGCGCCGATCGCATCCAGCTCATGCAGAGCATGGGCGACGCCGCGGCCTTCTCGGCGTCGCTGCGCGGCCTGGCGCTCGACCTGTCCAAGATCGTCAGCGACCTGCGCCTCATGGTGTCGGGCCCGCGCACGGGGCTCGACGAGATCATCCTCCCCGCCGTGCAGCCGGGCTCGTCGATCATGCCCGGCAAGATCAACCCGTCCATCCCCGAGATGGTCAACCAGGTGTGCTTCCAGGTGATTGGCTGCGACACCACGGTGGCCATCGCCGCCGAGCACGGGCAGCTGGAGCTCAACGTGATGATGCCGGTCATCGCGCACAACATCCTGCTGTCCATGCAGATCCTCACCGGGGCCATGGGCACGCTCACCGAGCGGTGCGTGCGGGGCATCCAGGCCAACGCCGCCATGTGCGAGTACTGGGTGGAGCGGTCGGCGGCGCTGGCCACCGCGCTCATGCCCCAGATCGGCTACGCGGCCGCGGCGGAGATTTCCAAGCGGTCGGTCAAGGAGGGGGTCCTCATCCGCGAGCTGGTCAAGCGCGAGCAGGTGCTCCCCGCCGACGAGGTGGATGGGGTGCTCGACCTGCGGAAGATGACGGAAATCGGCGTCCCCAGCGGCAAGCACGGCGCCGTCGCCGGCGGCTGACCCCCGGGGCAGGGGAGCGGGCGCCCGCCCCTCCCCTGCCGCCGGCGGGCGGCGCTTGTCCTTCCGCCCCGTGGCCCGTAGACTCACGGGATGCGCATCACCACGTGGGCGGAGTACGGACTGATCTGTGCGCTGCACCTGGCCCGGCGGGCCGGGAGCGGCCCCGTGACCGGCCGGGAGGTGGCCAGTCAGGAGCGCCTCCCCGGCGATTACGTCGAGCAGATCCTGCTGCGCATGCGGCGCGCCGGGATCGTCAACAGCACGCGCGGCGCCCGCGGCGGCTACGCGCTGGCCCGCGAGCCCCAGGCCATCTCGGTGCGCGATGTCATCCAGGCCTCCGAGCATGCCACCTTCGACCTGCATTGCATCTCGCATCCGGTCGACGAGGCGCGGTGCGCCGAGGCGGAAAACTGCAGCATCCGTCCGGTCTGGCTGCTCCTGCAGCAGCGCATCGATGAGGTGCTGGAGGGGGTCAAGCTGAGCGACCTGCTGGCCGACGAGGCCTCGGTGCGCGGGCGGGTGGGGCTGGTGCAGCTGGCCTCCGCCATCGGCCGTCCCGCCGAGGCGCCGGCCATCGCCGGCTAGGGGCGCATGCCCCCGTTCTGGTCTCCGCGACCGGCCACCCCCGGTCCCCGGCAGCGGGCGGAGCGCTTCGTCCGGGCCCTCGCACTCCCGCTCCCGGACGCCGAATGGGCGTGGATCGAGGCGCTGGGCGTGCCGGCGGCCATCGCCCGTCGGGAAGGGATGTGGGCCGTGCGTGCGGTCGGGCTCATCGTCGCGTCGCGCGACGCCCTGGATGACCAGACGGTGGCCGAGGTCACCCACGCGCTGGAGCGGGCTACCGTGGCCGATGCCGGGTGGTCGGATCGGCAGGCGCAGTACCTGGAGGCCCACGGCATGCGCGGGACAGGGGATCCGGTGGTCCGCCGCCTGGCGCGCGTCCTGCTGGCTGCCGCTGGCGCCACCGATGCGCCGGAGTCCCTCGAGGTGGCCGCGGCCTTTCTCATGCGCCAGCGGGTGCGTCTCAACGGCGAGCTGGGGCAGGCGTTCGGGGTGGCCCAGCTCCCCGAGGATCGCCCCCCGTCCGCCGCGCGGGGCTGACCGCCGCCGCCGGGACGGCCTACCCTCGACAGCTCCGAAACGCACCGCGGGCCCGTCACCAGATTGGCGACGGGCCCGCGGTGCATCGCAACCGCAACAACGGGGTCCTGCTCAGGGACTTCTTTCAGGTGCCGAAGGCCGGACTCGAACCGGCACGTCCTTGCGGACACTGCGCCCTGAACGCAGCGCGTCTACCAATTCCACCACTCCGGCAGGTTCCCTCCCGGTCAGCGGTGTTGCAACCACCACCGTCCGGCAAGGAAGACCATTATAGGGCGGGCGGGGGGCGGAAGTCAACGCCACCGGACGCCCGAAATGACGGCCCGACCTGTTAGCTTTGCCCCGTATGGCCAAGGCGGATGACACCGAGCCCCAGGAACTGATCGCCCGGAACAAGCGGGCGCGCCACGACTATGAGATCCTCGACAGTTGGGAGGCCGGCATCGTCCTCACCGGCACCGAGGTCAAGGCGCTCCGGGAGGGGCGCGCCAACCTCACCGACGCCTTTGGCATCATCAAGGACGGCGAGGTGTTCCTCCTCAACCTGCATGTCGGCCACTACGGGCTGGGCAACGTCCACAACCATGAGCCCACCCGCACCCGGAAGCTCCTCCTGCACCGGCGCGAGATCCGCCGCCTCATCGGCGCCGTCGAGCGGCAGGGGCTCACCCTGGTGCCGCTGGACCTGTACTTCAAGGGGGGGCGGGTGAAGACGCGGCTGGCGCTGGTGCGCGGCAAGCAGCAGCACGACAAGCGTGAGGACATCAAGCGCCGCGACGCGCAGCGCGAGATCGCCCGCGCCCTGCGCCAGCGCTGAGCGCCCATGGCGGCCCTGCTCCCGCTGGCCACGCTGCTGCAACTCACGGTGGCGGCCCCCGTTCCGGTGCCGCCACCGCTGGTGGTGCGCGTGGACGAGGCGCGGCGGGAGGTACCCGTGACCGTCCGGGGCGACGGCACGCGCCTGGTGCCGCTGATGGCGCTGGCCGAGGCGCTCGAGGGACGCGTGGTCGCCGACGGCCAGTCGGGGCTGCGGTGGCGGCTGGTGGTGGACAGCCTCGGCGTCGATCTCGAGGTCGGACGCCCCTCGGCGGTGGCCGGTCCCGACACCGTGCTGCTCCCCGCGCCGGTGGAACGGCGCGCGGACACCGTCGTTGTGCCGGAGGCGCTTGCGCTCGAGGTGCTCCCGGCGCTCGGGGCCGGGGTGGTCTACGACGCCGCCGCGCAGGAACTCCTGCGCATCCCGCTGCTGAGCGCGCCTCGGGTGGCGCCTCCGTCCCGCGCGGAGGCGCCCCCAACGCGCCTTGCCCAGGAGGGGATGCGGCAGCCCGTGGTGGTGGTGGATCCCGGGCACGGCGGGCGCGACGCGGGGATGGTGGGGATGCGCGTCAACGGACGCCCCCTCGTGGAAAAGCAGGTGACCCTGGCCGTGGCCCTGGCGCTGCGCGAGGCGCTCGAGGCCCGCGGCGTGCGCGTGGTCCTCACGCGGCACACCGACTCGCTGGTCCCGCTGGCGCACCGGGGGCGGATGGCCAACACGGTGCGGGGAGACCTGTTCATCTCGCTGCACGTCAACGCCGCCAGCCCGGAGTGGAGCAGCCCCGGGGGGATTCGCGGCTTCGAGACCTATGTCCTCGCCGAGGCCCAGACCGCCGACCAGCGTCGCCTGGAGTCGCTGGAGAATGCCGCCGTGCGCTTCGAGGGCCAGCCGGACGGCGGCGACGGCGGTCCGCTGGACTTCGTCATGCGCGACCTGGAGCAGAACGCCCACCTGCGCGCCTCGGCCGACCTGGCGGCGCTCCTCCACGGGGGGATGCGCGACGTGCACCCCGGTCCCAGCCGTGGCGTCCAGCAGGCCGGCTTCCGGGTCCTTCGCTCGGCCTTCATGCCGGCCGTGCTGGTGGAGCTGGGGTACGGGACCCACCCGGGGGATGCCGCCTTCCTGGCGGATCCTGCGCGACAGCGCGACCTGGCCGCTGCGCTCGCCGAGGGGACGCGCCGTTTCCTCGACCGCTACCCGGTGACCGTGGGGGGGCGATGAGCGTTCGATCGGTGGCCGGGCCCCTGCGCCTGCTGCTGCTGCTGCTCCCCTTGGCCGGGTGTGTCTACTACAACGGCATCTACAATGCGCAGGTCGCCGAGCGGCGGGGGGACCAGCGCCTGCGGCAGGACGACGAAACCGGCGCCGCCGGCTTCTACCAGCTGGCGGCCGCCTCGGCGGACAGCGTGCTGGTGCGCCACCCGCGCTCCGTGTGGCGCCTGCGGGCGCTGTACCTGGCCGGCCGCACCGGGGCGCTGGCGGGTCAGTGTGATACCGCCGTGGTCCGCCTTGCGACCTTCCTGCGGGAGGCGCCGGCCACCGATCCGGCGCGTGCGTCCGCCCGCTTGGCGCTGGCCACCTGCGACTTCCGCGGCGGGGCGCTGGCCGTCGCCCGGGCGCGGATCGACTCGATGCTCCCCGTGGCGGCGCCTGCCCTCGTGCCGCAACTGCGGCTGTGGGGCGCCCGCACGGCCCTCGCGCAGGGGGACCGGGACGCCGTGCTGACCTACCTCGGCGAGGCGGAGGGCGGTCGCCTGCCGTGGGAACTGCTGTCGGCCTCGCTGGCGGCGCGGGAATATGCGCGGGCCGAGTCGCTCCTGGTGCAGCGCGCGCAGCGTGACGACTTCCGGGACGACGCCGTGCGCGGGGTGCGCGACCTGTGGGCAGGCGGGGCGGCGGCGGGGGCGCTGCGCGTGGTGACCGCGTACGACGGCGCGCGCATCCGCGCCGTGCAGAAGGGCGCCTTGCATTTTGCCGTGGGAGACCTGCTGCTGCGGGCCGGTCGGGACACGGTGGCCCGCCCGCATCTGGAGGTGGCCGAGCGGCTGGCCGGACGGGACACCGTGCTGCGCGCCGAGGCGGCGGCCCGCCTGGCGTTCCTGGGGGTGCCCACCATGACCGCCCTGGCCACCCTCGACTCCATCGTTGCGCGTCAGGACAGCGCGGTCCTGCGCACCGCCCACGCCCGCCGCGTCAGTGAGCAGGCCCTGTGGGTGCGCCTGCTCCTGCGGCAGGAGGATCCCACGGGCGGGGCCCGGTTCCTGGCCGCCGAGGTGGCGCGTGATTCGCTGCGCGCGCCGCGGGTGGCGGTGACGCTGCTCACGCAGCTGGCGCGCGAGCTGCCGGCCTCCCCGGTGGCGCCCATGGCGTGGCATGCCGCGGGGCTGCTGTGGCCCGACAGCCTGGCGGTGTGGCACCGCCGGGTGACCGACGAGTACCCGCTGTCGGCGGTGGCGGCCCAGCTGCGCGGGGACGATCCGTCCGAGCGCCCGGACTTTGTCACCACCCCGCAGCTGCTCCGCTTCCAGTGGCTGGAGTCCGCCCGCCTCTGGGCCGACAGCGTGCGCAAGTTGCGTCAGGGCGCCGTGCGCGCTGGCGCCCCCACCCCTGGCGGCGCTCCGTGATCCGTGTCCGGTTTCCCTGATCCCATGGCCTCCCCTCCCGCCGCGCCGGTGGCGCCCGCGCCGCCCGTCCCCGCCGCCCATGTCGCGGGGCTCGCCTTTCGCAATCCGGTGGTGCTGGCCTCCGGCACCGCAGGGTTTGGCCAGGAAGTGGCCGACGTGGTGGACCTGGACGCCGTGGGTGCCCTGGCTACCAAGG
>JBILKP010000083.1:0-11421 GCA_044376625.1 Gemmatimonas sp. | reverse complement strand
GGTCGAGCGCCGCGCGCCGCCCCGCCAACCCCACGCCGAACTCGGTGGCCACGTGCACCAGCGTGGGGGCAAAGTCGGTCACCGCGCGCCGCACCGCCTCGCGCGGGGGCCACGCCAGCCGCAGCTGTGGATAGGCCCAGAAGGCGCGGCCGGCAAAGCGCACCACGTGGTCGACGTCCCCACCCTCGGGATCGTCGGTGGTGAACACCCGGACCGCCCCGCCGCGCGCGGTCACCGCCGCCGCCAGTCGCTGCAGCGTGCGCGCCACGCCGTTCACCTGCGGGGCGTAGGTGTCGGTGAACAGCGCCAGGCGGAGCGGCGCCTCCGTGCTCGCCACGCTCATGCCCGCAGCTCCCGGTACACCGCAAAGAGCCGCGCAAACACCGCAGGCCACGCATGCTCGCGTGCGGCGTGCGCGCTGGCCGTGCGCCCCAGCGCTGCCAGGTCTCCCTGCAGCAGCGCCACCGCCTGCTCCGCCAGCGACGCGGGCTCGCCGATGTCGTACACGCGGCCCGCCCCGCTGGCGTGCACATGGTCGGCCACGCCGCCGCGGTCCACCGACAGCAGCGGCGTGCCGCACGCCATGGCCTCCACCGCCGACAGCCCGAAAGTCTCGATGGGGCCGGGGGCCACATACAGGTCCAGCGCCGCCAGCAGGTCGGCCAGCGCGGCGCGCTCCGGCTGGAAGGGACGGAACAGCACGCGCGGGCCGTACGGGTGCGCCGCCAGCCGCGCCGCCATGGGACCGGCGCCGATGAGCACCAGCCGCGCGCCCGTGCGCCGCTCCACCTCGGGCCAGGCGTCCAGCACCACGTCCAGCGCCTTCTCCCGGGCAAAGCGTCCGGCAAAGCCGCACAGCGGCCCCTCGGGGAGCGCGTGCCGCCGCCGTGTCTCCGCCGCATGGGCGCGACGCGCCGGCGAGAAGGTGGCCAGGTCCACCCCCAGCGGGACCGACGTCACGCGGTCGATGCCGGCGGCCGCCAGGTCGCGCGCCGCCGACGGGGAGGCCACCAGCGTGCGCACGAAGCAGCGGTCCAGCACGCGCAGGTAGCGCCACAGCGTGCGGTTCACCACGCGGCGCACCCGGCGGAACCGCCCCACCTGCGGCGTGAACATCCCCGGGAGGTCGGTGTGGTGGTAGCACACCAACGGCACGTCCAGGTGGCGGGTGGCATGCCGGACGATCCACGGCACCACGAACGGGCTGCCGATCTCGATCACGTCGGGGCGCTCGTGCCGCACGATGGCGTCGACCGACCGGGTGGCCAGCATGAAGCGGTAGGGGCGTTGCCGCGGAATGGGCGGGCCGTGCAGGCGGTACAGGCGCGTCCCGGCGGTGTCCTGCCAGCCGTCCTCGGCGCCCGGCACCACCAGCACCTGCCGCAGCGACGCGTCGCCATCCACGTGGCGCATCTTCTCGTGCAGGTAGGTGCGGATCCCGCCGCTGGTGTCGCCGTACCACTCCGTGATGTCCAGCACCCCCAGTGCCGCCGATGGCCGCACGCGCCCCGGCAGCGGGACGCCCCCAAGGTGGCTCACCGCGGCGCTACGCGAAGAACGGAATGGCGGTCAGCACGGCGATGGCCTGCCCCACCAGCACATCGCCCGGGTAGTGCACGCCCAGCACCACGCGCGACATACCGATGAGCCACGCCAGGGCCACCAGCGGCAGCGCCAGCGCGGGGAAGGTCCACCCGAACCCCAGCGCCACCGCCATGGCCGCGCAGGCGTGGCCGCTGGGGAAGGAAAAGCGGTCGGGGACGTCGATGAGCGCCTCGAAGGAGAAGCGCGCCGAGGGGCGGGGGCGTCCCGCGAGGCGCTTGACCACCTGCACCACCGCGTGGGACACCCCCAGCAGCAGGAGCGCGCGCCAGGCGATGGCCAGCGTCACCTGCGGCACCAGCAGCGCGACCAGGCAGCTGCCGATGCTGGCGCGGGCGCCCCCGGCGTGCGTGATCACGAGCCAGAAGCGGCGCTGCCGCAGCGGGCAGGAGGCGGGGAGGGCGACGCGCGTGAAGAGCGCGCGGTCGCGGCCGTCGAGGTTGGCAAGCCACTGGGTCATGGGCAGCGAAGCTGTGGCTGCTGCGCGACCGCGCACCCACGGACACGCCACGGGGAGGTAACGGCGCGGGCACGGCTGCGTTACGGCCGGCGGCTGTGACGTGGGGGCGCTCCCGCGCGGCGTTCCGGGGCGCACGGCACGCCTACAAGCGCGGTGAGTTCCTCTTCATGTACTACGCGCCCACCACCACGCGGACCATCAACGGCCCTCCGCTGCCGCGCGTGGTGGACGAGGAGGGCCCAGAGGCGGTGTGCCCTCCCGAGGGGTTCCAGGTGGAGGAGGCGCTGCTGTTTGCGCCCCCCGACGACCTGCCGCCGGATTCGGGGCGCGCCACTGCGCAGCGTGAGGTGGTGAACCTGCAGGCGTACGTGCGGCGGCTGCGCACGGCGGCGGGGTGGGGATCGGGGCGCGGGTGCCCAACCAGACGCTGCCGTTCTCCTCGCTGGATCTCGATGCGCGCGAGCAGCGGGCGCTGGTGCGGTTCATGGAGGCGCTCACCGACACCAGCGGGACGATGGGGCGCTGACGACTGCGCTGACGACCGCCGCCCGGGAACGGGGGCGGCCGCGCCTTACGCGGCGGGTCGCCCCCGTTCCGTCCACTGGCGGTGCGCCTGCTCGGTGGCCTCGGTCAGCCGGCTGGTGGCCAACAGGAGCAGCGGGGTGCCCACGACGGTGAGCCCCAGGATGAGCGGGAGCGCCAGTGCCCCGCTGCCGCCGCGCGCGGTGTGCCACAGCAGCCCCTGGACCGCGCCCATCACCAGCACCAGCTCCACGGCCACCAGGTCCAGGACGCGTTGCATGTGGGCAATGATGGGCACGCGCCAGGGCGCCGGCAGCGCCAGCAGCAGGGCCTTGGCGGGGTAGTTGAACCAGTGCGGGCGCCGCGGCAGCTGGTGGGCAATCCCCTGGAGGAGCAGCAAGAGGGCGACGGTCAGCCCCGGGAGCATCCCCCAACTGGCCGGGGTGCGTGGCAAGGTCCCCGTGATCCGTCCGGCGGCGTCCAGGTGCTGCGGGATCTGGTCGGGCAGGGTGGGGTAGGCGGCCACGCTGAAGACCACCAGCGCCAGCCACAGCAGCCAGGGGAAGGGGAGGGTCCCGCGGATCACGGCGCCCCGTCGGCCTGCGACCGGTAGTCCTGTGCCGCGCTGAACCCCTGGATGACGGTGCGGGGTGAGGGCGCGGGTAGGCGCGTCCACGCCCATTCGATTCCCAGCGTCGGGGTGCCGGTGGCGTCGGCCGAAGCAGGGGACATGGTGGGGGTGGACAGGGCGTTGGGGCGGCGGTGGTCGAGGCGCATGATCATGACACGGTCCGGAAATGGGAAGGGCCCCTCGGTGTGGAGGGGCCCCGCATGCCGAACCGGCCACGCACCCCCCCGGGAAACCGGGAGGGGGCGAAGGACACGTCACATGGACGTGACGGACAGACCTGCCTCCCGGGAGCCACCAGCGACCGCCGCCACAAGCGATACGCCCGAAAGCGATACGCCCGTGGCGCCGGTAAGGCGCCCCGTAAGTCGGAGGGAGCCGAGGAGCCCCTCGGCGGGGATGAAGCGTGTGCAGCAGGTCATGAAGGGAAACTCGCGCGGGCCGGCTGGAAGGTCAACCCCCCGGGCTAGACCGTGCAGCTTTCCACGGCCTGGCGCAGCCCGGCCGCGCCGTCGCGCACGGGGATGAATTCGTGGGCGAACACCCCGTCGTACCCGCTGTCGGCGATGGCCTGCGCAATGCCGCGGTAATTGAGCTCCTGCGCGCCGTCCAGCTCATGACGGCCCGGCACCCCCGCGGTGTGGAAGTGCGCGATGAACGGCTGGTACCGCGTGATGGTGGCCAGCACGTCGCCCTCCATCACCTGCATGTGGTAGATGTCGTACAGCAGCCGGAAGTGCGGCGAGTCCACCCCGCGGGCCACCTCCACCGCCCACGCCGTGCGGTCGGCGTGGTAGTCCTTGTGGTCCACCTTGCTGTTCAGCATCTCCAGGCACAGCACCACGCCATGCCGCTGCGCGGCGGGGATGAGCCGCCGGATCCCGGTGATGCAGTTGGCGATCCCCTCGGCGTCGGAGAGCCCCGCGCGATTGCCGCTGAACACCACGACCTTTCGCACCCCTGCGGCGGCGGCGCGCGGGAGGTAGGCCTCGCCATCGGCCACCAGCTTGTCGTGATGCTCCAGCCGGTTGAACCCCACGGGGATCGTCCCGAACGAGTTCCCCATGGTGCATTGCAGCCCGTAGCCCTTGGGGACCTCCCACTCGTCGGGGCCCAGCAGGTCGATCCCCACCAGCCCCAGCGACTGCGCCAGGCGGCAGAGGTCGTGGATGGGGGTGCTGGCAAAGCACCAGCGCGCCACCGACTGCCTGAGGCGCCCCGCCGCGGCGAGAGGAGCGGGGGGGCGCAGGGCGGCGGCCGCTGCGGGGGCGCCCAGGGCGCCCGCAAGCGCCGAGGCGCCCAGCGTGTTGAGGGCTTCCCGACGGGTGGGGGCCATGGGGCGCTCCGGGAGGGGGACGGACGGAGGGCGGCCGATGCCGCCCGGGGCTACTGCAGCTGGATGTACACCGGCACCGGCCACAGCCGCAAGATCGACTCGCGCGAGGTGGGCGGGTTGTCGTTCTTGGCCTTGGTGAACTGCTTCCAGCCGGCGAACTGCACCGGCTCCTTCTTGACGTAGCTGTAGTACGAGTCGCGCTTGAGCCACGGGGCGCCAAACCCGTCCATGTGCATCACCACCTGCACGCGCGGGTCCAGCCGGATGCGGTCGGCGTTGGTCACCCCCTTTCGCGTGAAGCGGTGCACCACGAGGATCTTGGGGGGGAGCTTGTGCTCGTCCACCAGCTGCTGCAGGAAGCGGGAGGCGTAGTTGATGTCGTCGGCGTCAAAGGTGCCGATGCGCTTGCCGGGGACGAAGTCGCCCTTCATGGAGAACTCCGGGTCGATCCCCAGGTGGACGTCGGGGCGCTTGAGGAAGCGCGCCAGCCACGGCAGCTCCTGCTGCAGCGTGCTCTGCCCCACCTGCACGTCCACGAACAGCAGCGCATTGCGGCGGCGCGCCCAGCCGTGGACGCGCTCGATGAGCGTGCTGTCCATGCGCAGCCGGTACTTGCCGTCGCGCCCCGGGGCGCCCTGCGCCACCACGGCAATGAGGTGCAGCGCCGGCTGCACGGGGGTGGCGGGGTCCAGGCGGTTCCACGCGGCCACCTCGGCGTCCAGGCGGCGCAGCATGTCGTCCGGGTCGAACTCCCCCAGGATCCCCATGCGGCGTGACAGCGGGTTGCCGTAGAAGGCGATCACGCGCTTGGCGGGGAGGATGGCCCCCGGGAGCGGGGCGGGCATCCTGGGGGGCCACAGTGAATCCAGGTCGCTGCCGGCGTCGCGATAGGCGAGATGCTGGTTGCCCGACGCGGAGCCCAACGCGCCGGCCTTGCGGGGGGCGGCCTTGGCGGTCTCGGGGCGCGGCGTCCTGGCCGTGCTCTTTCCCTTGGTGGTGGCCTTGGTGGTGGGCTTGGTGGTGTCGGCGGCGGGCTGCGCATTGGCAGCCATTGGCAGCAGGACAAGCAGCGCGGCGGCCAGGCGCGCGCCGTGCACGGGGCGGAAGCGGGGTCGAAGCATCCCCAATGCTAATGCCCTCCCCCGTACGGATGGCATCCCGCCGCGCCCCCTTGTCCCATGGTCCCGTCCGCCTAGGTTGGACGCATGCGCATCGACTTCGAGGGGCGCGTCGCGGTGGTCACCGGCGGCGCCAACGGCATCGGGCTGGCCACCGCGCGCCGCCTGGGCGAGAGCGGGGCCCGCGTGGCCCTGTGGGACCGCGTGGCGGCGGCGGGCGTCGCCGCGGCCGACACGCTCACGCGCGAGGGGCTGGAGGTGCTGTTCGTGGAGACCGACGTCACCGCCCCCGACAGCGTGGCCCGGGCGGTGGAGGCCACGGTGGCGCGCTTCGGCGGCATCGACATCCTGATCAACAACGCCGGCATCACGCGCGACGCGCAGTTGGTGAAGGTCAAGGACGGTGCGGTGGCGGGCGGCATGGGCGCCGACGATTTCGCGGCGGTGGTGGCGGTGAACCTCACCGGCGTCTTCACCTGCACGCAGGCGGTGGTGCCGCACCTGCTGGCGCGCGGCGGCGGGCGCATCATCAACGCCACGTCGGTGGTGGCGCGCAACGGCAACTTCGGGCAGACCAACTACGTGGCCACCAAGGCGGGCGTCATCGGGATGACGCAGGTGTGGGCGCGCGAGCTGGGGAAGCGCGGCATCACCGTCAACGCCATCGCGCCGGGGTTCATCGCCACCGACATGACGGCCAAGATGCCCGCGCCGGTGCTGGCGCAGATGGCGGAACACACCCCGGCCGGGCGCCTGGGCACCCCGGAGGATGTGGCCAACGCCTACTGCTTCCTGGCGTCGCCGCAAGCGGCGTTCATCAACGGGGCGGTGCTGGGGGTGGACGGCGGGCTGGTGATCGGCACCTGAGCCGCCCCGCCTGAGCCGTCACACCGTCACACCGTCGCGGCGCCGCGTCCCCTCACTCGGGGCGCGGCGGCGCGAACTGCATGCGCTCCAGCACCACGGCAGCCCGCCGGCTGGCCACGCCCCCCTTGGGCGACCACCGCCGCGGCGCGGGGAGGATGGCCGCCAGCCGCGCGGCCTCGTCGCGCGTGAGGCGCGCGGCCGGCTTGCGGAAATGATGCTGGGCCGCCGCCTCCGCCCCGAAATGATTGGGGCCCCACTCGGCCAGGTTGAGGTACAGGTCGAGGATGCGCTCCTTGGAGAGCAGCAGCTCCAGCCAGAGCACCAGGTACAGCTCCATCCCCTTCCGCACGAACGAGCGCCCGTTCCACAGGAAGAGGTTCTTGGCCACCTGCTGCGTGAGTGTGGAGGCGCCGCGCAACCGCCCTCCGGCCTTGCGCCGCTCCAGCGCCTTCTCGATTTCCACCAGGTCCAGCCCGTGGTGCAGGTAGAACCGGTCGTCCTCCGAGGCCAGCACCGCGCGCCGCAGCGCGGGGGCAATGGCCCGCCGCCCCACGGGGTCGTGGCGCGGCCACACGGGGCGCTCCCCCTCCCACAGGCGGCTGCCGGCGCGCGCCAGCATGACGGCGGTCAGCGGGGGCTGCACCACGGCCAGCAGCAGGATCACGGGCACCGGGGCCAGCGCCACCGCCAGCGCCCCCCACAGCAGCCGGCGCCGCCAGCGGCGCACCGTGGCCGCCGGCGGGCGCCACCACGCGCGGCGCGTCCGCGCCATCATCACGGCTCGCGCAGGTGCGGCGGCGTGTCGGGCGGCTGACGCCGCCAGCGCCGGTGCTGCCAGAAGTACTGCGCCGGGACCTCGCGCACGAGCCCCTCCAGGATCTGCGTGTAACGCAGCACGATGGCGTCCACGTCGGCCTCGCGATCCCCGGTGGGCGTGGTCTCCACGGGGAGGATGCGCACGCCGTAGCGCCCGTCGGGCTGCCGCAGGATGGCCACGAACACCGTGGGGGTGCCCAGCCGCAGCGCGAACACCGCCGGGCCGCGCGGCGTCTTGGCCGGCCGCCCGAAGAAGGGGACGAAGGTGCTGGCCAGCCCCAGCGCGTCGTGGTCGGCCACGAACGCCACCGCCCGGTTCTCGCGCAGCGAGCGCGGCGTGCGGCGCACCGACTCCTTGTCGCGCACTACGGCCACGCCCGCCTCGCCGCGGGTGCGGGTGAGGTAGGCGTCAAACAGCGGGTTGGCCATCCCCCGCACCACGATGTCCAGCGCCACGCGGCGCGCGGCGAAGTAGGCGGCCCCGAACTCCCAGTTGCCCAGGTGGCCGGTGACGATGATGAGCCCCTGGCCCCGGGCCAGCGCGGCCTCCACCAGCTCCCACCCCTCCACCCAGGCCACGCGGGCCAGCACCTCGCTGGCGGAGCTGCCGGGGAGGATGGCCGTCTCGATGGAGGTGCGCCCCAGCGACTCGAAGCTCCCCCGCGCCAGCCGCGCCACCTCGGCGGCGGGGCGATCGGGGAAGGCGGCGGCAATCTGCCGCTCGGTGACGCCGCGCCGGATCCCCAGCGGCCAGTACCCCAGCCGGCCGATGGCGCCCCCCACGGCGCTGGCCCACGTCCACGGGAGCAGGCGCAGCGCCGCCACGATGACGCGCGTGGCCGCGTACTCCGCCCGGTGCGACCACGTGGGGCGCTTGGGCGCGGCCGGGACGGTGGCGGGGGACAGGGGCGCGTCAGCCATGCGCGCGCAATCTAACCCGACCGGTGCTCCGCACGGCGCCGGGGCGGCGCGAGGCGGGGCGCCGTCAGTTGGTCAGGATGATCAGCACGCGCCGGTTGGTGGCGCGCCCGTCGGCGGTGCTGTTGGGGGCCACCGGATCGCTCTCCCCCTGCGTGCGCGCCTGGATCCGCTCGGCGGCGATCCCCTTGGACACCAGGTAGGCCTTGGTCCGGTCGGCGCGCAGCTGCCCGAGCTTGAGGTTGTACCGCTCGCTCCCGATGCCGTCGGTGTTGCCCGTGACGGCCACGGTCCGCGTGAGGTTGACGGGGTCCAGCAGCGACTCCGCGATGAGGTCGAGGATCTTCTTCGCCTCGGGGGAGAGCTCCTGGCCGTTGAGGGCGAAGTTGACCGAACCCACCACCACCGGGCGCCCGGCGGGGCCCTTGATGTACACGGTGTCGATGCGCGTGATGTACACCGTGTCGCGCTCGAGGATGCGGATGACCTCGGTGCGCACCAGCGGTGCGGGCGCCTTGGTGAACAGCATCAGGCTGAGCCCCGCCTGCCCACCCACGTTGATGTGCCGCGGCACGCGCGGCAGCCCCGGGCTGCCGGGGCCGGGGAGCACCCAGGTGCCGGTCCCCTCCACGCGCGCGGCCAGCAGGTCGTTCAGGCGGAAGCGCAGCCCCAGCAGCGCCGTGGGACCGCCGCCGCGCGGCGCCACCACGCGGGCCCGCTGGTACGAGTCGTAGGCATACCCCGCCCCCGCCAGCAGCGTGGCGCGGTCGTCGATGCGCCGGTTGTACGTGATGCGGTAGCTGAACAGCGGATGCGCCACCGAGCGCAGCGTGTCGGTGGGGGCCAGGCCACGCACGGTCGGTTCGGCCCACGCCACCTCCCCTTCCAGCGCCCAGTTGGGGCGGAAGAAGTAGCCCACCCGCCCGCCAAAGCCGGTCACCGGCGCGAGACGGAGCGTGTCGGCGTACAGGTTGTACCGGGCAAATCCGCCCAGCTCCACGGCGTTGGCGCGCTGGGCCCCAGCGGCCAGCGGGAGGGCAATGGCGGCGGCAGCAGCCGCGCACAGCAGGCGGATGGGGGTCATGGCTGCGAAAACTACCACCCGGCAAGGGGACGGCAACTCCCGGCGACCGGGCAGGGGGGACCGGGGGGCGGACGCTCCCGCCCCCGCGCCCCGGGGGCATATTGCGAGGGTCATGACCGGCGCCCCCCTCCCTTCCGCGCCACTCCCCCCGGACTCCGGGGCGGCGCCGCGGCGCGCCCAGCGGCTGGCCCAACTGGGGTTGGTGGCCAACGTGGTGCTGGCCATGGCCAAGCTGGTGGCCGGGCTGCTGGGCAACTCGTACGCGCTGGTGGCCGACGCCATCGAGAGCTCCACCGACATGCTGGGGTCGGCCGTGGTGTGGAGCGGGCTGCGGATTGCGCGCCGCGACCCCGACGAGGCGTACCCCTTTGGCTACGGGCGCGCTGAGGCGCTGGCGGCGGCCACGGTGGCGGTGATGATGCTGGGGGCCGCCGTGGGGATTGCCATCGAGGCCGTGCGCGAGATCCGCACGCCGCACCACGCCCCCGCCCCCTGGACGCTGGCGGTGCTGGCGGGGGTGGTGGTGGTGAAGGAGCTGCTGGCCCGGCTGGTGGCCCGCGAGGCCCGCGTCACCGGGAGCGTGGTAGTGTCGGCCGACGCCGGCCACCACCGGGCGGACGCGCTCACCTCGGCGGCCGCGTTCGTGGGGATTGCCGTGGCGCTGCTGGGCGGGCCTGGGTGGGAGCCGGCCGACGACTGGGCGGCGCTGGTGGCCGCGCTGGTCATCGTCTGGAACGGCGTGGGGCTGCTGCGCACGGCCGTGGCGGAGCTGATGGACCGGGCGCCGGATGGCGAGGTGCTGGAGCGGGTGGCCCAGGCGGCCACCGGCACGCCAGGGGTGCTGGCCATCCACAAGCTGATGGTGCGGCGCGCCGGGACCGGGATGTACGTGGACCTGCACGTGCAGGCGGATCCGGCGCTGTCGCTGCGCGCCGCGCACGACCTGTCGGGCGCGGTGAAGGGGGCCATCCGGCGGCGCGTGCCGGGGGTGCTGGGGGTGCTCATCCACATGGAGCCGTTTGACGGCACGGAGGACGCGTGAGCCGGGAACCGGAATTTCGGGCGCTGGACCGCGCGGCCAGCGAGGCGCTGCTGGCCGCATGCTCCGTGGGGCGGCTGGCCTTCAGCCACCAGCAGCAGGTGGACGTGGAGCCGGTGCACTACGTGTTCCGCGACGGATGGATCTTCGGGCGCACGCAGCGCGGGACCAAGGTGACGCAGCTGGCGCACCGCCCGTGGGTGGCCTTCGAGGTGGACGTGGTGCGCGCGCTGTTCGACTGGGAGAGCGTGGTGGTGCACGGGCGGGTGGAGTTCCCCGACCCCGACGACGGCCCGCGCGAGCGCGACCTGCATGCGCGGGCGGTGACGGCCTTCCGGGCCCTCATCCCGGCGGCCTTCACGGCCGACGATCCCACCCCCTCCCGCACGCTGGTGTTCGCCATCAGCGTGCAGGAGCTGTCGGGGCGCGCGGCGTCGCCGCCAGCCTCGCCGCCAGCCGCGCCGCCAGCTGCGCCGCCAGCTGCGCCGCCGGCCGCGCCCTCGGCGGACGCCCCGTGAACGGCGACTGGGCCATGGCGCTGCTGCGCCCGGTGGATCCGGGCGCCCCCGTGCGGCTGGGCGACGCGGCGGCGCGGCACCCGGACGCTCCCGACAAGGGGACGCTGCTGGAGGCCACGGCGCGGCTGCAGGAGCGGCTGGCCGAGCTGCAGGAGGCGCTGCACGCCGACGGCCGGCACGCCGTGCTGCTGGTGCTGCAGGGGCGCGACGCCTCGGGGAAGGACGGGACCATCAAGAAGGTCATGGGCGCGCTCAACCCCATCGGCGTGCGGGTGGCCGCCTTCGGTCCCCCCACCCCGCTGGAGCTGCGCCACGACTTCCTCTGGCGGGTGCACGCCCAGGTTCCCCCGCGCGGCATGATCGGCGTGTTCAACCGGTCGCACTATGAGGACGTGCTGGCCGTGCGGGTGCGGCAGCTGGCCCCCGAGGCGGTGTGGCGCGCGCGCTACCGGCAGATCAACGCCTTCGAGCAGGGGCTGGCCGAGAACGGCGTGGTGCTGCGCAAGGTGCTGC
>JBILKP010000290.1:0-3655 GCA_044376625.1 Gemmatimonas sp. | reverse complement strand
CGGTGGACGGGGCGAAGGTGCGCCTCGTGCGCCGCGACCGGCCGCAGCGCGCCCTCGACCTCATCGAGGTGGACGTGGCCAGCGGCGCCGTGGCGGTGCTGCTCCACGACGCCGTCGAGGGGGCCGCCCTCGAGCCCAAGCCGGTGCGCTACCTCGCCAAGGGGGGCGACCTGCTGTGGTGGTCGCAGAAGAGCGGCTGGGGGATGTACTACGTGCACGGCTTTGACGGGCGCGAGAAGCGCCCCCTCACCACGGGGGCGTGGAACGCCGACGCCGTCGTGCGCATCGACTCCCTCACCGGCACCGTGTGGCTCACCGGGCAGGGGCGCGAGCCCGGCGAGCAGCCGTACCAGACGCACCTGTACCGGGTCAACCGTGACGGCTCCGGGCTGACCCTGCTGGACCCCGGCAACGCCACGCACGCCAGCACCCTCTCCCCCACGCGCCGCTACCTGGTCGACAGCTACTCGCGCATGGACCTGCCCCCCAGGTCGGTGGTGCGGGATGCGGCCACCGGGCGCGTGCTGGCCACGCTGGAGGAGATGGACCTGTCGGGGCTGCGCGCGCTGGGGTGGCGCCCGGGGGAGCCCTTCTCGGTGAAGGCGGCCGACGGGGTGACCGACCTGTACGGGAACATCTTCAAGCCCTTCGACTTCGACTCCACGCGCCGCTATCCGGTCATTGCGTACGTGTACCCCGGGCCGCAGCAGGAGGGGGTCACCACCGGCTTCTCGGTGGGGGGCGGCCAGATGCAGCTGGCGCAGCTGGGGTTCATCGTGATCCAGGTGGGGCACCGCGGCGGGTCGCCGTACCGGTCGCTGGCCTACCATCGTTTCGGGTACGGCAACCTCCGCGACTACGCGCTGGCCGACAAGAAGGCGGCCATCGAGCAGCTGGCCGCGCGGCATGCGTTCATCGACCTGTCGCGCGTGGGGATGTACGGCCACTCCGGGGGCGGCTTCCTCACCGCGGCCGCCATGCTCCTCCCGCCGTACAACGAGTTCTTCAAGGTGGGGTGGTCGGAGTCGGGGAACCACGACAACAACATCTACAACCAGAACTGGAGCGAGTGGAACCACGGGGTGACGGTGGTGCTCAAGGGGGACTCGGCGCGCGCGGGCGCCGGCGTGTCGGGTTCGGCGGGGCAGCGGGGCGGGCCGCGGGGGAACGGGGCGGCGCGCGCGGTGGTGCAGGACTCCGCCAACCGCGACCGGGTTCGCTTTGACATCCGCGTGCCCACCAACGCGGAGCTCGCGGGCAACCTCAAGGGGAACCTGGCGCTCATCACCGGGGATCTGGACAACAACGTGCATCCGGGCGGCACCATTCGGCTGGCCGAGGCGCTCATCAAGGCCAACAAGCGGTTCGACTACTACGTGTACCCTGGCGAGCCGCACGGGTATCGTGGCGTGTTTGCGCCGTACAACCAGCGGATGCTGATGGAGTATTTCGCCGAGCACCTGCTGGGGGACTACTACCGGGGGAGCGCGGAGATCCGCTGAGCGGAGCTCCGCGGCGCAGGGCGCATGATGCACGAAGGCCCCCCGGCGGTTGCCGGGGGGCCTTCGCGTTGGCGGGTGTCGCGGCTCAGCCGCGGATCTTCACCACCATCTCGGCCGCGGGGCCCTTCTGCCCCTGCACGATGTCGAACTCCACGCGCTCGCCTTCGGCGAGCGTGCGGAAGCCGCCACCCTGGATGGCCGAGTGGTGCACGAAGCAATCCTTCGAGCCGTCATCGGGGGTGATGAAGCCGAACCCCTTGGCGTCGTTGAACCACTTCACCTTGCCGGTCGTACGCATGGCACTACTCCTGTCGTGTTACTGGGTGTTCGGAGTCCGGCCCTGCCGTACGCACCGAGCACTCGTGTGGGTCGCGGACAGATCCCCCGCGCGGGCAGCGCCCGCCACTTGGCGGACACCGTGTACCGGTTGTTCCCCGGGAAAAACGAAGGGGACCTGCACGATGCCAGGTCCCCGAAGTCGCCTGCCATCCGTCACGATCCACACTCTCGAAGTCCCCGGATATCCGGGTACGCGGTAAAGTCTAAGGCCCCCTTGACAAACTGTCAACCTCTGCCTTGCCACGAACCAGAAAATCCCCCCCGCCCCGCCACCTTTACAACCTGCGCGCGCACCGGCAAGATCACCATGCGATCCCACCACGGTCCCACGGGGACGCGCTCCCGCGCGCCCCGGTCGTCCGCCCTCGACCCCCGGATTGGCCCATGAAGGATTCCCAATTCAAGGCGCTCATGAAGAAGACGGCGGCCAAGGCCGCGCAGCCCAAGAAGGCCCCCAAGAGCTTCGATCCCACCCTCGAAGCCACCCGCGGGCGCGCCGAGCCCGTGCAGGGGACCGAGGCCGAGGAGATCTTCCGCGAAATGAAGCGCCGCGAGTTCTGAGCCGCGCCGCCATGCCCTGCCGACTCCTCCCTGCCCTCTGCCTCGTGATGGCCTGCGGGGGCGGCGCCGCCAACGCGACGGCCGACTCCGCCGCCGTCGTGGCCGCGCGCCTGGAGGTGGACAGTGGCGCCTTCACCGACGGCGACGAACGCGTCAGCTGGCGCCGGTCGCCCGGCACCACCGCCCAGCTCGTCTTCGAGGAGACCGCCCGCTTCGGCGAGGACGGCGTGGCCGAGCGCCGCTACATCCTGAACGACTCCCTCCGCCTCCTCCGCTACACCGAGCGCCGCACCCAGACGGTGCAGACGCCCAGCCGGTCCCCCACCACCCAGCAGGTGGACACCGAGGTGGAGTTCGACAGCGACCAGGTGCTCCAGCGCCAGACGCGCATGGTGGATGGCGAGGTCACCGAGCTGCCCCCCTTCGAGATCGAGCAGGTCCAGCGCCGCGCGCGCGCCCTGGTGGAGCGCTGGCGCCCCGCGCCTGCGCGCCCGTGAGCGACATCGAGGCGCTCGGCGCCTTCTACCTCGGCCGCCGCATCGACGGCGCCACCGGCGCCCGCACCGCCGACCCGGTGCTGGTGGACGCCAAGGACCTCACCACCCACGCCGTCATCATCGGCATGACGGGGAGTGGCAAGACCGGACTCGGCATCGGCCTCCTCGAGGAGGCGCTCCTCGACCGCGTCCCGGTCATCGCCATCGACCCCAAGGGCGACCTGGGGAACCTCGCGCTGCGCTTCCCCGCCCTGCGCCCCGCGGATTTCCGCCCCTGGGTGGACCCGCAGCAGGCCGCGCAGGAGGGGACCACCCCGGACGCCCTCGCCGACGCCACCGCCACCCGCTGGCGTGACGGGCTGGCCGCCTGGGGGCAGGACGGCGCGCGCATCCAGCGGCTCGTCGACGCCGCCGACGTCACCGTCTACACCCCGGGGAGCCGCGCGGGGCGCCCGCTGTCGGTGCTGCGCGCCTTCACCGCCCCCCCCGAGGCCATCCGCCTCGACGACGAACTGCTGCGCGAGCGCGTCGCCGCCACCGCCACCTCGCTGCTGGCGCTGGTGGGGCTCGAGGCCGACCCGCTCACCGCCCCCGAGCACCTCCTCCTCTCCACCCTGCTGGACGGCGCGTGGCGTGAGGGACGCGACCTGGACCTGGCCGCGCTCATCACCGGCATCCAGGCGCCCCCCTTTGCCACCGTCGGCGTCATGCCGGTGGACACCGTCTTCCCCCCCAAGGACCGCCTGGCCTTGGCCA
>JBILKP010000082.1:0-11427 GCA_044376625.1 Gemmatimonas sp. | reverse complement strand
GCAGCTCCATCACGCCCGCCGGTGTGCAGGACACGAATCCGTCGCCGTGCCCGATGAGCAGCTTCCCCACGTTCACGGGGTGAAAGCCGTCGACATCCTTGTCCGGATCGATCCGGCGGATGACGGCGTCGGCGTCGAGCGGCGCGGGCAACGGCATCTGGACGAGGATGCCATGCACCGCGGGATCGGCATTGAGCCGGTCGACCACGGCCAGCAGCTCGGCCTGCGTGGTGGACGCGGGGAGGCGCCAGGTGGTCCCGGCCATCCCCACCTCCTGCGACGCCTTTTCCTTGGCCCCCACATAGGTCGCACTGGCGGGATCGTCCCCCACCAGCACCACCGCCAGCCCGGGCACCGTCCCCCGCTCGCGCAGCCGCGCCACCTCCCCTGCCACCTCGGCGCGGATCGCCGCTGCGATCCCCTTCCCGTCAATCAGCTCAGCGCGCAAAGTCCACCGCCCGGCTCTCGCGGATGACCACGACCTTGATCTGCCCCGGATACTGCAGCTCCGACTCGATGCGCCGCGCGATCTCGTCGGACAGGGCCGTCATGCGTCCGTCATCCACCTGGTCGGGGGCGACGATCACGCGCACCTCGCGCCCCGCCTGGATGGCGAACACCCGGTCAACGCCCCGGTAGCTCGCGGCGATGCGCTCAAGCCCCTCCAGGCGCTTGACATAGGTCTCGAACGCCTCGCGCCGCGCCCCCGGACGCGACCCCGAGATCCCGTCGGCCGCCTGCACCAGCACCGACACCTCGCTCTCGTGCGGGACGTCGTCGTGGTGCGCCGCAATGCAGTTGACCACCAGCGGGTGCTCGCCGTACTTGGTGGCCACCTCGACCCCCAGCTGCACGTGCGTCCCCTCGTGCTCATGCGTGAGCACCTTGCCCACGTCATGCAGCAGGGCGCCCCGCCGGGCCAACGCCACATCCAGCCCGAGCTCGGCGGCCATCATCCCCGCCAGCCACGCCACTTCCTTGGAATGCGCCAGGATGTTCTGCCCGTAGCTGGTGCGCCACCGCATGCGCCCCACCAGGCGGATGAGCTCGGGGTGCAGCCCCGTCACCCCCACCTCGTACGCCGCCTGCTCGCCGGTCTCCACGATGGCCGCCTCGACCTCGAGGCGCGCCTTGGCCACGACCTCGTCGATGCGCCCGGGGTGGATGCGCCCGTCGGCGACCAGCTTCTCCAGCGCCAGCCGCGCCGTCTCCCGGCGCACCGGATCGAAGCAGGAGACCACCACGGTGTCGGGGGTGTCGTCGATGATGACGTCCACCCCGGTGGCCAGCTCGAACGCCCGGATGTTCCGCCCTTCGCGCCCGATGATGCGCCCCTTCATCTCGTCGTTGGGGAGCGCCACGGCCGACACGGTCGCCTCCGCCGTGGTCTCGGCCGCCACCCGCTGCACGGCCAGCGCCACGATCTTGCGCGCCTCCCGATCGGCATTGCGCTTGGCCGACTCCCGGATCTCGCGCAGCCGACTGGCCGCCGCCGCCAGCGCCTCGTCCTCCATGCGCCGCATCAGCTCGGCTCGCGCTTCCTCCGCGGTCAGCCCGGCCACCTGCTCCACCCGGCGCCGCTCCTCGGCCACCAGACGGTCCAGTTCCGCCTGCCGTCCCCCCAGCGCCGCTTCCCGCGCGCCCACATCGGCCGCCCGCTTCTGGAGCTCCTGCTCCCGCGCGGCCACGGCGTCGCGCCCGCGGTCGGCCGCCGCCTCGCGCTCCTGGACCCGCTTCTCCTCGCGCTCCACGTCCACCCGGCGGCGGCGCAGCTCCTGCTCCTGCACCTCCCGCTGACGCAGCACCTCCTCCTTGCCCGACACCACGGCGTCCTTGCGCAGCGTCTCCGCCTCGCGCCGCGCCTCGTCCAGCAGGCGTCCCGCTGTCTCCTCCGCACTGGCGCGCGCACGCCGCTGCTCCGCGAGCTCCTGCGCCCGCCCCGAGCGCCGTCCCGTCACGAACGCCGCGACGGCCGCCACCAGTCCCACGGCGCCGGATAGCGCCAACAGGGCCAAGTCTCCCATGGGATCTATGCTCCACCGCGCCATCGGCGCGAACCCGTGTTGAATGCACCCCCTACCGCGACACGTCCGGTGCGAATGACCGCCGACGCGCCCCGTCCCACCACCGCTCCCCCCCGCTATCGTGCACGGCAGGAGCGACGACTCGCGCGCGCCCGGATGTCCGCCTCCGGTCGCGACTGCGGCAACGCCCCCCGTTCACGCGGAACGTACGGGCGTCCGCGGATGCCCGCAACCAGCCCCGCGTTGGCCACGTCCCGCCCTACGCGAGGTCCGTCTCGTCCCCGCGCTTGGCCGGCGGCAGCAACGGCCGCACTTCCGACGCCAAGCGCCGAAGGTCGCCCGCCAACTGCTCGGCGCCTCCCCGCTCCCGGAACAGCTCGTCGGTGATTTGCAGCGCGGCCAGGATCGCCGCCTTGTGCGGCTCGATGGACGAGCCCGCCGCCATGATGGCGCGGATCGTCCGGTCCAGATGGTCGGCCACCGCCCGGGTGTGATCGACCGAGGCATCGGTGCGCAGGGTGTACTCCTCCCCCACGATGCGCACCCGCACCACCGTGCGGGGATCGGTCACCGCTCCCCCCCCTGCCCTGCCGCCTGCCGCACGAAGCGGACGCGTTCCACCAGCACGCCGGTGCGCTCCCGCGCCTCCGCCAACCGCTGCCGCAGCTGCCGGTTCTCCGCCTCCAGGCGCGCATCCCCCGCCGACGGCAGGACCATCGGCACCGGCGCCGGCGGCACCGCCTGCGCCCGCGCCGCGGTCAGGGCCCCCTCGAGGGCCTGGGTGCGCTGCTCCAGCTCGCGCACGCGGGCCTCCGCCCCGAGCGCCCGCCGGCGGTACCCCGCCAGCTGGTCGCTCAGGTGGCGGACCAGCAGCTCCAGCTCGCGAAATGCCGCGACGTCAGGACGCACGCACCGAAATCCCCAGCTCCTGGTGAAGGACCTGCACCAGCCGGGCCCGGCGGCCCTCGATTTCCTTCTCCCTGAGCGTGCGCTCGGGGTGCCGGAACGTCAACCGCCACGCCAGGCTGCGATGACCGGCCGGTATGGCCCCGCCCCGAAACTCGTCAAAGAGGGCCGCCCGCTCCAGGAGCTCCCCGGCGGCGCCCCGCATGACCGCCTCCACCCGGGCGGCCGGGAGCCCGTCAGGGACCACCAGCGCCAGGTCGAACTCCGCCGCCGGCGTCACGGGGAGCGGCGTGAACTGGATCCGGCACGGCGCCGAGGCCGTCGTCGCCGCGCCATGGGCGTTCGCCCCCGGAGGCGCCACATCCTCCGAGCTGATCACCCCCAGCGTGAGCTCCACCGCCAGGGGTTCACTGGCCCACGCCGGCAGGTCCAGTGCCAGCCGGACGACGCGGCCCACGGCCCCACGCGTCGGGTGCTCCACCGTCCACAACGTCTCCCCGGTGCCTTGGTGCAGCGCCACCGGCTCCCCGGGCCACACCACCCTGGCCACCCGTTCCGCCAGCGCCTTGGCATCCCAGCGATCGAAGGGGGGCGGGGTGGGTTCGGCGAAGTGCGGCGGCCGCCGCATCCCCATGAGCAGGGCCCCCACCCGCAGCTCCTCGCGCGGGAGACGGCCGCCCGTCGGGGCGAACACCTGCCCAATCTCGAACAGCCGCAGGTTGCCCTGCATCCGCGCCAGGTTGTACTCGGCGCGCTGGGCGAGCGTGACCAGCAGGTCGCCCCGCAGGTAGGGCTCGTCCTCGGCCAGGGGGTTGAGCACCCGAGGCGTCGTGGCGTCACCCACCGCCGTGAAGGGCATGGGGCGGATCTCGGCCAGCCCCTCGCCCACCAGCACCGTCCGCACCGCCCGCCCCAGTTCGTGCAGCGGATGGTCGGCCTGCCGGCCGGGGCGGAAGGGGCGGAGGTCGTCGGGGAGCGCATCGTACCCCACCAGTCGCCCCACCTCCTCGATGAGATCCACCTCCAGGTGGAGGTCCACGCGCCAGCTGGGGGGCTGGACCAGCCACCCGTCCGTGTCCGGCGTGGCCACGCACCCCAAGGCCTCCAGGTGCTGACCAACCACCGCGTCCGGGACCGCCATCCCCAGGACCCGTGCCAGCCGGGCCGAGCGCAGCACCACCGGGGCGCGCGGGGCGGGCGGCGCGCCCACTTCGAGCACCTCAACCACCTGGCCGCCGGCCACCTGCACGATGAGATCCCCCACCAGCCCCGCCATCTCGGCCAGCGCGCCGCCGTCGATGCCGCGCTCGTACCGGTAGCTCGCGTCGGTGCTCAGCCCCACCGCGCGTCGCACCCGCCGCACGAACCGCGGATCAAAGCGGGCCACCTCCACCAGCAGGTCGGTGGTGGCCTCGGTCACCTCGGTGGCCTCGCCGCCCATGATGCCGGCCAGCGCCACCGGTCGTTCCGCGTCGCAGATGGCCACGGTGCCAGCGGCCAGCGGGCGTGCCGCCCCGTCCAGCGTGGTGATCGTCTCCCCCTCCCGGGTGGGACGCACCACGATGCGGGCGCCGGCCAGCGTACCCAGGTCGAAGGCATGCACCGGCTGCCCCAGGCCGTGCACCAGGTAATTGGTGGCGTCGACCACGTTGGAGCGGCTGCGCTGCCCCACGCTCTCCAGGCGATCGCGCAGCCACGCGGGGCTCTCGCCCACGCGCACGCCGCGGATGACCACCGCGAGGTAGTGCGGGCACTCCTCGCGGGCGACCACCTCGACGGCGGCGTGGGTGCCGGCCACGGCCCACGGGCCCTGCCGCCAGCCGTCAACCGGCGGCTGCGGGGGCACGGTGAGGTCGGCCGGGCGCGCCTGCAGCGGCGCGCGCAGGATGGCCGCCACTTCGCGCGCCACCCCGCGATGGCTCAGCAGGTCGGGACGGTTGGGAAGGACATCGAGGGTGAGCCGGGCGTCGGTGGCCGGGAGCACCGCCAGCAACGGCGTCCCGGGCGGGACGTCGGTCTCGAGGGTGAGGATGCCGTCGTGCTCGTCGCCCAGCCCGAGCTCGCGCGCCGAGCAGAGCATGCCGTTGGAGGTTTCGCCGCGGATGCGGCGGCGCTCGATGCGCAGGCCGCCCGGCATGACCGTCCCGGTGCGCGCGAACGGATACTTGTGGCCGGCCACCACGTTGGGGGCGCCGCACACCACCTCCAGCAGCGCGCCGCTGCCGTCGTCCACCTTGGTGACCCAGAGGTGGTCGGAGTTGGGGTGCCGGCCGGCCTCGACCACCTGCGCCACCACGAAGGGGGCGAGCGCGGCATCCAACCGCTCGAGCGCATCCAGGGTGACGCAATGGCGGCTGAGCGCCTCGCCGATCGCGTCGGGCGCGTGCGCCGAGGGCGCGAACTGCGCCAGCCAGGAGTGGGAGACGATCATGGGGCGAACTGCTCCAGGAAGCGGACGTCCGAATCGTACAGGACGCGGATGTCGGTGATGCCGTAGCGCGACATGGCGATGCGGGCGGGCCCCATGCCGAAGGCCCAGCCGGTGTAGCGTTCACTGTCGACCCCGGCCGCCTCGAGGACATGGGGATGGACCATGCCGCACCCCAGGATCTCGACCCACCGGAGCCCCTTGCCATCCTGCAGGTCGACCTCGACGTCCATCTGCGCGCCGGGCTCGACGAAGGGGAAGTAGGAGGGGCCGAAGCGGACGCGCCGCGAGGCGCCGTAGAAGCGCCGGGCGAACTCGGCGAGGGTCGCCTTGAGGTCGACGAAGCCGATATCCTCGTCCACGGCCAGCCCCTCCAGCTGCAGGAAGGCGGGGGCGTGCGTGGCGTCGAAGAAGTCGCGGCGGTAGACCTGCCCGGGGGCGAGGACGCGCACCGGGGGGGCGCAGCGCTGCAGGGTGCGCACCTGCACCGGCGAGGTGTGCGTGCGCAGGAGCGCCCCCTCGCCGAGGTACAGGGTGTCGTGCAGCTCCATCGCGGGGTGGTCGGGGGGGAAATTGAGCGCCCCGAAGTTGTACCACTCCGTCTCGGCCTCGGGGCCGAGCGCGATGGTGAAACCCAGCTCGCGGAAGATGGCGCAGATCTCGTCGACCACGAGGGTGACGGGATGGAGGGAGCCGGTCCAGTGGTGGCGCGCGGGGAGGGTGCCGTCCCACGGGGCGTCCGCGGTGCGGGCGACCTGTCGCGCGGCGAAGTCGGCGAGGGCGGCATCGAGGGCGCCCTTCAGCTCGTTGAACAGCTTGCCCGCGCCCCGCTTGTCGAGCGGGGTGGCCATGGTGGGCACCTCGCGCTGGAGGCGGGCGAGGCGCTCGTCCTTGAGGGCGTTCAGCGCGCCCTTGACCGCGTCCAGCCGCTGCGCGGGGTCGGCATGGTGCAGGAGCGCCAGGCACTCCTGCTTGAGGGCTTCGGCGAGCGCGGCGAATTCGGACAGTTCCACGGGACGTGACGGAGGGAGCCGGGATGCGCGCAGGGCCGGCCTGCCTGGCGGCAGCCGGCCCTGCGACGACGAACCTGCGGAGGGGGCGGGTTAGGCCGCGCTCTTGGCCGCGTCGAGGGCCTGGCGCACCTTGTCCGCGATGGCCGCGAACGCCTCGGGCTCGCGGATGGCCAGGTCGGAGAGGACCTTGCGGTCGATCTCGATGCCGGCGGCGGCGAGGCCGTTGATGAAGACGCTGTAGGACATGTCGTGCTGGCGCGCGGCGGCGTTGATGCGGATGATCCACAGCCGGCGGAAGTCGCGCTTCTTGTTCTTGCGGTCGCGGTACGCATAGCGCCAGCCGCGCTCGACGGTTTCCTTGGCGGCCTTCCACAGCTTGGAGCGCCCGCCGAAGGCACCCTTGGCGTGCTTGAGGATCTGCTTCTTCCGCTTGAGGCGGACGACGTTGGACTTGACGCGGGGCATGGGAGGTCCTCAGGCCAGGATGAGCCGCTTGATCCGCTTCACCTCGCCGTTGGTCTCGACGATGGTGGGGCGGCGGAGGCCGCGCTTCCGCTTGGCGTCCTTCTTGGTCAGGATGTGGCTCTTGTACGCCTTCAGGCGCCGCACCTTCCCCGAACCCGTCACGGAGAAGCGCTTCTTGGCGCCACTGTGGGTCTTCATCTTGGGCATCTGTCGCTCACGGCTGCGGTCGTCCGCCCCGGGACGGGGCGGTGGTCAGGATGGGCCGGGCGCCTACTTGGGCGCCAGGATCATCGTCATGGACTTCCCTTCCATGGCGGGGTGGCTCTCGATCTTGGCCAGATCGGCGAGCTCCGTGGCCACCCGGTCGACGACCTGGCGCCCCAGCTCGGGGTGCGCGATCTGCCGGCCGCGAAACATCAGCGTCACCTTCACCTTGTTCCCTTCCTCGAGGAAGCGCCGCGCGTGGCGGGTCTTCGTCTCGAAGTCGTGATCATCGATCCCCGGGCGGTACTTGACCTCCTTGAGATGGATCACGTGCTGCTTCTTCTTGGCCAACCGGGCCTGCTTGGCCTGCTCGAACTTGAACTTCCCGTAGTCCATGATGCGGACCACGGGAGGCCGCGCCGCGGCCGCCACCTCGACCAGATCCAGCCCCTGCTCCACCGCCTGGGCCAACGCCTGGTCGACTTCCATGATGCCGAGCTGACTGCCGTCGGCGGCGATCACGCGAACCGGGCTGATGCGGATCTGCCGGTTCACGCGGGGCGGACGCTTCGTCGTATCCTGAATAGGCCGAACTCCGGTTGGAGACACAAAAACGCGGACCCCGCCTGCCTGCGGAGCCCGCGCCGACCCCACGCCCGGGCACACGGCACCCGGCGGGGGGATCGATGGACTCCAGCAGCACACCACGCCACCCGCGCGTGGGCCGAAGGGTGGAGGCGGCGTCGCTGCCGCCTCACTTCTCGATTGGACCGGGGAGCAGCCCGCTACCAGCGGGGGCACTCGCCCTAGACCGAAGAAACCTACCGGGTCCCGCGCCCCGGTCAAGGGGCCAGCTGGTACCCCTTGGCGTCCCGCACCACCCGCCCGAACCCCACCGCCGCGTCGTGCTCGAACACCAGCAGCCACCCCGACGCCTCCGCCTCCGCCAGCAGCTGCCGCTTCGACTCCAGCGTCACCAGCGGCTCCACGTCGTAGCCCATGATCCACGGGAGCGGCAGGTGGTGCGTGGTGGGCACCACGTCCCCGAGAAAACAGGCCGTCTCCCCGCCACTGGTCAGCACCACGCTCTGGTGGTGCGGCGTATGCCCGGGGGTCGGGCGCAGGACCACCCCCGGGAGCACCTCCGTCTCCCCGGACACCACCGTCAGCTGGCCGGAGGCCACCACCGGCGCCCAGTTGGGGGGGAAATAGCTGGCCGCCGTCCGCTCGTTCGGACGCTCGGCATAGGCCAGCTCGCCGGCCTGCACCACATAGCGGGCGCGCGGAAAGGTGGGGAGCACCTCCCCGCCCGGCGTGCGCCAGCTGTTCCCCCCGGCATGGTCGAAGTGCAGGTGCGTGTTGATGACCATGACGATGTCCTCCGGGGTCACCCCCACCGCCCGGAGTCCGTCCTCCAGCGCCGTCCGCCCCTCCGCCCCGGCGTTCTCGATGCCGTAGATCCCGTGGAACTTGGCGTCCTCCTTGTTCCCCACCCCCGTGTCGATGAGGATCGGGCCGGCGTCGTGTTCCACCAGCAGGCAGCGCATGCCGAGGGGGATGCGATGGCGCTCGTCGGGAGCGATGCGCCGTTCCCACAGCGGACGGGGGACCACCCCGAACATGGCGCCGCCGTCCAGCTTCTGGCCGCCGGCCTGGAGCGCGTGCAGGCGCCACGCGCCAAGGGAGCGGGTTTCCACGAGGGGGAGGGGCGGCGTCATGGCGTCAGGCGAGCGGGTCCACCAGCTGGGAAGTGCGCGCCCGTCGACGGCGCGCCGGCGTGGCAAGGTAGCGCATCAGGGCGCCCCACTGCGACAGCCCCGCCCCCTCGGCGCGCGCGAGGAGCGCCACCAGGGCGCGGGCCGTGGCCACCGCGTCCCCGGCGGCGCGGTGGCGCTCGCCCAGGGGAATGCCGAGGTGTGCCGCCACCTGGTCCAGCGACCGACGGGGCAGCCCCGGGAGCAAGGCGCGGGCGAGGCGCACCGTACACAGGCGCTGATCGATCGCGGGGGGCGCCACGGCGGGGCCGTGGGTGCGGCGCAGCTCGCCATACACGAAGCGCCAGTCGAAGCTGGCGTTGTGCGCCACGAACACCCGGCCGGCGAGGCGATCGACCACCTCGTCGGCGATAAGCCGAAAGGGGGGCTGCCCGCGCACCGTGGCCGAGGAAATGCCGGTGAGGGCGGTGATGAAGGGGGGAATGGGGCGCTCGGGATCGACGAGGCGCACAAAGGGTTCGCCCACCTGGCCGCTCTCGACGGGGACGATGGCGATCTCGGTGATGCGGTCCCCCCCGTCGGGCGCCGTCCCGGTGGTTTCGACGTCGACGACGGCGAACCGGAGGCGGGCGAGCGGGAGATCGGGCGCGAGCATGGGGACAACGTAAGGGGTGCGGGGCCCCGGCTGGTCAGGGGGGCTGCGCATGGCTACACTTGTGAAGAATTTCACAAGCCATCCCCCGTGAAGCGTATCGCCGACTCCACCGTCCGCCGCCTCTCGATGTACCTCCGGTACCTCGAGGACCTTGCCGCGCGCGGCCTCGCCACCGCCTCCAGCGACGCCCTCGCCAACCTCTGCGGCACCACGCCGGCCCAGGTCCGCAAGGACCTCTCCTTCTTCGGGTCCTTCGGCAAGCGCGGCCTGGGCTACCCCGTGCAGGAGCTCATCGACCACCTCCGGGAGATCCTCGGCCTGCAGCAGGATTGGCCGGTGGTGATCATCGGCGCCGGCAAGATCGGCGCCGCCCTCGCCGACTACCGCGGCTTTCTCCAGCGCGGCTTTCGCGTGGTCGGCGTCTACGACAACGACCCGGCCAAGGTCGGACGTCCGTGGGGATCCAGCCATATCCGCGACATCGCCGCCCTGGCCCCCGACGTCCGCGCCCAGGGCGTCCAGATGGCGGTGCTCGCCGTGCCCGCCGACCACGCCCAGCAGGTGGTGGACCTCGCCATCCGGGCCGGCATCCGCGCCATCCTCAACTTCGCCCCCGCCCAACTGGCCGTCCCCCCGCACGTGTCACTCAAGGCCGTCAACATGGCCATGGAGATGGAGGGGCTGGCGTTCGCCCTCACGCACGCGGACGCGCCCTGAGCGCCCGCACCACCCGCGCAAACGCCTCGGGGGACAACACCTCCGGGCGCGCCTGCGGGTCCAGCCCGCACCCCCGCACCACGGCCTCCGCCTCCTCCGCCGACAGCCCGGCCACGCTGCGGAGCACGCGCCCCAGCTGCTTGCGGCGCATCCCGAAGGCCGCCTGCACGAACCGACGGTACCCGGCCTCTTCCTCAGGCGTCACCACCGGCTCCGCGCGCGGGCGCAGGCGCACCACCGCCGAATCCACCTGCGGAGGGGGATAGAAGGCGCCCGGGGGCACCCGCACCACCAACTCCACCTCGGCCACCGCCTGGATGTTCACCCCCAGCGCCCCGTACGCCTTGGTCCCCGGTGGCGCCGTCAGGCGGTCCGCCACCTCCTTCTGCACCAGGAACACCGCCACCTCTGCCCGGGGCGCCTCGAGGGCCTGAAACAGGATCGGGGTGGTGATGTAGTACGGCACGTTGCCAACCAGGCGATACGGCCCGGCGGCCAAGGCGCCGAGCGACACCTTGAGGACATCGGCGTTCACGATGGAGACACCGGCGCGGGCGGCATACCGCTCGGCAAGGTGCTGCGCGAGGTCCCGATCCAGCTCAATGGCCACCAGCCGCGCCGCCCGCTCCGCGAGCCGATCGGTCAGCACCCCGCGCCCCGGACCGATCTCCACCACGGTGACCGCCTCGAGCGGTCCCAGGGCCTCCACGATGGCGTCCAGCACCCGCGCATCGCGCAGGAAGTGCTGGCCGAAGCGCTTGCGGGGGGCCGGAAGCCCTGCCGGCGTGCCGCGGGGGGTGGATGGCGAGGGGGACGGGGACCGACGAGGCGGGCGCATGAGAGCTCAGCGTGCAGGGCGATCGACAATGACCACGGCGACATCATCACGCAGGGGGGTGGGCCCGCGATGCCCGCGGGCCAGCCGGATGAGCGCCTCCAGGATGGTCTCGGGGGACTCCCCGTGCACCATGGCGCCCAGCTGTCGACGCACCGCCTCCTCACCCAGCGGGCTCCCCTCGGCGTTGCGCAGGTCGGCCAAACCGTCGGTGAACAGCACCAGGCGGTCCCCCGGACGCCACGGCGTGACGGACTCCTCGATGGGGAGGTCGCTGAACCCCAGCGGGGGCACCACCGCCGCCAGGCGCACGAGGCGCCCATCCGCCCCCAGGCGGAAGGCGTGCGGATGGCCCGCGTTGGCGAAGCGCAGTTCGTTCGCCCGGCCGTCAATCACCGCATAGCACATGGTCAGCGACATCTCGGTGGACGTGAGCTCGTCGGCGAGCGAACCACGCACCGATTC
>JBILKP010000289.1:0-3656 GCA_044376625.1 Gemmatimonas sp. | reverse complement strand
AGTGGGGCCGGGCACCCCGTCGCGCACGCGGCTGGAGGGGATCGACGCGCTGCGTGGGCTGGTGATCGTGCTCATGGTCGTGGACCATGCGCGCGAGTACAGCGCCGGCACCGGCGGGGTGTCCGACCCGATGGCGCTGGACCGGGTGACCCCGCTGCTATTCTGGATGCGGTGGGCCGCCCATTTCTGCGCCCCGGTGTTCACCCTACTGGCGGGGGTGTCGGCAGGGCTGCAAGGGGATCCCCCGGCCGCCCAGGGCGGTGTGCGCACGTGGTCGTGGCACCACGTGGTGCGCGGCGGCGTGCTGGTGCTGCTGGAGTTCACGGTGATCCAGCTGTCGTGGACCTTCTCGCTGGTGTGGCCGATGTGGTACGCGCAGGTGATCTGGGGGATCGGGTGCAGCCTGATCGTCCTGGGGGTGCTGCAGCGGGTCCCAGTACCGGTGCGGGTGGCGCTGGGGGTGCTGTGCGTGGCCGGGCACAACCTGCTGGACGGCTGGCACCCCACCGCGCCGCCGGTGCTGCACTGGCTGTGGGCCATCCTGCACGACCGGCAGGTGATGCCCCTGTGGGGGGAGCTGGTGGTGCGGACGTCGTACCCGATCCTGCCGATGATCGGGCTGGTGCTGCTGGGGGACGGGGTGGGGCGGTGGATGGCCAACGCCACCCCGGCGGCACGTCGCCGGGGGCTGGGGCGCGGGGGGGCGGCGCTGGTGGCGCTGTTCCTGCTGCTGCGCGTCACCAACGCGTATGGCGACCCGCACCCGGCGGTGTACACTGGCGTGTGGCCCCACGACCTGCTGGCGCTACTGAACGTCACCAAGTACCCGATGTCGCTGGCCTTCGTGGCCATGACGCTGGGACCGGCGCTGCTGCTGCTGGCGACGTGGCTGGATCGGGTGCCACCGCTGGCGCGCCCGCTGGTCACGCTGGGGAGCGTGCCGATGTTCCTGTACGTGACGCACCTGTACCTGCTGCACGCGCTGGCCATGGGCTGGGCGCTGGCACGCGGGATTCCGTGGGCGCAGTTCGACTTCCGCGCCACCATCACGGGGATTCCGCGCACCTTCGGCTTTCCGCTGTGGCAGACGCTCCCGTTCGCGCTGGCAGTGGTGGCGCTCCTGTACCCGGCGGCGCGGTGGTACGCGGCGCTGCGTCGCTCGCGGCGCTACCGGTTCACCCGGTACTTCTAGCGCGATCCATCCCCGCGGGATCCCCTACGGCCAGCGCGGATCCACCGGCTCGGGCGCCGGCTCCACGGGGCGCGGGAGGGCGCCCATGCGCGGCGCGTCGCCAAACACCTGGGCCAGCCGCAGCCCACTCTCGATGGCGGCGAGCGCCGCGTGCATCTCCTTCTCGGCCGCCCGCAGCTCCCACCGGTAGAGGGCCCCCAGCCCGACGGTGCTGACCAGGGCCGACAGCGACCCGCCCCCCAGCAGTGCCCCGCCCATGGCCCAGTCCCCCAGCAGCAGGGTGCCCTTGGCGACCCCCGCGGCGACCACTCCACCGGTCACCGCCAAGAGTCCGGCAACGGCCCCGATGGCCCCCAGGTTCATCGACAGTCCATCCCGCAGGTCCAGCGACATGGTCACCTCGCAGGACCCGCGCTCGGCGGCACGCAGCGTGACGCGGACCTGCCGCACCCATGCCCCGTATCGGGTCCACGACCACTTGTAGCCGTACCCGGTCCCCGACCAATCCATGTCCGGCAGCGCAAACACCAGCGTCCCCCCGTCCAGCGGATGTCCCCCCAGCGTGTCCTCCAGCGTGAGCCGCCAGGGCGCCCCGGTCCACGTGTTCCCGAGCGTCTGCAGCACCGCCTTGGGGGAGGCCTGCAGCCGGCGGGTGACCGACAGGGTGCGCTGGCTGGTGCCCAGCACCCGCGTGGCCAGCCGCTCCTTCCAGGGGGCCAAGGGCGCGCCGGCGCGCGGCGCCACGTCGGGGGCCCGCTGCTCGGCCAGAGCCAGGGCGACGTAGCGGGCGGAGATGCCGGCCTCGGCGGCAGCGGCCTGCACGTCGGCCAGCTTGTAGCTGTCGGTGGGGGGCGCGCCCGGCTCGGCCAGCGGGTTGGCCGCGGCCAGCGCGCGCGTGTCGCGCGTCTCGCGCAGCCGCTGCTCCAGCTGCGCCGCCGCTTCCGCCTGCAGCTCCGCGGCGCGGCGCCACACGGCCATGGCCGCGGCCTCCGACACGTACGCGTCCTCGGCCCCGCCGGCGCGCGCCGCCTCCTCCAGCGCCTGCTGCAGCGCGTCGGCCAGCGCCTCGCCGGTGGCGTAGCGCTCCCCTGGCGCCTTGCGCAGGCATTGGTCGATGACGGCGGCCACCGGCGCCGGCACCTCGGGGGCCACCGACCGCAGTGGCGGGGCGGGGCGCGTGGCATGCGCCACCAGCACCGCCTGCGGCGCGGGGTCAGGGAACGGCAGCCGCCCACTGAGCGCCAGGAAGCCGATGCACCCCAGCGCGTACAGGTCGCTGCGCCCGTCCAGCGGTTCCCCCAGCGCCTGCTCGGGGCTCATGAAGTGCACCGTCCCCAACACGTGCCCGTCCTGCGTGAGCGCGGCGTTCATGCCGGTGCGCGCGATGCCGAAGTCGGTGACCAGCGCGCGCCCGGTGGCGCGCTCGACGAGGATGTTGTCGGGCTTGACGTCGCGGTGCACGATGCCGCGCGCATGCGCGTAGGCCAGCGCCCACGCGGCCTCGCGCAGCGTGCGCACCACTTCGGCCACCGGCAGTGTGCCGCGCTCGCGGAGCCGCTCGCCGAAGGTGGGGCCGTCCACGTAGCCCATGGCGAAGTACGCCACGCCGGCCGCCTCGTCGGCCCGATACACGGGGACGACGTGCGGGTGCGCCAGCTGCGCGGCCGTGCGCGCCTCGCGCAGGAAGCGTTCGCGCAACGTGGCGTCGCCGGCCAGGTGGGCGGGGAGGACCTTGAGGGCGACCGGGCGGTCGAGGCGCTCGTCGCGCGCCAGGAGGACAATGCCCATGCCGCCACGCCCCAACTCGCGGAGCACGGTGTACTGGCCGGCCAGCGCCGCGGCCACGGTGGCCAGTTCGTCGGAGACGGTGGGGGGAGGCGTGCCCGTCATGATGCGGAAAGATACGCACCGGGACGGCCCCGCTGTTTCACCCGGGGGGCCCCGCGGGGCTCACCCCCCCGTGGCGGGTTTCCCCCGCGCGATGGCCCGCACCACCTGGCCGTCCTCCAGCGACTCCGCAGGGTTCACGACCACGGCGTCGCCGGCGGCCAGCCCCTCCAGCACCTCCACCGTGGTGCCGAAGTCACGCCCCAGGGTGATGGGGACCAGGCGGACGGTGTCGTGCACCACGCGCGCGGCCAGCGTCCCCTCGCCCCGCACGATGAGGGCGATGGCGGGGAGCCGCACCGTGGCGCCGGCCCCGGGCACGTTCAGCTGCACGGCGGCAAACATCCCCGGGACCAGCCGGCGCGCGGGGTTGGCCACGCGAATCTCGGTGAGGAGGGTGCGGGTGGCGGGGTCCATGGCGCCGGCGGTGCGCGCCACCGTCCCCTGGAACTCGGCGTTCGCGCCCAGGTCCCGGGCGATGATGCGGGTGCGCATCCCCACGCGCACCCGTGCCGCGGCGCCCTGCGGGACCTGGACCATGACCCGGATGGTGTCCAGCTGCACCACGGTGAGCAGC
>JBILKP010000081.1:0-11440 GCA_044376625.1 Gemmatimonas sp. | reverse complement strand
ACCCCGCGACGGCTCGCCTCGATGAAGTCCAGGAAGTGGCTCACCTCCGCAGGCAGGTCGGCGTCCTGCCGGGCGCGCTCCACCCCTTGCGACAGGTTGAGCTCCGAGCGGAAGCACCAGCGATAGGCGCGCTTGAGCGCGGCCACCAGCTCGGGCGTGAATCCGTTGCGCTGCAGCCCCACCGAATTGAGCCCGAACAGCTTGATCGGGTTCCCCACGGCGCGCACGAACGGCGGCACGTCCTGCACCACCCGTGAGCACCCGCCGATGAAGGCGTGGCGGCCCACGCGCGTGAACTGGTGCACCGCGCACAGCCCGGAAATCGTCGCCCGATCCTCCACCAGCACGTGCCCCGCCAGCTGCGTCCCGTTGGAGATGATCACATGATCGCCCACCTGGCAGTCATGGGCCAGGTGGACGTAGCTCATGAGGAAGCAGTGCCGCCCCACCTTGGTGGTCACCGAATGCGACGTCCCGCGGTTGATGGTCGCGTACTCGCGCACCACGCTGTCCTCGCCGACCTCCACCCAGGTCTCCTCGCCGCGGTACTTGAGGTCCTGCGGATCCCCCCCCAGCACCGCACCGGTCCCCACGCGCACCCGGGCCCCCAGGCGCACGTTGCGCTCCAGCGTGGCCCGGGCCCCCACCTGCACCCCGTCCCCCAGCGTGCACTGCGGCCCCACGATGGCCCAGGGGCCGATCTCGACGTCCGTCCCCAGCTCGGCCGCGGGATCCACGAGCGCCGTCGGGTGGATCCGCGCGCTCACCGGTCGCGCACCATGGCGGCCATCTCCGCCTCCGTCGCCACCTGTCCATCCACGGTGGCCACCCCCCGCATGCGGCACGTCTTCCCGCGCAGCTGCAGCACCTCGACCTCCAGGCGCAGCTGGTCGCCGGGGCGCACCGGGCGCCGGAACTTCACGTTCTCCAGGGACATGAAGTACACCACCTTGCTGGCCGGATCCTCCACGGTCCGCATCAGCAGCATCCCCCCGACCTGCGCCAGCGATTCGATGATCAGCACCCCGGGCATGATGGGGTGCCCGGGAAAGTGCCCCTGGAAGAACGGCTCGTTGATGGTGACGTTCTTGAGCCCCACCACGCGCTTCCCCTCCTCCAGCTCGAGAATGCGGTCCACCAGCAGGAAGGGATAGCGGTGCGGCAGCACCTGCAGGATGTCCTCGACTGTGTACACAACCGGCTCCCGGACCACGTGTTGGACCAGGGCCCGCACGAACGCGACGGTGCCCCGGTGACTGGGTTTGTGGGCCACCAGACGGAAGCGCGGGCGTCCGCCGGCCAGCACCAGGTCGCCCACGCAGTCGAGCGCCTTGTGCCGCACGAATTCATCAGGCCAGCGCAGCGTGGTGTCCACCACCCCCGCCGCGTCCAGCACCACGGCATTGGCCGTGGTGGCCCCCTGGATCAACCCGGCGCCGCGCAGCGCCTCCACCTCGTGCAGGAAGCCGAAGGTGCGCGCCGCCGCCAACTCGCGCCCGAACCGCTCGGGGGTGACGTCGTAGCTCCCGGCCTGCGCCCCGATCAGGGGGTGCGGAAAATCGATGGACACCGACAGTGAGAACCGATCGGCCGGGACTGCCTCATACCGGGACTCTCCGTCGTGCAGCCGGAGGGGGCGGCGGAGCGACAGCCACTCCGGCGTCCCGCCGTGCGACACCACCCCCGCCTCCTGCAAGGCGGCCACGAACGGTGCCGCGCTGCCGTCCATGATGGGCGGCTCGGGGGCGTCCATGGCGATCGCCAGGTCGTCCACCTGCAGCGCCCCCACGGCGGCCAGCACATGCTCGACCGTGTGCAGCGCGGCCTCCCCTTCCCCCAGTTGCGTGCGTCGCTGGGCCTCCACCGCCACACGCACCAGCGCGGGCACCTCCGGTGCGCCCGGGAGATCCGTCCGCACGAACCGCACCCCGCTCCCCCGCGGCGCCGGCCGGAACTCCAGCCGCACGGGATGACCGAGGTGCAGGCCGACACCGCCCAGCGCCACCGGGCGCGCGATGGTCCGTCGCTCCCCCGCCCCCTGCCACGGCAACAGCCCCGGGCCCGTCATCGCCGCCCCTCCTCGCCCCCCGTCCTCACGGCGTGCCCTCAGAGGCCACCGTGGGGTCGCCCCCGCTCACCAACCGCTCCAACGGACGGATCACTCGCGCCAGCCGCGCCAACGCGCCCTGCGCCCGCAGCTGCTCCCGGTGGGGACGGGCGGGATACCCCGACCACGTCTCCCCGGGAGGCACATCGCCAATGACGCCGGCCTGCGCCGCCACCGAGGCGCGCGCCCCGACGGTCAAGTGGCCGCTGATCCCCACCTGTCCGCCCAGCTGCACGCCGTCCTCAAGGCGCGTCGAGCCGGCGATCCCCACTTGCGCCGCCAGGAAGCAGAGGCGCCCGATGCGGACGTTGTGCGCGACATGCACCAGGTTGTCCAGCTTGGTGCCGGCCCCGATCACCGTGTCATCCACGCTCCCCCGATCGACGCAGCTGTTGGCCCCGACCTCTACGTCGGCCTCCAGCACACAGCGACCAAGGTGGGGAATGCGCTGCGGCCCCTGCGGCGTGGGGAGAAAGCCGAACCCCTCCCGCCCCACCCGCGCCCCGGCGTGCAGCACCACCCGGTCCCCCAGCTCCACGGCGGGATAGACCACCACATTCGGGTGCAGCCGGACATCGCTCCCCAGCACGCATCCGGCCTCCACCACCGCGCCGGCCCCAATCCAGCAGCCGTCGCCCACCACGACCGACTCGCCGATCACGGCGTACGGCTCCACGGTGACCCCAACGCCCAGCCGTGCCGTCGGCGCCACCACCGCCGAGGGATGGATCCCCTCGGGACGCGGGGGCGGCCGATGGAAGGCGGCCAGCATGGCGACCATGGCCTCCACCGGCTTGTCCACGATGATGCGGGTGGCCGGACCCGACGGGAGATCGGCAAAGGCGGGGGCGACCAGCACCACGCCGGCGCGCGAGGCGGCGAACCACGCGGCGTACCGCGGGTGCGCGAGGAAGCTCAGAGCATCCGGCCCGGCCCGGTCGAGTGGGGCCACCCGTGACACCCGGGCATCCGCGTTCCCCCGCAGCACGCCACCGGTCCGTTCCGCAACGGCAGCGGCGGAGAGGACCGCGAGGCCCGCTCCGCCGTTCTCCCCGGACGCCATCGGCGCGCCGAGCCCCCCTGCGGTCACGCCGTGGGCGGCCGCTTGGTCACCCCGGCCGGCGCGGCCGCCGGACCCGCGGTTGCCGGGGGCTTGGCTGCGGGTGCCGCCGCCTTGGGGGCAGCCTTCGGCGCGGCCAGCCGCAACTTGGCCAGCACCCGGTCCGTCACATCCAGGTTCTTGTCGGCCGCCACGATGAACTGCCCCTGCGAGACGTCGAAGATGAACGCATACCCGCCCTCGGCGCGCACCTCATCCAGCGACCGGCGCACCAGCTCCATGATGGGCTGCATCAGCTCCGCCTCCTTCTGCGACGCCTGATCGTTCAGCTTCTGCACCCGCTCCTGGTAATCGGCCTGCTTCTCCCGCAGCGTCTTGAGCTTCGTCTCCTTGGCCGCCGGCGACAGCGACACCTCTTCCTTGGCGTAGGCCTCCTGCAGCGCATTGAGCGAGTCGGACAGCTTCTGCACCTGCGCCCGAAGCCCGGTCATCTCCTTCTCGAAGGCCGCCTCCGCCTCCGCCCGCCCGGGGGCGCTGCCCAGCACCGCCTGGGTGTTCACGTAGGCCATCTTCTGGCCGGCCCCCTGGGCTGCCGCCACGACGGGGACCAGCGCGACCAGCAGGGCACCACGAATGACGAACGCACGACGCATGGATGGAATCCTGTTGAGCGGGGGTGCGAGCACCCGTTAGAACAGCTGGCCAAGCCGGAAATGGAACTGCCACCGCGGATCGGGACGGAGCTGCAGCGTGGCCTGGTCCACCGCCGTGCGGTCGAACCCGTACGCCAAGTCCAGCCCCAACGGCCCAAGCGGCGTCACCGTGGATACCCCGAAGCCGGCGGAGCGATACATCCGGCCAGGGTTGATCTGCCGGGCGGCCGCCCAGTTGTTCCCGGCGTCGGTGAACATGCTGAGATAGAACATCTGGTTGAACCGCACCCCCAGCTCCGCCGTGACGGTCATGAAGGCGTTGCCGAACGATTCGGGAGTGGAGCGGAACTGGTCCGTGGTGGGGTTGAAGCCAGCGGGCGTGATCGAGAACTCGGGGTAGCCGCGCAGCTGCTGCCCGAACATCACGCCCCCCACCGCGAACTGCTGCTGGAAGAAGAAGGGCCCGGAGTTCCCGAACAGCGCCCCGGCGCGCGCCGTGAGCCCGACCGTGAACTTGACCGGCTGCGCCCCGGGGTTGCCACCGCCGAGCTGCCCCAGCAGCGCGTACCCGCGCATCTCGGTGGTGACCCGCTGGAAGTTGACCGTGCCCCCCAGCGGCCCGCCGCTGAAGTCGGTGGTCACCGTCCGGAGCGACCCCCCCGTGGCAAAGGGCAGGTCGACCCGGGTGTCCGAGGTGTACTCCAGCCCCAGGTTGGACCGGAAGCAGTTGCGCGAGCACGCCCCCTGGATCTGCCCCGAGGTGAAGGTGGCCGCCTCGCCGTTGTACGACACCGACAGCGTCGAAAAATACGACCAGGGGACCGGCAGCCCGATGCGCAGCTGGCTGCCGGTGCGGATGTTCTGCCCCAGGTTGCCCACGATGAACCGCGACTGCGTCCGGTACGCGCTGAGCGCCCCGGAGACGCGCGTGCCGCGCAGGGCGGGGTCGGAGTAGGTCGCCGTGAAGTCGTTGAAGAAGCGCCCGTACTGCCAGTTGAGCTGCCCCCGCTTGCACAGCCCGAACAGGTTGGGCTGCTCCACCCCGATGAAGCCGCCGAACCCCACGCCCCCCTGCCCCATCGACGCGCCGAAGTTGATGCTCCCCGTGCGCTTCTCCTTCACGCGGAAGACGATGTCCACGTCCCCCTGCTCGTTCACCGGCCGGTAGTCCGGGAACGGCATGGGCGACTCGAAGAAATTGAGGTTGCCGATGCTCTGGTAGCTGCGGATGAGCGTCTGCTGGTTGAACGGCCCCCCGGGCACCAGGAAGATCTGCCGCCGGATGCAGTCATCCGCCGTGAAGTCGTTCCCGACGATCTCGATGCGGTTGACGATGGCCGGATTCTTCTCGTCAATCTCCCAGCGCAGGTTGACCGTGGGGACCGAGTCCGGGCCCACAAACGTCCGCTCCACCACCGGGCGCACGCTCGCGTACAGGTACCCGTTGTTGCGGTACTCGCCGTTCACCTTCTCCAGGGCGTCATCCCACTTGCGCTGGTCGAACACCCCCTCCGGGGCCGCCCCGCCCCGGTCGAGCAACCCCTTCACGCGCTGCGACAGCGTGGGGGTGCTCCCCTCGAACGGGTAGTACCGCTTGAGCTCCTGCGTCGGGAACCGGCGGTTCCCCGCCACCTCGAAGGAGCCCACCCGGTAGCGGGGACCCTCCTCCACCTCCACCTGCAACAGCCCCTTCCCCCGCTCCCGGTCCACGATGAGGGTGTCACGCAGGACCTTCATGTCCACGAAGCCCTGGCGCGCGTACAGGGCCGGAATCCGCTCGCCAAGGTCACCGACGAACTTGTCGTCGTCGTACTCCCCCTTGCGGAAGAACCAGAAGCCCTCGGGACGGGTCTTCATGGCGGACGCCACCTGCTTCTCCGAGAGCCGTCGGTTGCCGACGACGTCGATGCCGCTGATGGCCAGCCGCCGCCCCTCGTCCACCCGGAATGCCAGCGCCACGCGCCCGTCGTCCATGATCGACGAGTCGACGGTCACCTGCGCCAGGTAGTACCCCGCCTTCTCGTACGTCGAATCGATGCGCGCCCGTGACTTGGCCACCTGCACGGGATCAATCGGGCGCCCCAGCAGCAGGTCGATCTTGTCCTTCACCGACCGCTCCGAGACCGCCTTGGGGCCGGACACGGTGAGTCCGCCCAGCACCGCCCGCTCCGTGAGCTGCACCACGGCCAGCACCTTCCCGGGCACGGTCTCCAACTCGCACGACAGCTGGACGTCGTCAAACTCGTTCAGCGCGTACAGCGCCTTGATGACGCGCTGGATCACCGGAAAGCTGAGCGCCTGCCCCGGCGTGAGCCCGGCTTCCGTCCGGACGCGCGCCTCGGCCACCCGCACCGCGCCCCGAAAGGCCACCGAATCGGGAGCGGCGCAGCGTCCGGCCACGTCCTGCGCGCGCGCCGACGCGGGCCACAGCACCAGCGCTGCGGCCAGGACCACCGCCGCGCGCGGGCGGGGGAGGAACCACCGAAAGGGAGAGCGAATCTGCATAGCCGGGGGAATATACACCGGAACCACGCGCGGCCGGCCCCCCCACCGGGGAACCGGCCGCGCCACCCGGCGCGCCCGGCGGACGGGCGCGGCCGGGACGGCTCAGGGCTGGGGGGTGGGGGTCAGGACCCGGAACTCCAGCTTGTCCTTCTCCGTCGCCGAGACGTCCACCTCGATCTCGTCCCCCCGCGTGTACTCGCCCAGCAGGATCTTCTCCGACAGGGGGTCCTCCACGTACCGCTGGATCGCCCGCTTCAGCGGACGGGCGCCGAAGTGCTCGTCGTGCCCGTGCCCCACCAGGAACTCGGTGGCCGCGTCCGTCAGCCGCAGTGACAGCTCCTCCTCCGCCAGCCGCTTCTGCACGTCGGCAAAGACGATGCCGATGATCCGGGCGATGTGCTCCTTCCCCAGCGGATGGAACACGATCACGTCGTCCAGGCGGTTGAGGAACTCGGGATTGAACACCCGCCCCATCTCCTCCTTCACCTTCTCCGCGATCCGCTCGAAATCGCCCCGCGGATCCTTGGTCGCGAAGCCCAGCGCCTTCCCCTTGGTGATGTCCTTGGCGCCCACGTTGGACGTCATGATCACCACCGTGTTCTTGAAGTCGATCACCCGCCCGTAGTTGTCCGTCAGGTGCCCCTCGTCCAGCACCTGCAGCAGGATGTTGAACACGTCGGGGTGGGCCTTCTCGATCTCGTCCAGCAGCACGACGCTGTACGGCTTGCGGCGCACCGCCTTGGTCAGCGTCCCCGAATCCTCGTACCCCACGTACCCCGGCGGGGCGCCGATGAGGCGGGACACGGAGAACTTCTCCATGTACTCGCTCATGTCCACGCGGATGAACGCCGTGGGGTCGGCAAACAGGAACTTGGCCAGCGCACGCGCCAGCTCCGTCTTCCCCACCCCGGTGGGCCCGGAGAAGATGAACGAGCCGATGGGACGCCGGGGGTCCTTGAGCCCCGCCCGGCTGCGCCGGATGGAACGGGACAGCGCCTTGATCGCCTCGTCCTGCCCCACCACCGTCGCGTGCAGCTCGTCCTCCATGCGCAGCAGCCGGGAGGTCTCCGCCTCCTGCAGCCGCGTCACCGGGATCCCCGTCCAGCGGCTCACGATGAAGGCGATCTCCTCCTCCCCCAGCGTGGGGCGGAAGCTCTGCCGCCGCAGCTCCCACTCCTCCTGCTTCCGGCGGATCTCCCCCTGCAGCTCCCGCTCCGAATCGCGCAGCGCCGCCGCCCGCTCGAAGTTCTGGTCGCGCACCGCCGCCTCCTTCTCGGCGTTCACCCCCTCCAGCTTCTCCTTGAGCGCCGCCACCTCGCCGGGGGGCACCTGCGCCGCCAGCCTGGCCCGCGCCCCCGCCTCGTCGATCACGTCGATCGCCTTGTCCGGCAGGAACCGGTCCGTGATGTACCGCTCCGACTGCTTCGCCGCCGCCAGCAGCGTCGCATCCGGGATGTGCACCCGGTGGTGGTCCTCGTACTTCTTCCGCAGCCCCTTGAGGATCTGCACCGTCTCGTCGATCGAGGGCGGCTCCACCACCACGGTCTGGAAGCGCCGCTCCAGCGCGCCGTCCTTCTCGATGTACTTGCGATACTCGTTGAGGGTGGACGCCCCCACGCACTGCAGCTCACCGCGCGCCAGCGCCGGCTTGAGCATGTTGCTCGCGTCGATCGCCCCCTCGGCGGCCCCCGCCCCCACCAGCGTGTGTAGCTCGTCGATGAACAGGATCACCTGCTTGTTCTGCGCGATCTCGTTCATCACCGCCTTGAGCCGCTCCTCGAACTGGCCGCGGTACTTCGTCCCCGCGATCACCGCCGCCATGTCCAGCGACAGCACCCGGTGGTCCCGGAGCGAATCCGGGCAGTCCCCCGCCGAGATCAGCTGGGCCAGCCCCTCGACAATCGCCGTCTTCCCCACCCCGGGCTCGCCGATCAGCACCGGGTTGTTCTTCTTCCGGCGCGTCAGCACCTCCATGACACGCTCGATCTCCTTCGCCCGGCCGATGGTCGGGTCCAGCTGCCCTTCCGCCGCCAGCTGCGTCAGGTCCCGGCAGAAATGGTCCAGCGCCGGCGTCTTCGACTTCTTCTCCCCCTTGGCAGGCGCCGCCGCCGGGGCCGCCCCCGGCTTCTCGGCCGCCGCCGCCGCCGGCGCCGCCGGTGGCATCTCCGTGCCCAGGAGGCGCAGCGTTTCCGCTCGCGCCGACTCCAGCGACACCCCCGCATCCCCCAGCACCTGCGCCGCGATCCCCTTCTCCTCGCGCACCAGCCCCAGCAACAGGTGCTCCGTCCCCACGTAGCTGTGGTTCAGGTCCCGCGCCTCCGCCATCGCCAGCTCCAGCACCTTCTTGGCGCGCGACGTGTACGGCAGGTCGGGGCCCGTCGCCTGCGCCGCCTTCCCCTTCTTCACGGTGTCCTCGATCTTCTGCGTGACCTCCTCGAGGTCCACGCTGAGGTTCTGCAGCACCGCCGCCGCCACACCCTCCCCCTCGCGAATCAACCCCAGCAGGATGTGCTCGGTCCCCACGTACTCGTGGTGCAGCCGCGCGGCTTCCTCGCGCGCCATGGCCAGCACCTTCCGGACCCGCTCGGTGAAGTTGTAGCCGTTCATCGTCCCCTCGGGGTGGTATGCCCGCCCGTGTGCCTGCCCATGGTCCCGCTCGCCGTCCCGGTCGTGAATCCGTCCATGCCGCGCCACCGCCTGCCCGTCATTCGCCCGCCCCGTCCGCCGCCAACGCCTCGCGCACCAGACGCGCCCGCGCCTGCGACACCTCCGGCTCGGTCAGCACCCGCCCCTCCTGGCGCGCCACATGCGCCCCCTGCGCGAACACCAGCAGCTTGTTCAGCGTGTATACCCGAACGCCGGGGATCAGTTTCAGCCCCACCGCCAGCCGCACGCTGCTCAGGTAGTTCATCGCCTCGTCAAACGTCAGGCTCCGGGCGTGACGCAGCGTGCCGTACGCCCGCCACAGCTTGTCCTCGATAATATACCCCGCCTCCCGGACCAGCACACGCCGCGCCTCCTCCTCGCGTTCGATCACGTGGCGCACCACCCGGGTCAGCAGGTCCTGCAGCTCCTCCTCCGTCCGCCCCAGCGTCGTCTGGTTGGACAGCTGGAAGAAGTTCCCCACCACGTCGCTCCCCTCGCCGTACAGCCCGCGGTACGTCAACCCCATCTGCTGGAGCCCGGCCAGCACCTTGCTGATCTCCTTGGTCAGCACCAGCCCCGGCAGGTGGATCAACACCGACGCCCGCAAGCCGGTGCCCGCATTCGTTGGACAGGCGGTCAGGAACCCGAATTCCCGGTGAAACGCATACGGGAGGCACCCGCCCAGCTCCCGGTCCAGGCGGTCCACCGCGCCAAAGGCCTCCCCAACGGCAAAGCCCGCGCGGAGCGACTGCAGCCGCAGGTGGTCCTCCTCGTTCACCATCACGCCCACGCCGTCCGCCAGGAACACGGCCGCCCCCCCCCGCACCGTATGCGGCGCCTCCACCCCGGCCAGCTCCTTGCTCACCAGGTGGCGCTCGTGCAGCAACTGCCGCTCCGGGGCCGCCAGCGCGTCCAGCCGCACCAGCAGGCTCTCCCGCAGCGACGGCACCCCCGCCACCGCGTCGCGCACCTGCGCCAGCAGCCGCAGCCGCTCCCCCTCACGGGCCCGCGCGGTGAACGCGTACCCCATGACGTTGCGGGCCAGCCGCATGCGCGTGGAAATCACCACGTCCGGGTGCGCGCCCGACGCATCCAGCCACCGCATCCCGCCATCCGGCAGGAGGGACAGGTCCAGCCCCTCGCGCCCCCCCATCACTCGAGCACCCGGATGCGGTCCCGCAGCTCGGCCGCCAGCTCGAACTGCTCCGCCGCCACGGCCCGCTCCAGCCGGTCCCGCAGGTCGTGCACCGAGTCGGGCATGTGGGCCACGTGCGCCGAGGGCGGCTCGTAGCGGCGCCCCACGTGTCGCGAGCTCCCGTGCAACCGCCGCAGCAGCTCGCGCAGGCTCGTCTCCATCGCGTCGTAGCAATGGGCGCACCCCAACCGCCCCGTCCCGCGGAAGTCGCGCGGGGTCGCCCCGCAGAACGCGCACGCCGCCGCATCCTCCGCCGGGGCAGCCGCCCCCTGTTGCACGGCCTGCAGGATGTCCCCCAGCGGATGCTTGGGCACCGCCAGCGTGGTTTCCACCCCCTGCGCCCGCGCGCACGATTCGCACAGGTGCAGCTGCGTCACCGCGTTGTCCACGATGCGCGTCAGGTGCACTTCCGCGTCCCGCTCCCGGCAACTGTCACACAGCATCAGCGCCCCGCCATCCAGCCGTCCGTGGTCACCACCTGTCCCCCCTCCAACGTAAGCACCCGATCCGCCCGCGCCGCCAAGGCGGGATTATGCGTGACGACGATCACCCCCAGCGCCCCATCACGCGCCAGCCCCGCCAGCAGCTCATGCAGGCGCTCCGCGTTGCGCGCATCCAGGTTGCCGCTCGGCTCGTCGGCCAGCACCACCGCCGGCGACGCCGCCAGCGCCCGGGCCACCGCCGTGCGCTGCTGCTCGCCCCCCGACAGCGCACCGGGCCGATGGTGGGCCCGCGCCCCCAGCCCCACCCGCTCCAACAGGCCCCACGCCCGCTCGCGGGCCTCGGCCACCGAGACCCCGGCGATCCGCAGCGGCATCATCACGTTCTCCAGCGCCGAAAACTCGCGGAGCAGGTGATGGAACTGAAACACAAAGCCCACCGCCCGGTTCCGCAGCGCCGCCACGGCGTCGTCCGTGAGCCCCGCCAACAGCGCCCCGCCCAGCCGCACCGTCCCCGCCGTGGGACGCTCCAGCCCCCCCAACAGGTGCAGCAGCGTGCTCTTTCCCGAGCCGCTCGCCCCCACCACGGCCACCATTTCCCCGCGCCGCAACCGCACCGACGCCCCGTCGAGGACCCGGAGCACGCCCCCGTCCCCGCCACGAAACTCCTTGACCAGCCCCTCCGCCTCCAGCACCAGGGGGGCCTCACCGGCGAGCGCCTGCTCACTCATGGCGGATCGCCTCCACCGGGTACAGCCGCGCCGCCTGCCCCGCCGGATACAGCGTGGCCAGTGCCGCCACCGCCAGGCTCGCCACCACGATCAGCGCCACATC
>JBILKP010000288.1:0-3684 GCA_044376625.1 Gemmatimonas sp. | reverse complement strand
CCAGCAGCGTGTCGGCGGTCATGCGCCGGTCCCCCACCCCAGGGCGCGCCCCACCATCAGCACCAGCCACGACGCGCCGTACGCCAGCGCCAGCATGTAGCCGAACTGCACCCCCGCCCACGTCCATCCCAGCCGCCCGCCGCCAGCCTCGCGCACCGTGACCGCCACCGTGCTCATGCACATCAGCGCGTACACGTAGAACACCATCAGCGCCACCGCCAGCAGCGGCGTGTACACCGGCGCCCCCGTCACCGGGTGCCGCTCCGCGCGCAGCCGCTCTGCCAGCGCCGCCTCGGGATGCTCCGCGTCCCCCACACCGTAGATGGTCCCCATGGTGGACACGAACACCTCGCGCGCCGCGAAGCTGGCCGCGATGGACACCCCCACCTTCCAGTCAAATCCCAGCGGCCGCACCAGCGGCTCGATGGCGTGCCCCGCGCGCCCCAGCGCCGAGTGCGCCAGCTGCGCCTCCTGCTGCTGCGCCGGCGTGCGCGCCGCGTCCACCGGGAGGCGCGGCCACGTGGCCATCGCCCACAGCACGATGGAGAGCGCCAGGATCACCGTCCCCGCGCGTCGCAGGAACAGCTGGCACCGCTGCGCCACCGACACCGCCAGCGACCGCACGCTGGGCCACCGGTAGGGGGGCAGCTCCAGGATCATCGGCCGCACCGGGCCGCGCAGCAGGGTGCGCTTGAACAGCGCCGCCATCGCCAGGGCCGTCACCGTCCCCAGCAGGTACATCCCCAGCATCGTCGCCCCCTGCAGCGACAGCCCCGGCAGCAGCGGCGTGGCGGGGATGAACGCGCCGATGAGCAGCGCGTACACCGGCAGCCGCGCCGAGCAGCTCATGAGCGGCACCACCAGGATGGTCACCAGCCGGTCGCGCGGGGCCTCGATGGTGCGCGTGGCCATGATCCCCGGCACCGCGCAGGCGTATCCCGACAGCATGGGGATGAAGCTCTTGCCATGCAGCCCCACGCGGCGCATGAGGCGGTCCATGAGGAACGCCGCGCGCGCCATGTACCCCGAGTGCTCCAGCACGCCGATGAAGGCGAAGAGGATGGCGATCTGCGGCAGGAACACCACCACCGACCCCACGCCGGCGATGACCCCGTCCACCACCAGCGACTCGAAGGTGCCGTCGGGGAGCGCGGCGGCCACCCATCCCCCCAGCGCCCCCAGCGCCCCCTCGATGCCGTCCATCACCGGCTGCGCCCAGGTGAACACCCCCTGGAACACCAGCCCCATCACCAGCAGGAACACCACCGGCCCCCAGACGCGGTGGAGCACCACCGCATCAATGCGGTCGCTCCAGGGGGCCGCCGGACGCGTGGGGTGGGTGATGGCGGCCGCCATCACCTCGCCAATCCAGCCGAAGCGCGCCGACGATTCCAGCCGAGCCGCCGGAAGCCCTGCGGCGGCCAGCGCGGCCACCGCCGTGTCGCGCGCGGCGGCCACCGCCGGCGTGGCCAAGCCACCGTCATCCGCCGGCGCGGCCAGCAGCCGCAGCGCCTCCATGGCCGCACCCGGGGCGGGGAGCCCAGCCTCCGCGAGCTGTGACACCAGCGGCGCCAGCGCCGCCTCGGCGGCCGCGGGGAGGGCAAAGCGACGGGCGGGCGCGGCCAGGGTGGCCGCCGTGCGCACGGCACGGATCAGCGGATCGATCCCTTCGCCGCGCTTGGCCACGGTGGGGACCACCGGCACCCCCAGCCGATGCACCAGCTCCGGCACGTCGATGCGGATCCCCTGCGACTCGGCGGCGTCCACCTGGTTGAGCGCCAGCACCATGGGGAGCCCCAACTCCATCACCTGCGAGGCGAGGAACAGGTTGCGCTCGAGGTGCACCGCGTCCACCACCACCAGCACCACATCGGGGCGCCACGGGTCGCGCCCCTGCCCCAGGAGCACCTCCAGGGCGATCCGCTCGTCGGGGGAGCCGGCCGAGAGGGAGTAGCTCCCCGGCAGGTCGAGCACCGCCAGCTGGCCGCCATCGGGGAGGCGAACCTGCCCCTCCACCCGCTCCACGGTGACGCCGGCAAAGTTGCCCACGCGCTGCCGGAGCCCGGTGAGGGCGTTGAAGAGGGTGGTCTTGCCGGTGTTGGGGTTGCCGATGATGGCGACCCGAAGGGTCTCCCCGGGGGCCGGGGGGAGCACTAGGCGCGCGCCGGGGCGGGCTGGACGGTGATCCCGGCGGTCAGCGCGCTCCCCAGCGCGAGGCGGGTGCCGCGGACGTCCAGCACCATGGCGTCTCGGTCGTCAATCACGCTGATGCTGGTCCCTTCGCAGAAGCCCAGCGCCCGCAGGCGGCAGGCCTCGTCGCCGGAGCACTCGAGGTCCACCACGGTGACGCGCGTCCCCTTGGCACAGGCGCGCAGGGCGCAGGTGGCCGGCGCCGGCGCGTCGTGCGATTGCAGGGTGGGGAGCTGGGCGTGCAGGGCCATGACGGACGGCAGGGGCTTCTAGTTGAGAAAGTTTCTCAAACACCTCTACGGAGTATACAGCCTCGCCGTCAGGTTGCGCAATAGGGAGTGGGCCCATCGGGATTGGCGCCGATCTGGCGCACGGCACGCCCCGATCACACGCCGATCACACGCCCACCCAACGCCCCGTCAGCGCCAACGGGGCACCCTGCGCCGTGCGCCTCGGTGCGACGCTCAGGCCGTCGCCGGACGCCCCGGTTCCGCGCGCTGGCCACCACGCGCCACCAGCAGCGCCACCCCCACCGCCGCCACCGCCAGGGCGATCGCCTGCGCCATCGTCAGCGCCCCCACGAACCGGTCGTCCTTGGCACGGAAGAACTCCACGATGAACCGCTCCACCCCCGCCAGCAGGCAGTAGCCCCCAAAGAGCCACCCGGCCATCCGCGTGTGGTCGCGCAGGCGCCACAGCACCCAGAACATCACGAACCCCATCGCCACCTCGTACAGCTGCGTGGGGTGCACCGCCACCACCTCGGTGAGGGGGACGTCGGCGGGGAAGGTGATCCCGAACTGCTGCGACAGCACCGCCACCGTGCTGGGGGGCGCGCCCTGCGGGAACTGCGTGGCCAGGAAGCCGTCCCACGGCCGCCCGTAGTCGTCCCCCACCGCCCAGCAGCCGGTGCGCCCCACGGCGTACCCCGCCGCAATGGCGATCCCCGCCACGTCGGCGATGCGCAGGAAGTTCAGCCGCTTCACCCGGATGACCGCGGCACACAGCAGCACCGACCCGATGAAGCCGCCCCAGAACACGAAGCCGCCGCGGCTGAGGAACGCCGAGGCGTCCCCCGTGAGGATGGCGTAGTACGTCTTGGCGCCGATCAGCGTCCCCACCAGCGCCGCGAACACCAGGTCGGGGATGGCCTCGGCCTCGTGGTCCTGCCCGCGCCGCCACAGCTCGCGCTGGCACACCACCTGGGAAATGGCGAACGCCGCCAGCACGGCCAGCCCGAAGCCGGTGATCTCGAGGGGCCCCAGGTGGAGCACCGCCGGATGGTGGATGATGGGGGTCATGCGCGAAACATACCCGGCAACGGAAGCGTCGCCTGCGCCGAGAGCGTGGGCGACGCCCGTTCCCCTTGCGCCAGGCGGAAGATCCCCGCGGCCGCGATCATGGCCGCGTTGTCGGTGGCCAGCCGCGGTGACGGGGCGTACAGGGCGCCGCCCGGCCGCTCGGCCGCCACGGCCGCCAGCGCCCCCTGCAGCG
>JBILKP010000080.1:0-11511 GCA_044376625.1 Gemmatimonas sp. | reverse complement strand
ACGAGGGGCGAGGCGGGGGTCGGCGGGCCGGCGTCCATGGCTGCAAGCTAGCCAGCCCCCCTCCCCCGCCACACCCCGGGGGTGTAGCGTGAAGGGATGACACCTGTCACGGCGCTTCCAGGGCTTCCCGACCCGGCCATCGTGGCCAGGGGGTACGCCCACCCCGAGCGGCTGGTCTCCACCGACTGGCTGGCCGCCCACCTGGACCACCCGTCGCTGCGGCTGCTGGAGTGCAACGAGGACGTGCTGCTGTACGGCGTGGAGCACATTCCCGGCGCGCAGCCGCTGGACTGGCACGTGGACCTCAACGACACCATCGAGCGCGACTACGTGGACCGGAAGGGGTTCCAGTCGCTGCTGCGCGCGCGCGGGATCGACCCGTCGCACACCGTGGTGTTCTACGGCGACAAGAACAACTGGTGGGCCACCTACGCCTTCTGGGTGTTCCAGCTGTTCGGCTTCGACAACGCCGTGGTGCTGGACGGCGGGCGGGCCAAGTGGCTGGCGGAGGGGCGCCCCACCACCGAGGTGCGCCCGTTCTTCCCGCCCACGGCGTACGAGGCGCCGGAGCGGGAGGACCGCTTCATCCGCGCCTACCTGGAGGACACGCGGCGGCACATGGAGGCGGGGCTGCCGCTGGTGGACGTGCGCTCGCCGCAGGAGTACACCGGCGAGAAGCTGCACATGCCCGACTACCCGCAGGAGGGGACGCTGCGGGGCGGGCACATCTCCGGGGCGCGGAGCGTGCCGTGGGCGAAGGCGGCGGCGGCCGACGGCACCTTCCTGGACGCGGCGGCGCTGCGGGTGCTGTACCAGGGGGAGCAGGGGCTGTCCCCCCACGACCCGGTGGTGACGTACTGCCGCATCGGCGAGCGGTCGTCGCACACCTGGTTCGTGCTGACCTACCTGCTGGGTTTTTCCAACGTGCGCAACTACGACGGGTCGTGGACGGAGTGGGGAAACACTGTCCGGGCCCCCATCCGCAAGGGAGCCGAACCATGAGCGAGCCGACCGGCACCGCCACGCCGTCCACCCCCGCCCCACGCCCGCCGTCGCGGGTGCAGGTCACCTGGGCCGGCGACCATGTCTTCGACGGCCAGCTGGCGGCCGGCGGCCCCTCCATCCGAATGGACAGCAGCGGCCAGGCGGGGCCCAACATGGTGGCGGTGGTGCTGATCGCGCTGGCCGGATGCACCGGCGTGGACGTGGTGGACATCCTGGCCAAGCGGCGCACCCCCATCGAGGCGATGACGGTGGACGTGGAGGGGGCGCGCTTCGCGGGGGTCCCCGGGCGACTCACCGAGATCCACCTGGCGTACCGCATCACCGGCGCGGGGATCGACCGGGCGCAGGCGGAGCGGGCGATCGAGCTGTCGGTCACCAAGTACTGCTCGGTGCGCGACTCGCTGGACCCGAACATGCCGGTGACCTGGTCGCTGGAGCTGAACGGCGAGGGGTAACGGGGCGGGGGCGTGCCGCTGCCCGCCGCCGCCGTGGTGGCGTCGTTCAGCGGTTCAGGATCTCCTCCAGCAGCGCCAGCGCCCGGGGGTCCTTGGTGCGCACCAGCTGCTCCACCGCCATGCGGCGGAGCATGCTGTTCTTCTCGGTGCGCACCACGGCCATCAGCTTCTCCACCCCCGCCTTGGCAGGGAGGTCGCCCAGCAGCATCAGGACGTCGCGGCGAACCCCACTGCTGGAGGACTGGTCGTACAGCTGTGCCAGCCGCGCGGCGGCATCCTGCGGGCGCCGCGCATGGGCCAGCCCGCGCGTAGCGGCCCGGCGCATCCCCTCGTCGTCGGCGGTGAGCGCCAGCTCCAGCAGCGCCGGCGCGGACTCCTCGGGGAGCGCGTTGGCCAGGAACAGCACCGCCTGCTTGCGCACCTCCAGGTCGGGGTCGCCGTTCACCACCGGCAGCAGCGCCCGCCCCCAGTCGGCGCGCCCGCTGGCCCCCAGCAGGAACACGGCGGTGCGCCGCAGCTGCTGGGTGCACGGCTCGCGCCGCTTGAGCACGCGCGTGAGAATGCGCAGCGCGGTATCGGGGGCCAGCTGCGCCACCCCCTGCAGGGCGGCGATGCGCTCGTCCTCCGACGCGGACGGGCAACCGGGGTCGGAGGCTGCGGAGTTGGCTGTGGCAAGGAGCACCCCTTCGGCTTCGCGGTCGCCGGCCCGCGCCTGGGCGGTGGTGATGCGCCCCTGGAGGGCCTGGGCGTCCCCGGTGGAGACCCCCGCCGTCAGCGTCACGGTGGACTGCCCCCGGAGGGTGCCCCCGGACGCCTGGGCCGTCGAGGGGCGCCCCTGCCCCATGGCCTCCACCGCGGCGTGCTGGGGGCTGGGCATGGCCTTCAGGAGGGACTGCGCCGCCTGCAAGTTGGCGACGCCCCCCTGGCGCTGCAGGGCAAAGGCCTCCCAGTACGCCGCCATCTGCCCCTGGGGGGTGGCGGGGTGCCGTAGGCGAAGCTGCCGGAAGAGGGTGGCGGCCCGGTCGTACTGCTCCTCCAGCAGGGCGCGGCGGGCGTCGCGGAACAGGGTGTCCGCGCGCTGCATGGCCTCGAGCTCCGGCAGCCCCTTGGGGGCGGCGGTGGAGCGCACCGTGTCGCCCACCCAATCGTCTCCGGGCACCGCCTGCGTGCCCACGTCCGCGAGGGCGAACGCGGCGGGGCGCTCCGCCGGTGGACCTGGCGGGAAGGACACCGCAGGCGGGCGGGGATGCGGTGGTGCGAGCGGCGGGACGGCCGTCCCCTGCGCCCGTGCCGCAAGGGGGGCAAGCAACGGCGACAAGACGACGACGATCCGCAGCCATCCGGCGGCAAGCCCGCAACCCGGGGTGGAGCGCACGGGGTGGACCATCATTCGCCTCCGGCGTTGACGACGAGGGTGTCGGTACCGGGGATCAGCGCCCGGAGCCGCGGAATGAGGTTGGCCTGCCGAATGGTCTCGCGCGGCGCCCGGGCCAACTCCGCCGGCACCGGGCGCGCCTGCATCACCTGGACCAGCACGAGCTCCAGGTCCATCAGCAGGCGGTGCGCCTGCTGATCGCGGCCGCCGTTGGCGTCCATGAGCAGGCGCGTGGTGAGGAGCAGGTCGTGGGCCTGCGGCGCCAGCAGCGTGTCGGGCTCGCCGTTCCCCGCCACGGTGGAGAGCAGCGCAATGGTGCGCGCCACGTGCTCGGCCAGCACCAGGCGCGCGGGCACCAGCGGTGCCACCTGGGTGTCCAGCCGCACCACCAGCGGCGCGGCACGGTCGTCCGGACGCGGGCGCGCGCGCGCTTCCATCCACGGCACGGCATAGCGGCCAATGGCCACGCCACACACCAGGAGGGCGGCCACGCGGAGGGTGGGGCGCCACCGCGCCCACCGGGCGGCGCCCCGCGGCGGCCGCTGCGCCTGCAGCCGTACCCAGATGGCGTCGGCCGGCACCGGGCCCTCCACGTCATCCAGCGCCCGGGTAAGCGGGGGCATGGCCCAGGCGGGGAGCGGCGGCTCGTCCGCGTCGGTGGTGGGACGCTGCGGGTTCGGATGCGGGCGGGCGTCCAGGTCCGGCTGCGAATGCGGAGTCATGGGGTCTCCGGGGGCGCCGGAAGCGTGGGCGCCATGGGTGCAAAGGGAGCCAGCGCCTCGCGCAGTTGCGCGCGGGCGCGGAACAATTGGGACTTGCTGGTCCCCGCGGCCACGCCAAGCAGCTCGCCGATCTGCTCGTGGGTGAACCCCTCCACGTCGTGCAGCACGAAGACGCGGCGGGCTTGCGGGGGGAGCGCGGCAATGGCCAGGCGGAGCGCCGCCGGGAGGTCGGGATCGGCCGTCGCCGCCTGCTGGGGGAGGTCGTGGGCGTCGTCCAACGGGGCGGTGAACGCCTCGCGGCGCCGCAGCGTCTTGAGTCCGTTCAGGGTGACGGAGACGGCAATGGCGCGCAGCCAACTCCCCAAGGCGGCGTCGCCGCGGAACTGCGCCAGGCGGTCGAAGGCGCGCAGGAAGGCATCCTGGGTCCACTCCTGCGCCAGCTCGGGGCGCCCGCACATGCGCAGGATGAGGCGGTACACCCGGTCCACGTGCTGGCGATAGAACTGCCATTCGGCGGCCGGATCCCCGGTCCGCAGGGCGGCCAGCAGCTCGGCCTCCCCGTGCGGGTCGTGTCCGCCACGCAGGGGGAGGGGGCCGGGGAGCGGCAGGGCGTCGGAGGCGGGGCGCATCACACTCCCCTGACAGGCGGAGGCAGGCGAACGGTTGTATCCGGTTGCCCGGTGCCCCGGGGTGGCGCTACCGGCGGGCGGGGTCTTCGTCCTGGCGGTACGCCGGCACCGGCTCCGGGGCGGCCACCGGGAGCGGCTGCGCGCCACCGGCCAGGAGCGACCGGGACGAGTCGCCCAGCACGCGGGTGAGGAAGCGCTGCCCCTCGCCGATGCGCTCCAGCTCCTCGGCCATGGCGTCCACCGTGTGGGTGAGCCGCTCCAGCTGGGCCTGCTGCGCCGAGGCCATCGCCTTGTCGGGGCCCTTGGAGCTCCCCTTCCCCCAGATGGTGCCGTGCTTCACCAAGCGGTACGCCGCGGCGGCCGCCAGGGGGCCCATCACGAAGACGATGAAGACGATGGGGATGATGAACGCCTCCTCGGGGGGGCCGTTGCGGGGACGCACCGGCTCCACGGTGGCGCCAGGGAGGGCCGCAGCGGCGGCCACCTGCTGGTCGGCGGCCGCCACGGCCTGGTCGAGGGAGGCAATGCGGGCGTTGACGTCCGCCAAGCGGGCCTCGGCGGCCGCGCGGGCGGCGCCGGTGATGGCCTCGTCGCCTTGGGTGCCGAGTTCCCGCCGGAGCTCCGACCGCTGCTCCTCGAGCCGCTCCAGCTGGTTGCGCAGCTCGGTGCGGTAGGCGCGGGCGGCCTGGTACATCTCACGGGCGGTGGTCGGCGCGGTCACGGTGGCCGGCGATGGCACCCCGCCTGGCTGTGCGGACGGGGCGGGGGGAGCAGGAGGAGCGGGAGGGGCGGGCTGGCGCATGGAACCGGCCGGATTCGGGGGGATGCCTGGGGATCCCTCACGGTACGCCTGCGGCAGCCCCGGGTTTCACCGCCCCCCCGCCCCCCCGCTTGACCCCGCCTCCCGCCCCCGCGATTTTGAAGGGCTGGCCGTTTCCCGGCCGGCTGTATGGCCGCCCCCGGTGGGGTGGCCTTTCGCCCCCCGCCAGCCGGGAGGCTCCCCATAGACGTGCCACCGCCGGCAATGGTGGCGCACCGGAGTTGCCCCATGAAGGAAGGGATCCATCCGCCGTACCACCCCGTGGTGTTCAAGGACGCCTCCACCGGCGCCACGATCATCACGCGGTCGACCATGACCAGCGAGTCGAAGATCAAGATGGAGGACGGGAACGAGTATCCCATGATCCTCCTGGAAATCACCAGCGACTCGCACCCGTTCTACACGGGGACCCAGCGCCTCATCGACACGCAGGGGCGCGTGGACAAGTTCAAGAAGCGGTACGGGCGCTAAGGCGCACGCCGCCCGCCGCATCCCGAGCCCCCCGGCGCCCACGTTGCGACGGGGGGCTCGGCGCGTCCGGGGGCGGTGGCGCGGTGACGGCTGAAACCGCCGCGTGGCAGCCCCGGTAGGGCGCGAGCATGGCGCCGGCCGGCGCGCGGCCCCTCTCTGACAACCCTGCGGAGCGATCGCATGCGACACTGGACCCTGTGGCCCCGGCGGTTGCCCGGGGTGCTGGCAGCAGCGCTGACCCTCACCGGTGGGGCCGTGTCGGCTCAGGCCCCCCAGCTGGGCCCCGAGCAAGGGGCGCCCACGGTGCGCTGGCGGACGGTGGAGGGGACGCACGTGCGGGTGATCACCCCCGACACGCGGATCCTGGAGGCGCAGCGGCTGGTGGCGCTCATCGACCGGATTGCGGCGCGTGACACCGCCTCGCTGCGCGCCCGCGCGCCGCGCATCGACCTGGTGATGCGCCACCAGCTGGCGCAGCCCAACGCCTTCGTGACGCTGATGCCGCGCCGCACCGAGTTCTTCCTCCAGCCGCCGCAGGGGGAGGGGTTGCTGGGGAGCGGCGACTGGCTGACGCTGCTGGCGGTGCACGAGTACCGCCACGTGAAGCAGTTCTCCGCCGCGCGGCAGGGGGTCACCCGGGCGGCCAGCGCCCTGTTTGGCGAGGCGGCCTGGGCCACGCTGGCCTTCTGGTCCATCCCCCCCTGGTACTGGGAGGGGGACGCCACCGCCACCGAGACGGCGCTCACGCCGTCGGGGCGCGGCCGGCTGCCGCGCTTTGACGCGGACTTCCGGGCGATGCTGCTGGAGCGGCCGGTGCCGTCGTACCTGACGGTCATGAGCGGCTCCTTTGCGCAGGCGTGGCCCAACCACTACGTGCATGGCTACCACCTGATCACCGCCGGACGCGAGCGGTTTGGCGCGGACGTGTGGGACCGCGCGCTGCGGGCCTCCACGCGGCGCTCCTTCCTGCCGCTGTCGCTCTCGGGAGGGCTGCGCAAGGCGGCGGGGGTGGGCGCGGCGGCGCTGCACCAGGCGGCGCTGCGCGCGCTGCAGGACAGCGTGCGGGCGGCGGCCGCCGTGTCCACCGTGACGCCGGCCGCGCCCTTCACCGCCACGCCGGGCATGTGGACCAACGACCACACCCCGCAGTGGGAATCGGACAGCACGATCCTCGCGCTGCGCGAGGGGCTGGGCGACCGGCCGCAGCTGGTGCGCCACAGCGGGGAGCGCACCACCCGCCTCCACCTGATCGGCCCCGCCGTGGAGACCCCGATCCTGTCGGTGGGGCGCGGGGTGGCGGCGTGGGTGGAGTACCGCCCCGATCCGCGCTACGCGATGCGCGGCTTCAACGTGATCATGCTGCAGGACCTCGCCTCGGGGGCGGTCACCCAGCTGGGGGACACCACCCGGTACAGCGCCGTGGCGGTGGCCCCCGACGGTGCGCAGCTGGCGGCCATCGAGCAACACCCGGACAGCGGGATGGCGCTGGTGGTGCTGGGTCGCGCGGGGGAGGTGCGCCGCCGGGAGTGGGTGCCCGCCACCGACCAGCTCGTGGCCCCGCGCTTCACCCGGGACGGCGGCTCGCTGCTGGTGGTGCGCACCCGGCGAGGTGAGGGGCGGCGCGTGGAGCGGTGCCCCGTGGCCGGGGGGGCGTGCACCGCACTGTCGCCGTGGAGCTACAACGGGCTGGCCTCCCCCTCGGGGACCGACACGCTGGTGGTGGCGGACCTGCCGGTGGACGGGCGCGACCAGGTGGTGGCGTGGCGCGCCGCCACGGGGAAGTGGTACCAGGTGACCGAGCGGCCGGTGGGCGCCATCGACCCGGTGCTCTCCCCCGACGGGCGCCGCGTGGCCTTCACCGACCACACCGCCAGCGGACGGCGCGTGGTCACCATGGCGCTGAACCCCGCGCAATGGCGCGAGCTCTCGGTGACGCCCCCCGACCGCCCGCGCGTGGCGGCGCTGGCCGCGCAGGAAGGGCCGCCGCTGCGCCCCGACACCATCGGCCCCGACCGGTCGCTGGCCGTGCGCGACTACTCGCGCTGGGAGGGGGTGTGGAACCCGGTGGGGGTGACGGTGGAGCTCCCCCCGCTGGGCCCCGACGTGGGCGCCACGCTGAGTTCCCGGAACGTGCTGGGGACGGTGGGGATTGACGCGGGGGCGCGCTACAACACGCAGGAGGAGGCGTGGGGGGGGCAGCTGGGGGTGACCTACGCGGAGCGGTTCCCCATCCTGCGGGCGTGGGTGGACCAGCGCGGTCGTCGCGACGACTACCCGGCAGCCACCACCGCGGCCGGTGCGCAGCCGAAGGGGTCGTGGACCTGGCAGGAGCGCTCGGTGGGCGCCGGCGTGGAGATCCCCCTCAACCTCACCCGCTCGGCGCACGCCACGTACCTCACCGTGGGGGCACGGCTGGAGGAGCGCCGCGTGAGCCAGAGTACCCTCCCCGCCTGGTTCCCGCCGGATGCCGGGAGCGTGCGGCCGCTGACGCTGGAGGCGCGCGGCGTGCGCGCGATGCAGTGGATCCGCGACATCATCCCCGAGCGCGGACAGGCGTTCGAGGCGCTGGTGCGGCAGACCCCGCTGGGCGGGACCTTCCGCGGGACGCAGTGGTACGGCCGCGTGATGCAATACGTCCCCGGGGTGGCGCGGCACCACGCGCTGCGGCTGGACGCCGGCGCCGACTGGCAACCGCTGCGGGAGAGCACCACCAGTGCGCGCCCCTATCGGTTCGCCACGCGGCTCCCCTTTGCCCGCGGCTACGACGCGGTGACGGCCCCGCAGTTGACGCGGGTGAGCGCCGAGTACCATGCCCCGCTGTGGTACCCCGACTGGACGGTGCTGCGGATGGTGCAGCTGCGGCGGCTGCGCGCCACGCTGTTTGCCGATGCCACGACCGCCACCACGCGGAGCTTCCCGCGCGGGGTCGCCACCACCACGACGCAGACGTTCCGGTCGGCGGGGGCGGAGCTGTGGATGGACGCGACGTGGTTCCATCCGGCGCTGTCGCTCCCCGTGGGGGTGCGATGGAGCCACCGGCTGGACGGGGCGGTGCGCGGCGGGCGGGTGCAGTTCGTGGTCGGGCTGTAGCCGCGGCGTCGCGGGCTCAGAACTGCGCGAACAGCCACCCCGGCGCCACGGCCAGCCCCAGCATGGCGGCCAGGCACAGCGCCCCCGCCACGCGCGCCTGCACCCCGCCCGGCGCGGACGCCGCGACGGGGGGCTCCGCGTGATCAGGCGCCGGCTGCATGAACAGGCGCATGATGACGCGGAGATACACGTAGAGCCCCAGGAAGCTGGCGGCCAGCCCCAGCGTGGCCCACGCGGGGTGGCCGGCGGCCACGACAGTCCTGAACACCGCGAACTTGACCGTGAACCCCGGCAGCGGCGGCAACCCGGCCAGTGACAGCATGGCCACCGCCATGCCGGCGGCGGCCCAGGGGCGGCGGTGGAACAGGCCATCCAGGCGGTCCAGCCGGTCGCGGCGGCCCTCGTCGGCGTCGGCGGGGAGGAGGGCGAAGGCCAGCAGCGTGGCCAGGGCGTACACCACCAGGTAGGGCAGCACGGCCTCGTCACGGCCGCCCGGCGCCCCCAGGAAGGCGTAGAACAGGTACCCCGCGTGGGCGATGGACGAGTAGGCCAGCATGCGCCGCAGCGAGGGCTGGCGGATGGCCGCGAGGTTCCCCCACACGATGGACGCCAGCGGCAACGCTGCCACCAGGTCGGTTGCGGCGGGGGGCAGCGTGACGCCCCCCAGCAGGCGAAGCGCCACCACCAGCACCGCGGCCTTGGCCAGGGTGGAGAGATAGGCGGTGACGGGGACGCTGGCCCCCTCGTAGGTGTCGGGGGCCCACGCGTGAAACGGGACCACGCCCCCCTTGAGGAAGAGCGCCACCAGCGCCAGCAGCACGGCGCCTCGCGCCAGCGGGTCGGAGCTGGCGGCGGCGGCGCCCATGGCGTCGAGCCCCAGCGACCCGGTGGCCCCGTACAGCAGCGACAGGGCCATGAGGAACACCGCGGACCCGGTCCCGCTGAGGATGAGGTACTTGAGCGCGGCCTCGGCCGCCTGCGGCCGCCGGAAGGCCAGCACGATGAGCGCATACACCGGGATGGCCAGCAGCTCCAGCCCCAGGAACAGGACCAGCGCGTTCATGGCCGACGGCAGCAGCGCCAGCCCGTACAGCGAGCACACCAGCAGCAGGGGGAACTGCAGGTCGTCGCTGTCGAGGCGCAGGACCAGGAGCACCGGCAGCGCCAGCGCCAGCAGCCACCCCTTGGCGTGGGCGATGGCAGGGGTGAGCTGGTACTGCCCCGGGAACGGCTCGGCGTGCACCCCTGCGGCGGCCAGCCAGAAGGCGGCGACGGCGCTGGCCGCCACCACCAGCACCGACAGCGGGAGCACCAGCGCGCGCGTGCGGGCGCTCAGGGCGCAGAGGATCCCCGCCACCATGCCGCCCAGCAGCAGGTGCTCGGGGAGCATGGCCCACAGGGCGTCGCTACCGGGCATGCGCGGCTCCTGCAGGGATGATGGCCGGGGTACCGGCGGTGACCGCGGCGGCGGGCGCCAGCTGCTGCAGGTAGCGCCGGGCCGCGCCTTCGGTCTTGCCCATGGCGCCACCGGGGAAGAGCCCCAGCCAGAGGACGGCCGCAAACAGCACCGCCAGCACGCCGCGCTCGCGGCGCGTGAGGTCGGACAGGGGCACGTCGTGCGGCGCCTTCACGGGGCCGAAGAGGAAGGTGCGCGCGAAGCGCAGCATGTACAGCGCCCCCAGCACCACGCCGCTGGTGGCGGCCACCGCCAGCGCCAACGGGAGCGCGTCACCCGCCTGGTAGCGCGGCCACGCCCCGGCGAAGGCCCCGAGCAGCACCAGGAACTCCCCCGTGAAACCGCTGGTGCCGGGGAGCCCCACCGAGGCGAGCGTGAAGAGGACGAAGGCCAGCGCGTACGCGGGCGCCTGCCGCGCGAGCCCGCCGTACGCCGCCAGCTCCCGCGAGTGTCCGCGCTCGTACACCATCCCCACCAGCAGGAAGAGCCCGGCGGCCACCAGGCCGTGGCTGGCCATCTGCACCATCGCCCCCTGCACGCCCGCCAGTTCGTTGCTGAGGAGCCCCAGCATCACGTAGCCCAGGTGACTGACCGAGGAGTACGCGATGATCTTCTTGATGTCCTGCTGCACCAGCGCCAGGGCGGCGCCCCAGACGATGCTGACCACCGCCATCGTCTGGAGGAGCGGGACGTGCGCGCGGACGGCGTCGGGGAAGAGGGGGAACCCCAGCTTCAGGAAGCCGTACGTGCCCATCTTGAGCAGCACGCCGGCCAGGATCACCGAGCCCGGCGTGGGCGCCTCGACGTGGGCGTCGGGGAGCCAGGTGTGCAGCGGCACCAGGGGGACCTTGATGGCGAAGGCCAGCGCGAAGGCGGCGAAGAGCCACGGCTGCAGGGGGGCCGGCACCGGGGCCGCCAGCAGGTCGGCGAAGGCGAAGGAGAGGGCGCCCCCCGCGCCGTCGGCCCGGGCCAGCACGAGCACGATCACCGCGGCCAGCATGAGGATGGAGCCGAAGGCGGTGTAGAGCACGAACTTCACCGTCGCGTAGCGGCGGCGGGCGCCCCCCCAGATCCCGATCATGAGGAACATCGGGATCAGCATCGCCTCCCAGAACAGGTAGAACAGGAACAGGTCCTGCGCGACCAGCGCGCCCACCATGGCGCACTGCAACAGCAGCAGCAGCCCGTGGAAGAGGCGCACCTGCGTGGTGATGGCGGTCCACGCCCCCAGCACCACCAGCGGCCCCAGGAAGGCGGTGAGGAGCACCAGGAGCAGGTTGGTGCCGTCGAGCGCGATGTGGTACGACACCCCCCAGTCGGCGATCCACGGGACGACCGTGGCGAACTGCCCACCCGGGGCGCCCGCGTCGAAGGCGCCATACAGGAGGAACGCGGGGACGCCCTGCCCCACCAGCACCGCGGTGGCGACCCACCGCACGGCGCGGTCGTCCAGGCGTGGCAGCAGCGCCAGCGCCACCGCCCCCGCCA